>NZ_JBBMFD010000001.1:0-459731 GCF_040096205.1 Solibaculum intestinale | reverse complement strand
TATTCATGCGACTTAAACGACGACGTGTGCTTTGAGGACGCGGTGTATGGATACGGAGACGCCAACTGGAAGGACAAACTGACGAGCTTTAACGGGCAGACGATTACCTACGATGAAATCGGCAATCCGCTGACCTATCGGGACGGGATGGCCTTTACCTGGCAGCATGGCCGGGAGCTGGCAGGTTTCTCGAAGGCGGGGACCACGGCCACATACAGCTACAATGACAGCGGTATTCGGACCAAGAAGGTAGTAAACGGGGTCACGACCGAATACTATCTGAACGGGTCGACAATTCTCACTCAGATCACCGGAAACGACCGGCTGGATTTCCTATATGACGACACGGAAAGCCTGTTGGGATTCCTTTCCGATGGGGAAAGCTACTACTATGTGAAGAACATTCAAGGGGACGTCATCGGAATCCTGGACAGCGACGGCAACCAAGTAGTAGAATATGTGTATGATGTGTGGGGAAAGGTGAAGCTTGTCTCCGGGGCGATGTCCTCTACTCTGGGCCATCTCAACCCCTTCCGGTATCGCGGGTATTACTTCGATCAAGAATCCGGGCTCTACTACCTCAACTCCAGGTACTATGATCCCCAAACCTGCCGGTTTATCAATGCGGATGGGCTTATTTATTGCGAAGATGCCATCCCTACGAATTTATTTAAGTACTGCGACAACAATCCTGTAACCAATACAGATCTCAGTGGGTTTTGGACACGTGGTTTTGGATTAAATGTAAATGCTACTGCTATATTAGGCGTCTCTTACTCAATCGGTATCTATTGGGATGATAAAGGAAGCATACAGTTTCTTATGTCTCCTGAAGCGCATGTTGGAGTAGTTAGTGCGGGGATTGGTTTATTCTACCAAAGAACTGAATTAGAGACCGTCGATCATTTAATTGGAAAATCCTACAATTTTGGTTTTTCCGGTGGTGCGGCTGGTTATTTAGGGGGTGACGCAATTTTCCAAGCAGGTGAAGAACATGAATATGACCCTCCCATCGGCGGACAAATAAATGGAGGAATTGGTGTAGGAACAGATATACATGGCGGGGTCAGTTATACAATGAAGGTGCCAACTATGCCGACATATTATTACTATATGAAAGCACATGATATGAAAGTCCAGTACGGCTTAACAGAATCGGAAGAACTGTTCTTAGCAGGAAAACTAATACTATGTGATTCTTGGAGGGATGAAGATGTAGAGCGGGCAATGGTGTTCTGGTTTCCGGTAAAGGCCATGCGTTAGAGAGGTGGTAAAACTTTATGAAAGCGATACGTTATCATTATATGGCTTTGCTTTGGCTTGCCGTTTGGTTTGTCATCATTATTTGTGTTGCTTTACTTTACACAAAAGGATGGGAAAATATATCCTCCCCTTCTAACGGGGCTTCTAGGAATTGGGACAGGCGGCATGACCGTAATCTATATCCGAGGTTTTTGGAAAAGCACGGATTGGGGGAAAGATAAAGCAAAAGGGCAATTAATCTATTTTCTCCTTATGTTGTCAGCAGGTATATTCACTATAACCTGTGGGTATGATATCATTCACTATTTTTATTCACATATGTAAAGGAACCGCCAAGGCCCGCCATTTGGCGGGCTTTGGCTTTTGTGTGGATGTTACCACGTCGGCATCCTGGACAGCGGCGGGAATATGGTGGTAGAATATTTGTATGATGCATGGGGGCAGGAGGTAGGCCGCGGCGGCACCATGTGGCAGACCCTTGGCGAACGCAACCCCTTCCGCTACCGGGGCTATTACTATGATACCGAGTCCGGGCTTTACTACCTAAACTCCAGGTACTACGATCCCCAAACTTGCAGGTTTATCAATGCGGATGGCTATATTGATAATGCGCAGGGTATTCATTCCCAAAATATGTTTGCCTATTGTATGAATAACCCAGTTATGTATTCTGATCCATCAGGGCATTCTGCAATCGACGCGATTAAAGCTGGTTTTGCTCTTGGCAATCAAGTTGCTGTATTAACCGCTGGTGTCTCAATTGATAGCTTTTTTGGTGCAGGCACAACGGTGGTACATCAAGTAGCCCCACCACCAACTCAGTATATCCCCGATCCATCACCAATTACAGTGAAATCCGGTACTAGAACAGCAACTACAATTTCAAAATCTGGAGATTCAACACGCCCTGTCTCCGTTTACGCTCAAGGGAGAAGTGATAATTGGCTTTTATCATCAGCTGGATTAAAAGTCAATATAGAAAGTTTTACTCTGAATGTTAGCTTAGGACTTGATAACATAGGAATAAGTGGTTCTGTTAAAGATGGCGATACAACGAACTCATTCAGTATTAAAGCGGATCTTTCTCAGCTCAAAGTGGGGTTTGAAGGATCTACAACGGTCAAATGGGATGAAAATACGAACATTACAAGTTATACAAACGCAAATGTGAGTGGATGGGCTATAGCTGCTGTATATATTCTTATACAGACTGGTCAATGGGTTCCTTCACCTCAAACATCTTAAAGGAGAATTTTTATGTTATATGGATTGTTTAGAATTGTGTTATTTTTAATAATATTCTTGATAATTTTTATTTTGATGAGAAAGTCAAATACTTTTAGAAAAAAGAGAAATATTATCGTTTCTTTAATTTTATGTATTATTGTTTGTGCAATATCATTTCTGATCCCTATAGAAAATTTGGTTATTCATTTTAAATCACCGCAGGACGTCTTTCATTATATAAGAATTGGTGAGATTGAAGATACTGTTGACGGCAATGAATCATCACTAATTTTTAGTTCAGACGCATTTTGCGTTATTCCAAAAACAGAAACAGGATATAAAATTCCTAATATATTTTCGACCAATACAATACGAGATGAACTAAATAGAAACGGTAATTATAAAATTATCGAGGTTGAAAATACAAATGATTTTTATCTTTGGGGTGCTACACTTTGTAAAGGAGGAAAAATAGATATTACCGATAGTAGTCATTCAAAATTGAGAACAATAATAACTAAAAATGGGAATTCTGATTATTACACAGTTCTCATATACGGAAACATAAATTATTCAGACGGATACTATTTAATTATAGACGGAGAAAAAATACAGTTATAATACGAGACTTTATAAAGGCCGACTGCTCAATTTGAGCAGTCGGCTCCCTTCCGCTACCGGGGGTATTACTACGATACCGAGACGGGATTTTACTATCTCAATTCCAGGTACTATGATCCCGAAATCGGTAGGTTCTTGAATGCCGATGGATATGTGGATACAGGAATGGGTATTCACTCTCAAAATATGTTTGTTTATTGCATAAATAATCCTGTAAGTTTAAGTGATCCCAGCGGTACGTTTCCTGGATATCATTATGCTACGCTGTTTGGCGCACAAAGAGCATATGAAATATATATTTCAAAACATCCAGACGCTGCAGATTATATCGTAAAATACCATATGGAGGGAGAGGACTACGGTTATTACGAAGGGCATCCATATTCTGCTACATGGGTATATGAACTAATAGGACCGTGGACGATACCTCAAAATCCACCGAAACCATCCCCGTCCCCAGCAACCAGTCTCCGTTCTAGTAGTGTTGGCAAATATGATCTTGGAGGAGGGTTAAAAGCCCGCGTAGACGCACCGCATTATAACGGCGGAAAAAAGCATATTCATGTGTATTACAAAGGTAAAGAATATTCGCAAAATGATAATGGATCTACTTCACATAAATCTGGGCCGCCACCTGCATCTGTTATAAAAATTTTGAAAGAAAAGATTGGCTGGGATTGGAATGCCCCAGAGGCAATTGAACTTCCAGATGTTTCGCGATGGATAGGTGTGGCAGGTAATTATAATGGATCCGATTTTTTCTTTTCAACTTATCCTGTACCTTCAGGATCTCCTGTATTCAATTTCTGTCCGGCATAGAAAGGATGAAATATAATGAAATATTTTACGAAGGAAAGACTTTCTTTTCAAGATGAACATGCAAATGAGAAGTGGAATGAAATGCTTCAAGACTATTTTAGTGAACTCAAAAAATATAGTAAAGAATTTTCTTTGGAACTTCGCCACTTATTAGAAAATGGAGAGTTTCATGATGCGAAAATTCTAAGCATTGCCTTGCTCCCTTATGAAAAAAAAGAATGGCAAGGTAAGTATAAGATAGTGGTGGAGTTATCTGGTTACCATAATGATGATGTTCCTTATCATGGATATCTTATACATCAGAATGTGACAGAGTACCATGCTAGCCTAAATTTAAAGGATTTTCCTTTTGATGACTATTTATATGGTGAGGTATTAAAGGATCAAGATGGATTCTGGATACATAATTTTCTAGTATTTTATGACTATAACGAAATTATGATAAAATGCGAAGATATTGATTGGAAAGAAAAATAATAAATCAACAATTATAAGGAAAGTAACATTATACTGTCTAATTCTTGAAGGAAGTCAGTACTTTTTGGTGCTGGCTTCCATTTTAGTATCCAAATTCGAGGAGAAGACCGTCTCGATTTTCTCTACGATGATATGGAAAGCCTGCTGGGGCTGAAGTGGAACGGAACTACGTACTACTACGTCAAGAATCTGCAAGGGGATATTATCGGGATTCTGGACAGCGGCGGGAATATGGTGGTAAAATATTTGTATGATGCATGGGGGCAGCATTCCGGTGCTTATGGAAGCATGGCTGCTACCCTTGACGAACTTAATCCGGGGCTATTACTATGATACCGAGAGTAGGCTCTACTATCTTAATTCTAGATATTACGATCCCGAAATCAGTAGGTTCTTGAATGCAGATGCTATTCTAATTGGAATGGCATTTCGAGGACTGAATTTATTTATTTAAGGATAACAAATATAAAAGGAGAACCCATTACAAAGCGCGGGTGTAGCCGCATAAGGAGGAATTTTATGCAAAACGAGCGCATCGATGCGGGCCGATCTTTTGACTGGGGAAAGGCCTCAGCTGATTACGCAAAATACCGGGACATTTATCCGCCCCGCTTTTATCAGGAGCTTCTAAACCTGGGGCTTTGCAAAAAAGGCGACCGGGTTTTGGATCTGGGAACCGGGACGGGGGTACTCCCACGTAACCTTTACCATACCGGCGCACATTTTGTAGGGACGGATCTGTCGGAAAATCAAATTCGAGAGGCAAAACGCCTTTCCGCCGGCATGGATATCGATTACGTAGCTTCGGCAGCAGAGGATCTTTCCTTTGTAGACGAGTCTTTTGACGGCGTAACCGCCTGCCAGTGTTTTTTCTATTTTGATCCGGCTGCTGTACTTCCCAACATTGCCCGAATGCTGAAGCCGGACGGCCGGTTCGCCATTTTGTATATGGGGTGGCTGCCTTATGAGGACCTGGTGGCCGGCGAAAGCGAGGCGCTGGTGCTGCAGTATAACCCCGACTGGAACGGAGGCGGGGAGACCCGGCACCCCATTGTGCTGCCAGAGGAAACCGAGCGGTATTTCACTGTGGAAAACACAGCGCTATTCGACCTGAGGGTGCCATTTACCAGGGAAAGCTGGAACGGACGGATGAAGGCCTGCCGTGGAATCGGGGCATCCCTGACGGAAAATCAGGTGGCCCGGTTTGACCAAGAACACATGGCCCTGCTTGCGGGAATTGCGCCCGAGCAGTTTGACGTGCTGCATTATGCAGCCATGACGGTCCTCAAAAAGAAGCCGTAAGGGAACGCCTTAAACCGGAGACCAGAAACAGAGAAAAAAGCCCGTTACGGCAAAAATTCTGCCGTAACGGGCTTTTTCGCTTGTTTGGAAGCTTTCCTGCGGGAAGAGAACGATCTGCTTCTTCTTTTCGGAGGAAGGCATCCGTCTGTACAGCGTATAGCCTGTGGGAAACCGGGTCTTTTAAGAGTTTTTTTTATACCGGGTTACATCACAGCAGCACATCAGGCATGCGGGCGTTTCGTTATTCCACCGCATGACCGAAGCGGTGGCGGCAGTCCACACCTTAAGATGGGGATTATAAAGCTCTATGGTACAGCGGCTGTCGGGATTACCCGGGTCCAATTGACGCAGAGGGCAGTGCGCGCAAGGGACGTCCCGGTGATAAAAGGTTTCATAACACCGGTCGCCTACTTTGGAGGCGGGAGAAATCTGCTGGGTTTTCTTATTCAGAAAAAGAAGCCGGTAGCTCTCAAAGTCGATCACATAGGTCCAGGTACTCAAATGGTCCATAATCGCCTGATTCATGGCAGAGGAACTGCGCAGCCTTTCGTGGGTCTTTTCCTGTAGCAGGAAGGTGCCAAGCAGCTTTGAAACCAGAGACAGAGTCATGATTTCCTCTCGGGTGGCCAGGTGTTTCTTCTCACAGTCGTCAAACCCCACAAAGCCCTTGAATTTCCCATCTTCCCGAATGGCGCACTGAAGCATGGACTGGATTCCCTGCTCCTCCTGCAAAAAGCGGCGCAGCCCCGGCTCCAGCGCCGACACATCGTCGAAATAAAGGATGCCGTCCTCGTCGAAATACGCCCGGTAATCAGAAAAGAGCTCGTAAGAGACGGTGTGCAGGTTTTCCATCTGCGGCTCCACCCCTTCCTTGCACCATTCGAAGGTATTGTGGCAAAGGGTAGGGTCTTCCTCGTCGGTTTCAAATATGTAGGCCCGGCTGACGTCGAAATATTCGCCCACCAGATCCAAAATCATCTCAATGGCGCTGACCCGGTCTTTTGCCTCGTAGAGAAGCGCAAAGATGTATTGAACGAGGTTTTGCTTGAGCGCCTCCGGTTGCGAAAGGGAAGGTACCTCGTCGTGGGCGGTTGCGCCCGGGCCGCTGGCCGTAAGAAACTCTTTGGTCAGTAGAGAGGGGGCAAAAACGCACAACTGGTCTTTGCCCAGGGATTTTGCACGATAGAGCGCTACGTCGGCCCGCTTCATCAGGTCAACATAGCTCTGCCCGTCGTCGGGGGAAAGGGCGATACCTACACTGCCGGAGATTTTATAGCGGCGGCTGTGGCCGGTAAAATCCTTGCGAAAAATTCCGATGATATCCCTTGCCCGTCCCATCACCCAATCTTTGGACGGATATTCCTTAAGGAACACCACGAATTCATCCCCGCCGATGCGCCCGATCAGGTCGCAGGGGCGAAGCAGCGACTGAAGCTTTGCGGCGGTATCCCGCAGCACAGCATCGCCGAACAAATGGCCCAGATTATCGTTGACCGCTTTGAAATTATCGATGTCGATGATGAGGAAAGCGTGGGCATCTTCGTTTCCAGACCCCTTCAGACATTCGTCCACAGCTTCCTGGATGGCCCCTTTGTTGAAAAGCTTTGTAAGGCTGTCCCGTTTGGACCGGTCGAGCATCTTCAGCTCCCGCTCTTTTCTTTCGTCGATGTTCTTAAGATACCCGATCACTATCACCGCTTCGTCCACCTCGCCGCTTTGCATGGGAACGATGGTACATGAGGTCCAGAAAAGACGGCGGTTTTTGTGATAACGCCGGTATTCCACGGTGATCTCCTTCTCGCCCTGGCGAAAACGGCACAAAATGCTGGGGATCGAAAAGGTTTCGTAAAAGGCCTTGCGGTCTTCCGGATAGACGTGGTTAGCGGCGATGTATTCGATCGCCTCGGTAAAGGAAGAGAGAAAGATGGGGATGTCCCGGTCGTTTTCCGCATCGGTTTCAAAAGAAATCCGGTTATGGGTCAAATCCGCTTGAAAGATGGTGTCGCTGGACGCCTTTAGGGCTTGGCGGTAGTGCTGTTCGCTGCGGCTTAACGCAAGGCTGCGGGCGCGCACGGTATCAATGAGGCTGTTAAACGCTTCGGCTATCTGTGCAAATTCCGTATTGGGTTTTGCCTGCAGACGGATCGAATAATTCCCCTGTTCTACCTGATGCATGGTCTCAACAAAGCGGTGGATAGGCTTATTAAACCAGAAGGACAGGGCAAAGCTGCTAAAAATGAGGAGGACAACCAATACCGCCAGGAAAAGCAGAGCGGTAAAAGCAGCCTGCCGTGCCGGTGAGATAAAATCCGCCAGCGGCAAGGTGTAATAGAGCATCCACTCGGTTCCCTTTATAACCGAATAGGCGGTGATCATTTTGCCGCCTGCAATGGTATACTGCAAAATTCCGCTGGGAGCTGTTTGTACGTCCACCTGCTCCCATGCCTGCGCAAACCCGTTCCCCTTTTCCTGAGTGGTCTGGAAAAGCTGCTGGTGCAAAGAGGTGTCAGAACTGGCGACGATGTTTCCCTTCCGGTCGAGGAGACTGACCGCGCCCGACTGGGAGAAATCTACCGTCTTAATAAGCCCGCTGAAATAAGACAGGCTCAAAACCTCCGCCATATAACCGATTCTCCCGTCGCTGTCGTTGATGGCAACCAGATTAAAGCAGGAGTTCTCGCCGTTTCCAAACCGCCCGTCTTCCGTAAGGTCGGTATACATTGACTCCAAGGAGGACAGCTTCTTCATTTCCTCGGTAATCGGGAAAAGGACTCCCACGTTGCTCTCTTTGCTGGAGGATAGGATCCGGCCGTTTTCATCCATCAGAATGATTTCATTGAGAAAGTCCAGCTCCTTTGCCTTGCGGTGAAGAATGTCCGTTACCTCCTGGCGGTTTTGCTGATCGATGCTTCCAAGCGTTTCGGACAGGAGCCTGCCGATCTGGGGCAGCTGTGCGGTCAGACGCATGTGGATGGAACGCTGATCAAAAAAGCGTTCGAAACTATCCGTTTGCTGTATGGTGGAATGAAGCAGATTGGTTCGCAAAAGCGCTTCGGTTTTCTGATAAAAAGACCCGATCTGCAGGGCGCTGACCAGCGTCACCGACAGAATCGAGACCACCATAAGCAAAAGCAGGAACAGATGCTTTATTTTCAAAGCCGAATCATCACCTTATTCACGGAATACATGGAACGCCTTCCATGCTCGCGGTAGCTGGCTGCCGTTTCTTAGAAAAGAGGTAGGCCCTGTAGCTTTGTGCCGCTGCCTTTCGGCAGGTTTACGATTGCATAAGGATATCAGTTTGATCGCAGAAAAGATAATATTCTGATTATAATACATCCAATTTCTTTCTTCAACCACAAAACGAGCGAAAGAGACGATAAATTCCGTCTCTTTCGCTCGTTTGCACAGGAAAGAAGGAAAGCTGGAGAAAACTATTCGTCGGTGTCCTGCATGGCGTCGTAGCCTTCCTCGCCGGTACGGACTTTGATGACATTCTCTACGTCGTAGACGAAGATCTTGCCGTCGCCGATGTGGCCGGTGTAGAGGACTTTTTTGGCCGTGTCGATCACAGTGCGGACCGGGACCTTGCAGACCACGATTTCCACCTTGATCTTAGGCAGCAGGTTCATTTCCACGGGAACGCCGCGGTAGTATTCCGTCGCGCCCTTCTGGATACCGCAGCCAAGAACCTGGCTTACCGTCATGCCGGTGACGCCGATGCGGTTCATGGCCGCTTTCAGGGCGTCAAACTTCTGCTTGTTCATGAGAATGCTGACCTTGGTGATCTTCACGTCGCAAGCGGGCGTCTCAGAGGGAGCGGACACCACCTGCACCGGAACCGCCTCGTTGATGCCCACCGTACCGGAGGAAACAGGAGCTTCCATCGCCAGGTCCGCATCATAGCAGTGTTCCACCGCGGGCATAAAGTCCGCATAGCTGCTTTCGATGCCATGTTCTCTGGAGTCGAGGCCGGCGATTTCTTCTTCCTTGGAAACCCGCAGGCCCACCGTCTTCTTAATGAGGAAGAACACGATGGTCATCGTGACGGCCACCCACGCGATGACCGAGACCACACCCAGTGCCTGCACGCCCAGAAACGCAAAGCCGCCGCCGTAGAAGAGGCCGCCGTCGGTAGCGAAGAGGCCCACCATCAAGGTGCCCGCCGCGCCGCACATGCCGTGCACGCCGATGGCGCCAACCGGGTCGTCGATCTTGAGAACCTTATCGACAAACTCAATGCCGAAGACCACCACAAACGCGGCGACCAGGCCGATGAAGAAGGCACCGAAGGGATCGACCATGTCGCACCCGGCGGTGATGGCCACCAGACCCGCCAGAGAACCGTTTAAGGTCATGGAAACGTCCGGCTTCTTATAGCGGATCCAGGTGATGATCATCACGGCGACGGTGGAAGTGGCTGCTGCCAGGTTCGTGGTAACAAAGATGTTGCTGGCGGTGGTCAGGGTTTCATCGCCCGTCATGGAGACGGTGGAACCGCCGTTAAAGCCAAACCAGGCAAACCACAGGATAAAAACGCCCAGGGCAGCTAAGGTCAGGCTGTGGCCGGGAATGGCGCGGGGCTTGCCGTCCTTTCCGTACTTGCCGATACGGGCGCCCAGCATTTTCGCGCCTACCAGGGCCGCGACACCGCCCACCATGTGTACCGCCGTGGAACCGGCGAAGTCATGGAAGCCCAAATCAGAGAGCCAGCCGCCGCCCCAGATCCAGTGACCGGAAACCGGGTAGATGATCAGGCTGATGACCGCACTGTAAATACAGTAGGAGATGAACTTGGTGCGCTCCGCCATGGCGCCGGAAACAATGGTCGCCGCCGTAGCGCAAAACACCGTCTGGAAAATGATGAAGGCCGCCGTGGGGAAGGTGGAGCTATAGTCGCCCTGGATAAAGAAGTCCAGCCCCCCGATGAACGGGCCGTCTCCGCCGAACATCAGCCCGAAGCCGATGAACCAGAAGACAACGGTGCCGATGGCGAAGTCCATCAGGTTTTTCATGATGATGTTGCCTGCGTTTTTTGCTCGTGTCAGACCCGTTTCTACCATAGCGAAACCGGCCTGCATGAAGAACACCAGCAATGCGCCGATTAACACCCACATTGTGTCAACGGATGAGAACATAAGAGATACCCCCTCAGAATAAAAATTCGACGTGCAATTTGCCCGGTCCAGGCCGCTTTCAGCAGGTCCGGGTCAAACTGCACGTCGTTGTGCATGACGGTTTATCGGTTTGTCAATTACACACGGAACAAAAGGTCGCCGTAGGTGGGGAAGGGCCAATGTTTTTCGGCCGTGATGGTTTCCAGCTCGTCTGCTACCGCCCGAAGCTCCCGCATAGCGCCGAAGACCGACTCGTAATAGTAGTTGGCGCTGTCGGTAATTTCGGTGTGGTTTTTAGCGCCGAGGATTGCTTCGTCAAGCTTCTCCGCCTTTTTGTAGAGACAATAGGACAGATTGGAAAGCTTTTCGAGCAGCGCTTCCTCCACCTGGCAGCCCAGCTGCGGGGAAAAGGCTTTCTTGTTTTGGGCGGTTTCGCTCAGGTCCTTGATGTAACCGCCCACCGCCGGGAGGATATCCCGCCGGGCCATTTCCAGCATGGTCAGCGCTTCAATGTGCAGCACCTTGCAGTAATTGTCCAGCTGGATTTCAAACCGGGAATGCATTTCCTCCGGTGTAAAGATGTTATGCTTGGTAAAGAGCTGGATATTGCGGTCGGCGATGTAGTAGGGAAGCGCCTCGGCGGTGGACTTGAGGTTATAAAGCCCGCGGCGTTCGGCCTCTTTGACCCATTCGTCGGAATAGTTGTTGCCGTTGAAGATGATGCGCTTGTGGTTTTTCATGGTATCCTGGATGATGGCGGTGACCGCCGCGGAGAAATCCTTCGATTTTTCCAGGATGTCGGCGAACTGGGAAAGCTCTTCGGCTACAATGGTGTTGAGCATGATGTTCGGACAGGCGATGGAGAGGGAAGAGCCCAGCATCCGGAATTCGAACTTGTTGCCGGTAAAGGCGAAGGGAGAGGTGCGGTTGCGGTCGGTGGTGTCCTTCTGGAAATGGGGGAGCACCTTGACGCCGGTTTCCATATCCACCCGGCCGTGGCCTTCGTAGGTACCTCCCTTTTCAAAGGATTCGAGCACCTCGGTGAGCTCGTCGCCCAGATACATGGAAATAATAGCCGGCGGCGCTTCGTTGGCGCCCAGGCGATGGTCGTTGCCCGCCGTAGCAACCGAGACGCGCAGAAGATCCTGATATTCGTCCACGCCCTTGATGACCGCGCACAGGAAAATAAGGAACTGGGCGTTTTCGTGGGGCGAATTGCCCGGCTCAAGAAGGTTGAGCCCGGTGTCGGTGGAGATGGACCAGTTGTTGTGCTTACCGCTGCCGTTGACGCCTGCAAAGGGCTTTTCGTGCAGCAGGCACGCGAGGCCGTGGCGTTCGGCCACCTTTTTCATGATTTCCATGGTCAGCTGGTTGTGGTCGGTGGCCAGGTTGGTATCCTCGAAGATGGGGGCCAGCTCATGCTGGGCAGGCGCCACTTCGTTGTGCTTGGTTTTCGCATAAATCCCCAGCTTCCACAGCTCCTCGTCCAAATCCTTCATGAAGGCGGAGATGCGGGGTTTGATGGTGCCGAAGTAATGGTCCTCCAGCTCCTGACCCTTGGGAGGCTTGGCGCCGAAAAGGGTACGGCCGGTGTACATCAGGTCCTTGCGCTGGTTATACAGCGCCTTGTCGATGAGGAAGTATTCCTGCTCGGGACCCACGGTGGTAATGACCCGTTTGGCGTCCTGGTTGCCGAAAAGGCGCAGAACCCGCAGAGCCTCGGTGTTCATAACCTCCATGGAGCGAAGAAGCGGGGTCTTTTTGTCCAGCGCCTCGCCGCCGTAGGAACAGAACGCGGTGGGAATGTAGAGGGAGCCGTCCTTGATGAACGCATAGGAGGTGGGGTCCCAGGCGGTGTAACCGCGGGCTTCAAAGGTGGCCCGCAGGCCGCCGGAGGGGAAGCTGGAGGCATCCGGCTCGCCTTTGATGAGCTCCTTGCCGGAGAACTCCATGATGACGTTGCCGTCTCCGGTGGGGGAGATGAAGCTGTCGTGCTTCTCGGCGGTGATTCCGGTCATCGGCTGGAACCAGTGGGTAAAGTGGGTGGCTCCTTTTTCGATGGCCCAGTCCTTCATGGCGTTGGCCACTACGTTTGCCACGCTCAGATCCAAGGGTTTTCCCTTCTGAATGGTTGCTTTGAGCGCCTTGTAGGTGTCTTTCGGAAGCCGTTCCTTCATCACGGTGTCGTTAAACACCAGGCTGCCGAACAATTCTGGAACCTTGCTCATACGGTTTTCCTCCAATCCCAATTTTGGAAATAAAAAAGGCGCCGCAGGCTTTCGCCCGCAGCACCTTTGCTGTCGATGGGCTTAGTATAGACCGGTCGGTTTCATTTGTCAACCCCCTTTTCGGAATTTTTTGCAGGATTTTTTTGAACCCCTGCATTTTTTGGACGAGTAACCTCTGTATAAGCCTTTGTCCTTGTCGAAAAAGGACAAGCAGTGAAATTTTTGCAAAAAAAGGTGCAAAAGGTTCTTGACAAGAAAATCACGCTGTTGTATGATGAGGGCAATGAACAAAGGTGTTCGTCCAAAGACAACCGGTTTTGTCTTTGGACGAACGCCTTTGTTTTTTTGTCGGCTTTCGGTAAGCCGGAAGGAAAACAAAAGCATCCACAGAAGGAGGCAAACGGTATGCGCTTAGAAGGTCAGGTCCGGATTCCGTCGGGCTGCGCGATTTCGGGAATTTTTTCGAAGGATGGAGAAAGAATTGCAGGCGACCAGATTATCCGCTCCATCGCCACCATGCACGACCGCTCCAACGGGTTGGGCGGCGGCTTCGCGGGATACGGCATTTATCCCCAGTACAAGGATTTCTACGCGTTTCACCTGTTTTACAACAGTGAAAATGCCAAGGAAACCTGCGAGGCGTTTTTAAACGAACACTTCGACGTCATCAATCTCTCGAAGATCCCGGTACGGAAAACCCCCAAGATTACCGACGAACCCCTGATTTGGCGCTATTTCGTCACCCCCCTTCCCACCCGGCTGGCGCAAAGCCAGCTCGATGAAAAGGAATTCGTGGTCCGCTGCGTCATCCGTATTAACTCGAAAATCGACGGGGCGTATGTCTTCTCCAGCGGCAAGAACATGGGCGTTTTCAAAGCGGTTGGCTTCCCGGAGGATGTGGGCGAGTTTTACCGCTTGGATGAGTACGAGGGCTATTGCTGGACCGCCCACGGCCGCTATCCCACCAACACCCCCGGCTGGTGGGGAGGGGCGCATCCCTTCGCCATGCTGGACTATTCCATTGTTCACAACGGGGAGATTTCCTCCTACGACGCCAACCGCCGCTACATTGAAATGTTCGGCTATCAATGTACCCTCATGACCGATACCGAGGTCATTACCTATATGGTGGACTACCTGCTCCGAAAGCAGAAGCTCAGCCTGGAGGAGATGGCTATGGTCATCGCCGCCCCCTTCTGGAGCACCATCGAACGAAGGCCCCCGGAAGAGCGGGAAAAGCTTACCTATCTGAGAAACGCGTTTTCCAGCCTTTTGGTCACCGGTCCCTTTTCCATTCTGCTGGGCTTCGACGGCGGCATGATGGCGTTAAACGACCGGCTGAAGCTTCGTTCCATGGTAGTGGGCGAAAAGGGCGAGCGGGTGTACGTGGCCAGCGAGGAATGCGCCATCCGCGTGATTGAACCCGAGCTCGACCGGCTGTGGTCGCCGGGGGGCGGCGAACCGGTCATCGTGACCTTGAACGGGAGGAATTGAATCATGGCAATTGATTTTTTATATCCGGACTATGAGGTGGTGCGCAATCCCAGCCGCTGCATCGCCTGCCGCGTGTGTGAACGACAGTGCGCAAACGAGGTGCATTCCTACGACGCCGAGCTCAACTGCATGGTCAGCGACGAGAGCAAATGCGTCAACTGCCACCGGTGCGTGTCTTTGTGCCCCACCCGGGCGCTCAAAATCGTCAAGACCGACCATACATTCAAAGAAAACGCCAACTGGACGGGGGAGACCATCTCCGAGGTTTACCGCCAGGCGGGGTCCGGCGGGGTGCTTCTTTCCTCCATGGGAAATCCCAAGCCCCTGCCCATCTACTGGGATAAGATGCTCATCAACGCCTCCCAGGTGACGAACCCCTCCATCGACCCCTTGCGCGAGCCTATGGAAACCAAAGTGTTTTTGGGCAAAAAGCCCGGTTGTGTGGAGCGCGGCGAGGACGGGAAGCTTCGAAATAACCTGACGCCTCAGCTGGAGCTGGCGGTGCCGGTGATGTTTTCCGCCATGTCTTACGGTTCCATCAGCTACAATGCCCACGAAAGCCTGGCCCGGGCCGCCCAGGCCCTGGGTACCTATTATAATACCGGCGAAGGCGGCCTGCATGAGGACTTTTACCAGTATGGGAAAAACACCATCGTCCAGGTTGCGTCGGGCCGTTTCGGCGTCCATAAGGACTACCTGGAGGCGGGCGCCGCCATCGAAATCAAGATGGGCCAGGGTGCAAAGCCCGGTATCGGCGGGCATCTGCCCGGGGCAAAGATCGTTGGGGACGTGTCGAGGACCCGCATGATTCCCGAGGGCTCCGACGCCATTTCCCCTGCGCCTCATCACGATATTTATTCCATTGAGGACCTGCGCCAGCTGGTCTATTCCTTAAAGGAAGCCACCGAGTACAAAAAGCCGGTGATCGTCAAGATCGCCGCGGTACATAACGTGGCGGCCATCGCAAGCGGCATCGCCCGCTCCGGGGCGGACATCATCGCCATCGACGGGTTCCGGGGCGGAACGGGCGCGGCGCCCACCCGCATCCGGGACAACGTGGGCATCCCCATTGAGCTTGCTCTGGCAAGCGTGGACCAGCGGTTGAGAGAGGAAGGAATCCGGGGCAACGTGTCCTTGGTGGTGGGCGGCAGCATCCGCTCCAGCGCGGACATCATCAAAGCGGTGGCCCTGGGGGCGGACGCGGTTTATATCGCCACCAGCGCCCTGTTGGCTTTGGGCTGCCATCTCTGCCGCAGCTGCCATCAGGGCAAGTGCAACTGGGGTATCGCCACCCAGCGCCCGGAGCTGGTGCGCCGGTTAAACCCCAACGTGGGCTACCAGCGGCTTGTCAATCTGGTCACCGCCTGGAACCATGAAATCAAGGAAATGATGGGCGGTATGGGCATCAACTCCATCGAGGCGCTCAAGGGCAACCGCCTGATGCTCCGGGGCGTGGGGCTCACCGACCGGGAGCTTTCCATTCTGGGCATTCAGCACGCAGGCGAATAAGCGGCGTCAAGCAATCGGGAGGAAGCGGCAATGAAACGAATTTATGTCAATGAAAAATGGTGTTTGGGATGCCATTTGTGCGAATATTATTGCGCCTTCGCCAATTCCGGTGAGGACAATATGGCAAAAGCCCTCAAGGACGTGGTCATCCATCCGCGTATCCGCATCGAGCAGCAGGGGAATGTGAGCTTTGCCGTCTCCTGCCGCCATTGTGAAGAGCCCTTGTGCGTCAAGGGCTGCATTTCCGGGGCGCTGACGGTGCAAAACGGTGTCATTTCCATCGACTCGGAGAAATGCGTGGGCTGCTATACCTGTATTTTGTCCTGTCCCTACGGGGCGATCATGCCGTCGGACACCGGTGCGGTGCAGAAATGCGAGCTGTGTACCAAGAACAAGGAAGGGCAGCCCGCCTGCGTTAAGGGCTGCCCCAACAAAGCCATTGTATTTGAGGAAAGGAGCGAGGCGCAATGACCCGGTATGTGATCATCGGCAATTCCGCGGCGGCGGTGGGCTGCGTGGAGGGAATCCGGCAGGTGGACCGGGAGGGCCCCATTACCATCATTTCCGACGAGCCGCACCACACCTATTCCCGCCCGCTGATTTCCTATCTTTTGGAGGGGAAAACCGACCGGGTGCGCATGCAGTACCGGGGAGCGGAC
This sequence comes from Solibaculum intestinale, assembly GCF_040096205.1. NCBI lineage: Bacteria > Bacillati > Bacillota > Clostridia > Eubacteriales > Oscillospiraceae > Solibaculum > Solibaculum intestinale. The sequence goes on along the minus strand of NZ_JBBMFD010000001.1, from coordinate 443,015 downwards.
TTTTATGAGAAGAACGGGGTTACCCCTCTGCTTGGAAAGCGGGCCGCTTCCATTGACCCGGAGAAAAAGTCGGTGACCCTTACAAGCGGCGAAAAAATCCCCTACGATAAGCTGCTGGTAGCGGCCGGGTCGCGCCCCTTCCTGCCGCCCACGGAGGGGCAGGAAACGGTGACCAAGGCTTTTACCTTCATGAATCTGGACAGCGCCCTTGCTTTGGAAAAGGCCCTCACCCCAGCCAGCCGGGTTCTGATCGTGGGTGCGGGGCTCATCGGGTTAAAATGCGCCGAGGGCATCGCCCACCGAGTAAACACCATCACGGTGGTGGATATGGCCGACCGGATTCTGCCCAGCATTCTTGACGAGGCAGGTTCTACGCTGGTACAGGAACATTTGGAAGAAAAGGGATTGACCTTTCATCTGTCCGACTGCGTGGCGAAGTTCGAGCCGGATGCGGCCATCCTCAAAAGCGGGCAGCGCATCCCCTTCGACATCTTGGTGATGGCGGTGGGGGTACGGCCCAACACGTCCCTGATTGCCGATGCAGGCGGACTGGTCCGCCGGGGCGTGGTCACCGACGAATTCTGCCGCACGAGTCTTTCGGACGTCTACGCGGCGGGAGACTGCGCTCAAAGCTTCGACATCACCACCGGCCAGGAACGGGTGCTGGCTCTCCTTCCCAACGCCTACATGCAGGGGGAGACTGCCGGGATTCATATGGCTGGCGGGGGAGGAAAGCCCTACGACCGGGCCATCCCCATGAACGCCATCGGCTTCTTCGGATTGCACATCATCACCGCCGGCAGCTATCAGGGGGAAGATGTCCGGATGCAACAGGGGAAAACGTATAAGCGCCTGTTTTACCAGGACGACCGGCTCAAGGGCTATATCCTCATCGGCAATGTGGAGCGGGCGGGTATTTATACCTCCCTCATCCGGGAGCAGACCCCCCTGTCCTCCATCGATTTTGACCTGATCTGCGAAAAGCCCCAGTTGATGGCCTTTTCCAAGCGGGCCAGGGCGAAGGCATTGAGCGGTGCGGCAGGCTGACTGCATCCGAATTTTAAACGCAACGAACAAAGGTGGGAATCAACATGAAAATCATCGCCTCCCAAATGCACTTTCAGGCTTTAAACGAGCTGGTGCGCACGTCGGGTGACCGAAAGGTGGTCATCGACAACTGCATCGGCCAGAGATACATCGCAAGCGGACTCTCCCAGAAGGAAATCGTCATCAACGGTACGCCCGGCAACGCCCTGGGCGCCTATTTAAACGGAGCCTCCATCCTTGTCAACGGCAACGCCCAGGACGCGGCGGGGGATACTATGAACGACGGTACCATTTTCATCAACGGTTCCTGCGGCGACGCGGCTGGTTACGCTATGCGCGGCGGAAAAATTTTCGTTAAGGGAAACGCAGGGTACCGGGCGGGCATCCACATGAAGGCGTATCAGGAAAAGGTACCGGTTCTGGTCATCGGCGGACAGGCGGGCAGCTTCCTGGGCGAGTACCAGGCGGGCGGCGTCATCGTAGTGCTTGGCATCGGCGGCGATGGCAAGCCGCCGGTGGGCAACTTCTGCGGTACGGGTATGCACGGGGGAAAAATCTATCTGCGCTGCAAGACTCTGCCGCGAGACCTCCCGCCCCAGGTGGACGCAAAGGTGGCCTCCAAGGGAGAGCTTTCCTTCATGGAAGCGGATGTGCGGGCCTTCTGCGAAGCGTTCGGCTACGACGCCCAGGAAATCCTCTCCGACCGGTTTTATCTTTTGACCCCCGATACCAAAAATCCCTACAAACAGCTTTATACTTATAATTAATTGGTGTATAATGATGCTAAACCGATTCGCCTATGAGAATCGAGCCCGACTGGGAGGTGCGGTCCTTGAATTATACCATGAGCGAGGTGCTGCAGTTCGTGCAGGAGAACGACGTAAAATTCGTTCGCCTGGCGTTTTGCGATATGTTCGGCACGCTCAAGAATATTTCCATCCTTGCCGACGAGCTGCCCCGTGCGTTTGAAAACGGCATATCCTTCGACGCGTCGGCGGTACGTGGCTTTTTGAACGTGGAGGAATCCGACCTGTTTTTGTTCCCTGACCCGGGGACGCTGTCGGTGCTTCCCTGGCGGCCCCAGCAGGGGAGGGTGGTGCGCTTTTTCTGTGAAATCCGCCATCCCGACGGGACTCCTTTTGAAGGGGACGGGCGGCACATTCTCCGCCGGGCGGTGGAGAAGGCCGCCAGGATGGGGTATGTCTGTAAAATCGGGTCGGAATGCGAGTTCTACCTATTTGAGGCGGATGACCGGGGAAAGCCCACCAAAATTCCACACGACGAGGGCGGGTATCTGGACTTTGCGCCCCGCGACAAGGGGGAAAACGTGCGCCGGGAAATCTGCCTGACCTTGGAGGAGATGGACTTAAAGCCCGAAAGCTCCCACCACGAGCAAGGCCCTGGGCAAAACGAGATCGACTTTCAGTATTCCGACGCCCTGTCTGCCGCCGATAACCTGATTACCTTCCAGTCGGTGGTGAAGATGGTGGCTGCCCGCAACGGGCTGTACGCCTCTTTTCTGCCAAAGCCTTTTCCAGATCAGGCAGGCAGTGGGCTGCATATCAACCTTTCCCTGTCCAAGAACGGGATGAACCTCTTTAAAAACCGCAACGACGGCCATTCCCAGGAGTCGGAACGGTTCATCGCCGGTATTTTAAACCGGGTGCGGGAAATCACTGCTTTCCTGAATCCCCTGACCAATTCTTATGCACGGTTCGGCTGCTGCGAAGCACCCAAGTACATTTCCTGGTCCCATCAGAACCGCTCCCAGCTGGTACGCATTCCCGCCGCTAGGGGAGAGTATTCGCGCATGGAGCTGCGTTCGCCTGACCCTTCCTGCAACCCCTATCTTGCCTTTGCCCTGCTTATTTATGCGGGCCTCGAAGGCATTGAACAGCATATCGACCTAGGTGAGCCCACCAACCTCAACCTGTATCGGGAGGACGAAGCGACGCTCAAATCTTTCGCCGTCCTTCCGGAAACGTTGGACGAAGCGCTTAAAATCGCCGAGAAAAGCGAATTCGTGCGTGCGTGTCTGCCCCAAAAGACAGTGGAAAAGTATATCGCGGCCAAGGAACGGGAATGGCGGCTTTACGAGCAGGCGCCCGACAAGGCAGAGTTTGAGCACGCGTTTTATTTTTCCCAGGTTTGACGCAGAACATCCGATGCCCCAGATGCTAACCCAGGTTCAAAAACGGTGGTGAAGACGATTGGAAAGTGTTCTATTGGTGTCCAGCTCCCAAAAGGCGGGAGAATCGCTTGCACAGCTGCTTCGCGCCGCGTCTTACGGGGATATTACCGAGCTTAGAAGCGGCGCTGCTGCCCGGCGCGCCCTTTTGGACACAAGCTTTGATTTGATTCTCATCAACACGCCCCTTTCCGATGAGTTCGGGCATGAGCTTTCCATCACGGCGGCCCAGTCTGGATCTGCGGGTGTCATTTTGATTGTCAAAAGCGAGTTGGCGGACGACGTTTCCGCCAAGGTGGAGGAATTCGGTATTTTGGTGGTGCCAAAGCCGGTGGGACGGGCGCTTTTTTACCAATCCTTGAAGCTGATTTCCGCTACCAGACGGAGAATTTTGAATCTCAAGCAGGAAAATGTCAAGCTGCAAAAAAAGATCGAGGAAATCCGCTTAGTAGACCGGGCCAAATGCGTGCTCATCCAGCATCTGCACTTTACCGAGGCGCAGGCCCATCGGTATATCGAGAAGCAGGCGATGGATCTGCGGGTGACCCGCAGGGAAGTAGCGGAGAACATTTTGAAGACCTACGAAATGTAAAGCACCGGGTAATTCACCCGGTGCTTTTTTAGGTTGGGATTATTCGTGATACGCAATGGTTTTGATGGTAAAATCCTCTTTGTCATAATCAAAGTTCGGATTGAGATAGGGATCGTTATGCTGCAAGGCGGGTTTCCATTTTTTCTGGAAGTAATTGACCTCTGACTTGAAACGGCCGTAATGCTCCGGATTCATGTCGTTGCCGCGGCTTTTGGATTCATAGTGATACAGCTCTGCAAAAGGCGTAAAACAGATCAGATAACCGGCTTGCCGGATTTTCAGGCAGAGGTCCACGTCGTTGAACGCCACCGCCAGCTTTTTGTCAAAGCCTCCGACCTGTTCGAACACCGACTTTTTCACCATCATGCAGGCAGCGGTGACGCCGGAAAGGTCCTGCGCATAGGAAAGCCGTCCCATATAGCCGGGGTGATTACGAGGAAAGCCCCGGTGCAAATGGCCGGCCAAAGTCAGCAATCCGATCCCTAAGCCCGCATGCTGAATGGTATTGTCCGGATAGTAAAGCTTTGCTCCGACTGCGCCCACTTCGCTGCGCTGAGCATACATGAGCATCTCTTCAATCCATTTTGGGGTGATGATTTCCACGTCGTTGTTCAGCAGCAGATAATACTCGCCCTTTGCAAAGGTGACGCCGAAATTATTGATGGCGGAATAATTAAACCTGCCTTCCCAGGTAACTACCTGGACATGCTCGTATTTTTCCAGGGTTTTGTAATAATCAAACGTGGAAGAACTGGTAGAGTTATTTTCCACGACGATGATTTCATAGTTTGGATACGTGGTTTTCCGGAAGATGGATTGCAGGCATTTATCCAAATCCTCGATGTGGTCCTTGGTGGGAATGATAATGGAAACCAGTGGCTTACAGGTGAGCTTGTATGCAATCCGGTAAAAGGAGGGCATATTCTCAATCAGGGAAACCTCTCCCCGAATCCCGACTCGGTTAAGATGATCGGAGAGCGCCTTCTTGGCCGCGGTGATACAATAGGGCTTGGCACTGATGTCGCTGGCCACCGATTTTGCGTGGTTGCGCCAATAGTAAAGAATTTTTGGAACGTGGACGATTTTCTCCGCCTTTTCCGTCAGCCGCAGAATAATGTCGTAATCCTGGCTGCCGTCACATTCGGGATTGAACCATCCGGCCTGGTCAAGAAGCGTTCTGCGGAAGGTGGACAGATGGCAGATGTAGTTGTTGCTGCGCAGGTTATCAATGGCAAAATCGGGTTTCAAATGGACGACGGTAACATCGTCTACGCTGGAAGCAAAGGTCAGCTCATCGGTATAGATAAAGTCCGCGCCCTGGTCAATCGCCTTGCGCACCTCAAAAAGAGCGGCGGGATGGAGCAGATCGTCGTGGTCGAGCAGAGAAATGTAGTCCCCCGTCGCCATCTCGATGGCGGCATTGGTGTTATGGGAAATGCCCTTGTTTTCGGAAAGCTTTTGATACCGAATGCGGGAATCCCTGGCCGTATACTGGGCGCAAATGGCGCCGGTTTTGCCGTCGTCGCTGTCGCTGGCGTCCGCAAGGCAAAGCTCCCAGTTTCGATAGGTCTGATTGACGCAGGAGTCGATCATTTCCCTGAGAAAGACCGGCGGGGTATTGTAGAGAGGCACGAGTATGCTGATTTTCACTTCTTTGTCAAACGGTGTCTCAAGCTGTTTGACAGCGGTTTCAGCAGACAGAAACTTTCCAATACTTAAGCTGTTCTTTGGGATATAACGCCGCAGGATCCGTTTTGCCTTGATCTTTTTTGCAATCCCGGAGAACCCGGTCTGACGAAACAGGCGCAACCCGTTTACCAGTTTTGGTACCAGCGGGATTCTGCGCAGGACATTTTTACACTTGGTGACCGCCCAGCGTCCGGGTTTGGTGAGCTTCCACCATTTGGAGTCCAGAACTTCCTGATACAGCGACTGCTTATGATCCCGGTCGGCAATGAGGGCTCTGAGTTGGTTTTGCATGTCGTCAAGGGTGCCGTTGAGCCGCTCCAAAGCCGCTTCATTCTTGCTTTTCGCATCGTTTAAGGCGCCGACGGAATTTTCAAGGTTGGAAATGAGAATCTCATTTTTGTTTTTGTCATCGTTTAAAGAAGCGACAGAATTTTCGAGATTGGAAATGAGGAGATCCTTCTCGCGGAGTAGCTGGTCATACCGATCGGTTATGTTCTTGCGGGTGAGCCGGCAGTATTTTTCATAGTCCTCGACCAGGTCGTCCATCTGTTTTTGATCGGCGCGGTAGAAACACAAAGCTTGAGGGGAAATGTAGGACGGGTCGTAATCCAGCTTGTGGAGAAACTGATAAGGCGCAAAGTGCTTGACCCAGTATTCCGGCTGCTGTACATTGAGATGGGTAGGTTCGTCTTTGGCGTCCGGCGTGGAAGAAAGCAGCAGTGTGTCGGTATAAGAACACATTTTTTTGATGAGAGCCAATCCATCCGGTTCCTCAAGATGCTCGATCATTTCAATACAGGAAACCATGTCGTAACGCTTTGGAAAGTCGTCGGGCAGGTCCTCCAGGGCAGACTGGGCTCTGCAATAAGGGCGGATGTCCTCCCGTACCTGGCCGATGGCATAGGAAGAAACGTCGATTCCGTACGCGTTTACCCCGCGGTCCCGCAGCGCGGCAACCAGCCAGCCCATAGCACAACCGATGTCCAAAAAGGTGTTGGGATGAAAGTCCTCCACCACCTTATCAGCGAAATGCTGATAGAATTCCTGCAGGCTAGGATTGTTTTGGTAAGAAACCGTCCCTTCCGCCGTTGCATAGGCGTCGTAATACTCTTTGTCATAGAATTGACGATAGTCCATTCGTTATCCTCCAATGATGGTTTGATCCTTTTTCTCTGTCGTTTTATTGAGAAGCACCACTGGTTTCTCGAGCCGCTTTTAAAATGGGTATGCCGAATCTTCCAACGGTAAAAAAGCAGTCGGATCAATAGGAAAAAGTACTGATTTTTAAACTATAGCATATTTCCACATACATGTAAATTGACTGTTTGTTAAAAAGAAAGACGGACCAAGGGGGATATTTGGTTTTTCTGCAAAGATAGCGCAGGGCATCCTGCAAACCGGACATAACGAAAAAAAGTGGCGCGACAAAACGGCGTTTGCTTCATTTTTGCCGCCCGGTGTTTGCGTTATACGGCATTGTAACGATATAATAAAAATGATGTATAAAATGAGAAGTCGTTTCCTTATAAGAGAGAAGGGCGCTTCTCTCAGACTATCTGCCGCTTAAAATACGGATTAGAAATTTGGGAGGAATGTAACTTGACACAGAAAACGGCGCAGCTGATGGATAGTATGATCGCGTATGACCAGGGTGATCCCAAACGTATCCAGCATTTCCTCAAGGTCTACGCATTTGCACAGGCAGTCGGCCGGCTGGAAGGGCTGCCGAAGGAGGCCCAGGAGGTATTGGAGCTGGCGGCGATCGTCCATGACGTGGGAATTCGCAACAGCCTTTTGAAATACCATTCCAGTGCCGGAATTTATCAGGAAATCGAAGGCCCGCCGGTGGCGAGGGAAATGCTTACCAGACTGGAGTTCCCGTCCCCGGTGGTGGAACGGGTGTGTTTCCTTGTTTCCCGCCATCATACCTACACGGGAATCGACGGGCTCGATTACCAGATTCTCGTAGAAGCGGATTTCCTGGTAAATCTCTATGAAGAACATGCGGGAAAGGAAGCGGTTGCCGCAGCAAAGGAACGAATTTTCCGCACCGAGACGGGGCGGAGGTTCCTCGACGGCCAGTTTCCCTTAACTCCGGCACAGCCCGCGTAAAGCGGCGCTTTACAGACCGTATGGTGCGACGTTTTATGAAGATACTCGGCCGGGAAGAATACTTATGCCGTAGTTAGCGTAAAAGGACTGCGCCGGATACAGTTGTGGCCGCGTTTAGCACCCGGTGCCCGATTGGACACATGAAACGTTTTCCATCAAGTCAAAAAAGAAATCAAAAGGAGGCAAAAGCAACCGCTTTTGCCTCCTTTTGTTATGAAACAGCAAAAAGGAAAAGGGAAGCATCCTTTGAATAAATAGGGCAATCAAATCTGGAGCGAGGGTTTCCTTACTAAAAAACGGAATGGCCCGGCCGGGGATGGCCGACATATTAATAGAAGAAAAAGGGCTGCATGGGAGAAAAAGGCGCTTTGCGTACGAAAAAAGCGGCGCAATCGAGGAAAAACAGAAAAACAGTGGAACATTTGGGCGGATTCCACTATAATAGAGAGAATTTAAGAAATGGGGGGTTATCAAGATGGCAGGGAGAAAAAAGGGGTGTCTGCTGCTGGCGCTGCTGTTGATTATGGTTATGGCGCTTAGCGGCTGCCAGAACAGCGGCTTCGAGGGAAAGCTGGACGCAAAAAATCCGGTTTCCATCGAAATCTGGCATTACTACAACGGCCCGCAGAAAACGGAATTCGACCGGCTTGTCACCGAGTTTAACGAAACCGTGGGCAAGGAAAAGGGGATCATCGTGGAGGCCTTCAGCCAGGGCAACAGCATTTCCGCTCTGGTGGAGAAAGTAATGGACGCGGCCAACAAGAAGGTGGGAGCGGGGGAGATCCCGGATGTATTTGCCGCCTATGCGGACACGGCCTACCAGGTGGATCAGCTGGGTCTGGTTGCCTCGCTGGACGCGTACCTCACCAAGGAAGAGTTGGACGAATATGTGGCCCCCTATATGGAAGAGGGTCGGTTTGACGAGGAAGGATCCCTGAAGATCTTCCCCATTGCGAAATCCACCGAGCTTTTCATGCTCAATAAGACCGACTGGGACCGTTTTGCCGCCGCCACCGGCGCAAAGGAAGAGGACTTACAGACCATGGAGGGCTTGTGCCGTATCGCGGCAAGCTATTACGAATGGACCGACAGCCTGACGCCTGAAGCAAACGACGGCAAAGCTTTCTTCGGTCGGGATGCCATGGCCAATTACATCATCATCGGCAGCAAGCAGCTGGGCACCGAGATCTTCTCGGTAAAGAACGGCAAGGTTACCTTCCAGGTGGATGAGACGATTATGCGAAAGCTGTGGGACAATTACTATGTGCCCTACATCAGCGGGCATTTTGCATCTTATGGAAAATTCCGGTCGGACGACGCGAAAACCGGGGATATCATCGCCCTGGTCGGCTCCACTTCCGGCGCCGCCTATTTCCCGGATAAGGTCACCGTCAACGACACGCAAAGCTATCCAATCGGGGTAGACGTATTCCCGGCTCCCTGCTTTGAGGGTGCCCAGAAGTGCGCAGTGCAGCAGGGCGCAGGAATGGTGGTCACCAAGTCCAACGAAACCAAGGAATATGCGGCCACCGTATTTTTAAAATGGTTTACCGACGCAAAGCGCAACATCGAGTTTTCCGTAGGCTCCGGCTATCTGCCGGTGAAAAAGGAAGCCAACGACGTGCAGATGGTAAACGATGCTCTCGAAATGCAGGAGGATTCCACCGTTACCGCAAACCTGAAGAAATCCCTTCCGGCCGCCATCGAGCAGGCCAACACGTACGAGCTGTATACAAACAAGGCTTTTGAAGGCGGGACGAAGGCGCGGGATGTGTTGGAAACGTCCATGCAAAACAGGGCGAAGGAAGACCGGGCGGCGGTAGTGGAACTGATGAACCAGTCGGTTTCCCACAAGGACGCCGTGGCACAGTACAGCACCGACGAAACTTTTTCTTCATGGCTTGAAAGCTTCCGAAAGGAATTAAACGCCGCCGTTCAATGATACCAAATAAAGGCGGAAGGTGCGAAAGCAGAATGGTGCGAATAAAAAAACTCAAAAGCAACTCCATTATGAAAAAGATGCTTTTTCCCATGATTGTGGTCATGCTGGTACAGGCGGGTCTGTTTGCCGGCACCATTCTTTGGGGCGGCACCATCGAGCAGCTCAACAACAATTCCTTTGATATTCTCAACGAACGGGTCATCAACCGCAAGAATTATCTGCAAAACGAAATGATCCAGCGCTGGTCCAACTTAACGGAAACGGAGGAGACGGTCAACAACAAGGTCGCCCAGGTTCTGGCGCAGGAAAACGCCGCCCTTTCCGACATTACGGCCAACTCGCCTTTAGCCGTCGAAATTCTCGAGCAAACCAGTGCGGACATTCTCTATCTGATCCGGAAAAACTCCGTGACCGGTGCGTTTTTGATCTTAAACGGGCAGGATCCGGCCGATCTATCGGCGGCGGATACGGTGAAGTCCGGTCTTTATATCCGGGACGACGACCCGGTGACCAACCCTAACGATACTTCCGACCTGCTCATCGAGCGGGCACCCTCTGCCATTACCAAGACGCTGGGCATTCCTATGGATACCGGCTGGTACCCCACCTTCCAGTTTTACGCCGACGACCCGGAATACTGCCGGTTTTATCAAAAGCCTTTTCAGGCGGCGGTGGAGCACCCGCAGGTTTCCACCGCCGATCTTGGCTATTGGTGCCGCCCTTTTTGCTTATACGACGATGAAGAGGAAGTCATCACCTATTCCATCCCTCTGCGGCAGGAGGATGGAACGGCGTACGGGGTGCTGGGGGTGGAGCTCAAGCTCGATTACCTGCGCACCATGCTTCCTTCCGCAGAAGTGGACGGCAGCGACAAAGGCGCGTACCTTTTGTGCGTGGACGAAAACGAGGACATGCAAGTGGACCTGGTGCTGGCAAGCGGCCCCATTTCCAAAGTGCTGTTTGGGGAGGAAGAACGGGTAGCCCTTGCTCCCCAGCCGGATTATGCCAACGTTTACCGGCTTGAGCAAAACGAGCGGATCACCGATACCACCTTTGCAAGCCTGCAGCACCTCAAGCTCTATAATTCTAATACGCCTTTTGAAAATGAGAAGTGGGCTTTGGCCGGAATCGTACAAAGCAAAAATCTTTTGAGCTTTTCGAGAAGCGTACAGACCGCCGTGCTCATTGCGCTGGTTTTATCTTTGTTCATCAGTATTGTCAGCGTTTTGATGGTGGGCTCCTTTTTTACAAAACCCATTACCGCTCTGGTGCGCAAGGTACGGGAAAGCGACCCGACCAAGCCGGTGCGGCTGGAAAAGACACGCATCACCGAGATCGACGAGCTGGCGTCGGCGGTGGAGTCCCTGAGCAGCAGCGTGTTTGATTCGGCCTCCAAGCTTTCCCAGATCATCCATATGGCAAACATCCCCATCGGCGCGTTTGAACAGCAAGAGGGCGTGGACCGAGTGTTCTGTACCGACGACTTTTTTGCCATCATGGAAATCGACGGTCCCGACAAAGCTTCTTATCTTCCCGTGCAGCAGTTTGACCGGATGCTGAGGGAAAAGGAGCGGTATGTGGATACTACGGAGGACGGCGGGAGGGTGAAGGTTTACCGCCTGCTTACCAAACAGGGCGTGCCCAAATGGGTGCGCGTCAAGCTGGTGCAGGACCGGGAGCATATGCTGGGGGTAGCGGTGGACGTGACCCAGGAAATGCTCGAAAAGAAGAAGATCGAGTATGAGCGGGACTACGACCTGCTTACAAATCTTCTAAACCGCCGCGCCTTCCATACAAGAATCGCCAAGTGCTTTGAGAATCCCAAAGCCCTGGGAATGGCGGCCTTCATTATGTTCGACCTGGATAACCTCAAATACATCAACGACACCTACGGCCATGATTTCGGCGACGAATACATCCGATGCGCTGCTTCCATCTTCAAGGAATTCATTGCACATAACGGTGTCGTCGCACGTATGTCCGGCGACGAGTTCTATGTGTTCCTTTCCGGCTATGAAGATAAAAAGCAGATCCGCCGGGTGATTGGCGACGTGCGCGAGGACTTGCGCAAGGCGACGCTGACCCTGCCGGATTCCCGCACCATCAAAATCCGGGCTTCCGCCGGCGTCTCCTGGTATCCGGAAGATTCTACCTCTTATGAAGAGCTTATCAAATATGCGGATTTTTCCATGTACAAGGTCAAGAATACCATCAAAGGCGAGCTCTATGAGTTCGACCGGGAAAGCTACAACCGGGATTCCTTCCTGCTGCGCAGCCGGGAGGATCTCAACAAGCTTATCGACGAGGAGCTGGTGGAATACGCTTTCCAGCCGATTGTGGACGCGGTGAGCGGCCAGGTGTTCGCTTACGAAGCGCTTATGCGCCCGCAGATGGGCACTCTCAATTCGCCGGTGGACGTGCTGCGTCTGGCCCGGTCCCAGTCCAAGCTCTACCAAATCGAGCACCTGACCTGGTTTAAGGCGCTCAAGGCTTTTGACCGCAACCAAGAGGCGCTTGCCGGGTGCAAGGTGTTTATCAATTCCATCCCCAACCAGCTTCTCACCGAGAGCGACATTTACGACATTGAAAAGCTCTACCGTCCGCTTCTGGACCGTATCGTTATCGAGCTGACCGAGAACGACGAAATCGACGAGCAGGCCACCAGCCGCAAACAGCGCCTGGTGCAGTATTGGGATTGCTGCCTGGCGCTCGACGATTTCGGTTCGGGCTATAACGGGGACGCGGTGCTGCTGTCGGTTACGCCGGACTTTGTGAAGATCGATATGTCCATCGTTCGGGGAATTGATGAGGATGAAAACCGGCAGGTGCTTTTCGAAAACCTGATCGCTTATTCCAAGGAACGTCACATTAAGGTCATTGCGGAAGGAGTGGAAACCAGGAGCGAAATGGAAACGCTTATTTCTCTGGGTGCGGATTATATGCAGGGTTATTACCTTGGAAAGCCCGGCTATCATCCCCAGGGCATTGAGGAATCCACCGTGCAGGAAATTAGGGCGGCGGCAAAACGAAGAAAAGTGTGAATTCGATCGGCCGGTTTCCCTACCCGCCGGGTGGGAATGGACGACGAGCACGAATCTAGAATTCTATCTTCTCTGGAATAGGCAGATAAAAAAGGAAGAGGGCCGGAAATAATCCCGGCCCTCTTCCTTTTTGTAATTAAAACCACTTGCGCTTTTTAAAGAACAACAAGCAGGCCGCCACCACAATCAGACTCACGGCAATGACGATGGGATAGCCGTAAGGAGACTGGTATTCGGGCATATTGAAGTTCATCCCATACCAGCCGGCCACCAGGGTAAGGGGAAGAAAAATAGCGGTGATAACGGTAAAAATCTTCATGGTGGTGTTCAGGTTGATGTCCACCTCCGCTTGGTACGCCTCCCGGATTTGGGTGACGTAATCGCGCAGGCCGAGTACGTTATGGTAAAGCCGATCGGCCTTGCCGGCGAGAATGCGAAAGGCGCGCAGGGACCGTTTTTCGAACAACCCGTTTTCATTTCCGTCAATGTAGGAAAACACGTCCAGAAGCTGCTCGTAATACCGCCGCAGCACCATCAGCCGCTTGCGCAGGACGATGATGCGGCGAACATAGTCTACCTTTTGCCGGTTGAGGAGGATTTCGTCCTCCAAGCTGGTAATTTCCTGTTCCATACCCTCCAAACGGGACGTGTCCTTTTCCATCAGGATATTAAAAAATTCGCACAGCACCCGGCCAAAGCTTTGGTCTGCCTTGTCGTCCCTGCGGATGCGCTCCATCATGGCTTCCACGCGCTGAGGCTCCTTGCAGGCAAACAGCAGGTTCTCCCGCTGCAGAAAGACGAAGACAGTAGAAAAAGAATCGGCTTGCCCCGCGTGGGCAAGGGTGTGGATACAGAAAAGGTCCAAATTCTCGTGACATTCGACGCGGGTGGAACGATTCTCAAACGCTTCGGCCAGAAAAGAGGGGGAAAGCCCAAAATCCGCCGCGGCCGCCTTCGCTTCCTCCAGGCCGAATACGCAGATAACCCGGTCCGCGCCGGTATCTTCGGCGCTGGATTCCTGGATCTGGAGACATCCATCTTTCATCCGGTAACGCAAGCGAATCTTCTCCTTTGTGCAGCAATTTCAATTGTATTGTACCACTTGGCAGCCCTGGCCGCAACCGGGACAGAGCGGCCGCATGAAAACGGACAGGAACCAGGAGGCCTCCTTTTGAGTACATTGGAAGGAAAGGGTTGCATGCGAACGAGCCATGCCAATTTCGATGGAAAGGAAAGATCGTCGGAAAGGGGGAGAGCGGCTTGAAAACGGGAGTCGCCCTGATGGGCGATGGAGCGAGCGCTGCGGCGGCCATCGGCGCGCTGGCGGCGCTGCGCAAACTGGAAATTCGGGTGGCGGCGGTGTCTGCAACCGGGACGGCTGCGCTGCCGGCGCTGCTTTTTTGTCAGGAGGTGGATACCTCTGCCCAACTGGGAGCGCTGATGAAGCTGCTGCGCTTTGAAAACCGGGGCGGCCCGGTTTCCCGCTGGCGGCGCAAACGGCGCCTGACTAAGATTTTAGAACGGGCCGGGATTGCGCCGTTGGGTCCGCTGCCGCCCGCCTGCGCCCTGTCGGCCTTCGATCTGCAGCGGGCTAAGGATATTACTGCGGTTATGATTCCTCCCGGTTCGGCGGGGGATTCGGCCGTGATTGCCCGGGCGGAGGCGCTGCCCATGGCGGCCGCCTGCATCTTCGGGGAAAAGACTTTATTGACCGCCCGGGGTGAGCGGTACTTGTTATACGGGAATGTTCTGCTCAAGACCTCCCTGCTTTGGCCGCTGCGGGAGCTGGGCGCCCAGCGTCTGCTGCTGGTGGAAACCGGTACCGCACAGAAAGGGGCAAATGCGCGGGAGGACAAAGCGGCCCGGCGGCTGCAGGATCTTCTGGACACAGGTGCGCTCAAACAGGTACTGGCCATCCGGGTGCCGGCGCCGAAGGACAGGGAAAACGTAGGAGAATGGGCCAAAGCGGGCTATGCGGCGGTGATGGAAAGACGGATGGACATTTACGACAGCTTGTGGAATACCTGAAAAGATTGCGGTTGAATCAAACGGGCAAAAGTGGTAAAATAAAACGATATCAACGAGTGGCGCCTCTTTGCCCTACGGCTTGGGCAAACGCGGGAAAATCAGACGGTGAGGAAAGTTTATGGGAAGAAAAAGATGGGTGCTTCATTCCTTTGACCGGGCGGCGGCAAATGCGCTGAGCGAATCGGGCCAGTTTTCCGGCCTGCTCAGCGTGCTGCTGGCCGGGCGCGGCTTTGACGACCCACAAGCGGCCATTGCATACATAAACGGGACGGATGCCTTTGAAGACCCGTTCTCCTTTGCGGATATGGACAAGGCGGCAGAGCGGGTAGAGGATGCCATTGAGAACTTTGAGCGGATCGCGGTCTACGGCGACTACGACGCGGACGGCGTCACGGCAACGGCGGTGCTCTATTCCTATCTTTGCGCCAGGGACGCGGATGTGCGTTACTATATCCCCCAGCGGGAAGGGGAGGGTTACGGGCTCAACAAGGAAGCCGTCGCCGCCCTTCATGAGGACGGGGTCAAGCTTCTGATTACGGTGGACAACGGCGTGTCCGCCCACGAGGAAATCGACTATGCAAATTCCCTTGGGATGGACGTGGTGGTGACCGACCATCATACTCCCGGTGACGTGCTTCCCAACGCCTGCGCGGTGGTTAACCCGCACCGGGCTGACTGCCCCAGCCGGTTTCATGACTACGCGGGAGTGGGCGTTGCCTTTAAACTGGTACAAGCCTTGGAAGGCGGCGAGCCGGAGGGGCTTTTGGACGAGTACGCGGACTTGGTGGCCATCGGCACCATGGGAGACGTGGTTCCCTTAAAGGGGGAAAACCGGGCGCTGGTCCAGCGGGGGCTTTTGCACCTAAGCAACTCCGACCGGGCGGGCGTGGCCGCTCTTTTAGACGCGGCGGGGATGACCGGGCGCCGGCTCACCGGCACAAATGTGGCGTTTTCCCTGGCCCCGCGCATCAACGCCGCGGGACGGATCGGTTCCCCCGACCGGGCGGTTCGCCTGCTTTTGTCGGAGGATCCCCAGGAGGCCAAGGACCTGGCCCAGGAGATCGACGGGGAAAACCGGCTTCGCCAGCAGATGGAAGCGGATATCCTCCAAAAGGCCCAGCAGATTCTGGACGAGAATCCGGCTTTTGCTTACGACCGGGTGCTGGTGCTGGCCGGAGAGGAATGGCACAAAGGAGTCATCGGCATCGTCGCCTCCAAGATGGTGGAGCGGTACGCCAAGCCCTGTATTCTGATTTCGATCGAAGGAGATCGGGCCAAGGGCTCCGGCCGGAGCATCGAGGGCTTTTCGCTGTACGACGCCATCGCCGCCTGTTCGATTCACCTGACCCGGTTCGGCGGGCATAAGCTGGCGGCGGGGCTGGAGCTGGAAGCCGGAAACGTGGACGAATTCCGCCGGGCCGTCAATGCCTATGCGGCGGGGCTTTCAACGCCAATGCCCCTTCCCAAGCTTACGCTCGACTGCAAGCTGCGCCCGGCCTCTCTTTCCCTGGAAGCGGTGCGGGACCTGCATTTTCTCGAGCCCTTCGGCTGCGAGAACCCGGCGCCCTTGTTCGGCCTGTTTGGGATGACGCTGCAAAGCGCCACGCCGCTGGCGGGGGGCAAGCATGTGCGCTTAAACCTCTGGCGGGATAATGTGCAGGTGCAGGCGGTATGGTTCGGAATGCCGGCGGCGGAACTCGCCTTTTCCCAGGGCGAAAAGCTTGATTTGGCGGTGTCCCTCTCCATTTCGGAGTATCGCGGGGAGCAGAGCCTTTCGGTGATCGTCAAGGACGCGCGGCCTTCCGGACTCAAAGAAGAAGCCTGTACCGAGGGCCTTCGCTTGTATGAATCCCTGCAAAGAGGAGAACCATGTAGGGAAGAGGAGTTGGCGGCTTTGTGCCCAAATCGGGACGAAATGGCGGCGCTCTTTCGCTATGTGCGCGCTCAGGGCGGCTACCGGGGCAGCATCGACTTGCTTTTTCACCGGCTGGGGCTGGGGAGCGGTAAGCTGCTGGTGGCGCTGGACGCGCTGCAGGAGCTGGGTATCGCCGCCTATGAAAATAGGGCGGGCCAGCTGGATATCCGGCTGCTGCCCACTAAGGGAAAAGTGAATTTGGACGATTCCGCGGTTTTGTGCGAGCTGCGGCGAAAGAGAAACGAGGCGGGGAGGTGAGACGATGGAAATGACTTATGACTGGCTTTACCAGATTATGAAGGAGACCGGCCGGCCCTATGATTACGAGCAGGTGCACAAGGCATACGATTATGCGTTCGACGCCCACAAGGGACAGAAGCGCCAGTCGGGCGAGCCGTATTTTCTCCATCCGCTCAATGTGGCGGCCATTCTTGTAAACTTAGGAATGGACACCGACTGCATCATCGCGGCTCTGCTCCACGACGTGGTGGAGGACACCGGGCATACCCTCAAGGAAATCACCGACCTGTTTGGTGAGGACATTGCAGCTCTGGTGGACGGGGTGACCAAGCTCGATAAGATCCCCTATTCCTCCCGCGAGGAGCAGCAGGCGGAAAACGTGCG
This sequence comes from Solibaculum intestinale, assembly GCF_040096205.1. Taxonomy (NCBI): domain Bacteria; kingdom Bacillati; phylum Bacillota; class Clostridia; order Eubacteriales; family Oscillospiraceae; genus Solibaculum; species Solibaculum intestinale. Next base: position 425,837 of record NZ_JBBMFD010000001.1, on the reverse strand, counting down.
CAAGATGCTGCTGGCCATGTCCCAGGATATCCGGGTCATCATCATCAAACTGGCCGACCGGCTGCACAACATGCGCACTCTCCAGTATATGCCCGAGCAGAAGCGCCGGGACAAGGCCCGGGAAACCATGGACATTTACGCGCCCATCGCCCACCGTCTCGGTATCCGGGCGGTCAAGGAGGAACTGGAGGACCTGTCCATCCATTACCTGGACCCGGTGGCGGTGCACGAGATTGAGGAAAATCTGGAGCTGCGCAAAAATGACCGGGAACGGCTTTTGAAAAGTCTGCAGGAGCAGATCCGCGAGCGCCTGAGCACCATCATGCCAAACGTCTACATCGAAGGCCGGGTCAAAAGCGTCAACGGCATCTATCGGAAAATGATCATCCAGGGCAAGTCCTTCGACGAGATTTACGACATCTACGCCGTGCGCATCATTGTGGATACGCTCATCGACTGCTATAACGTCCTAGGCATTATTCACGACATGTTCCGTCCGGTTCCCAGCCGGTTCAAGGACTATATCTGTACCCCTAAGCCAAACATGTACCAGTCGCTGCACACTACCGTTATCGGCAAAGAGGGGGTTCCCTTCGAGGTGCAGATCCGTACCTGGGACATGCACCATACGGCGGAATACGGCATCGCGGCCCACTGGAAGTACAAGGCCGGCATTCAGGGGAAGGACAAGCTGGAGGAGCGCCTGGCCTGGATCCGCCAGATGCTGGAAAATCAGAAGGAAGCGGACGATGTGGAAGACATCGTGCGTACCATCAAGACCGATTTGGCGCCGGAGGAGGTCTTTGTGCTCACCCCAAAAGGGGATGTAATCAGCCTGCCGGTGGGCTCCACCGTCATCGACTTTGCCTATGCCATCCATTCCGCCGTGGGCAACCGGATGACCGGCGCGAAGGTGGACGGGCGGATCGTGCCGCTGGAATACAAGGTGAAAACCGGCGAAATCATCGAGGTGATGACCTCTTCCGATCCCAAGCACGGCCCCAGCCGGGACTGGCTGAAGATCGTGCAGACGGGCCAGGCCAGAACCAAAATACGCCAGTGGTTTAAAAACGAGTGCAAGGAAGAGAATATCATAGAAGGCAAAGCGGAGCTGGAGCGGGAATTCGCCCGCAACAACATCCGGCTGCCGGAAGAAAAAATGCAGGAGTTCTTGCAGGACTTAGCCGCAAAGCAGCACTGCAACTCTCTAGAGGAGCTCTATGCCTCCATCGGCTATGGCGGGGTGGTGCTGTCCAGAATCATGCCCCGCATCCGGGACGATTATCAAAGAATCGTAAAGGTGGAGCGTTTTAACCCGGAAACGGCTATCACCGCGCCCAAGCGCAAGGTGGTCAACAACTCCGGCGTCATCATCGAAGGGGTGGACAATTGCCTGGTGAAATTCTCCCGCTGCTGCAATCCCTTGCCTGGGGACGAAATCATCGGGTTTATCACTCGGGGCTACGGCGTTTCCATCCACAAACGAGACTGCCCCAATGTACCCAAAGTCATCGCCATGTCCGACGAGCCGGAGCGGTGGGTCAGTGCCTATTGGGACACGGTGCACAAGGGCGAATACAAGTGCGGCCTGAACGTGGAGGTGACCAACCGCCACGGGATCCTGGCCGATTTAACCGGTCAGCTGGCCGCCATGCATGTGATGATCCACGCCTTCAACGCCCAGGAAACCAAGGGCAGCAGCGTGGGCATTCAGCTGACCATCGGCGTCAACGGCAAGGAGCATTTGAGCAGCATCATTTCCCGCATTGCAAAGATTCCAGGTGTCCTTGGTGCGAAACGCGCATAAGAAAGAGAGGAGACGGGCGGATGAGAGCGGTCATTCAGCGGATAACGAACGCTCGTGTGGAAGTAGACGGAAAAACAGTTGGAGAGATCGGTCCGGGGCTTCTGATTTTGCTGGGCGTCACCCATGGGGACGGGGAGGTTGAGGCTTCCCTGCTGGCGCGCAAAACCGCGGGCCTGCGCATTTTTACCGACGAACAGGACAAAATGAACCGGTCGGTGCTGGACATAGGCGGGAGCGCCTTGGTGGTGTCCCAGTTTACCTTGTATGCCGACTGCCGTCACGGCCGCCGCCCTTCCTTTACCAATGCCGCCCCGCCCCAGGAGGCGGACCGGCTTTACCGGTTCTATGTACAAGCGCTGAAAGGGGAAGGAATCGGGCAGGTTGAAACCGGCGTGTTTGGGGCGGATATGAAGGTGTCCCTTTTAAACGACGGGCCGGTGACCATTTTGCTCGACACAGCGCAGTTATAAGAAAAGAACAGGCAGATTCCATCATAAAAGGGTAGGTGTGGATATGGAGCTATGGGATATTCTCGATGAAAAAGGAAACAAGACCGGGCGCACCATGGTCCGGGGCAACCGGATCAAACGGGGGGATTACCACCTGGTGGTGCACATCTGGGCGAAAAACGAAAAAGGGGAATACCTCATCCAAAAGCGGGCGAAGACGGTGTTTTCCATGCCGGGAAAATGGTCGTCCACCAGCGGCTCGGTGGTCGCCGGGGAGGACAGCCTTGGCACTGCCGTGCGGGAAGCCAAGGAGGAGCTGGGCATCGACGCGCCGCCTCAGAACTTCCGGCTCATCCGCCGCTTAATGCGAAGGCAGGACTTTGCCGACATCTACCTGCTCACCCAGCCGGTGGACCTATCTGCATTGGTGCTGCAAAAGGAAGAGGTGGAAGCGGTCAAGTGGGCCAGCCGGGAGGAAATCACCGAGATGGTCCAGTCGGGTGAGTTTCACAACTACGGCAAGGAATACTTCGACCTGCTTTTTTCCGTTTGATTGCTGTTTTCTGGAGGAAAGACGATGAAAATCACACGTATGAAAGTGGGCGGCTTCGCCGCCAACTGCTATCTGCTGATGGACGAGGAAACCAAGGAGGCGGCGGTGATCGACCCGGGGTCCTGCCCGGGAAAAATCGTATCCGCTCTGGAGGGCTACCACGTCAAATACATCCTGCTCACTCATGCTCACTTTGACCATTTTGCCGCCCTTCTGGACGTGCAGAAGGAAACCGGCGCTTTGGTCGCCATGCACGAGGATGCGGCGGATGCGGTCAACGATCCCGAGCGCAACGTATCCAAAATGTTCGGGCGGGACCTGCCTCCTATCCACACCGACGTGCGCCTCAAAGACGGGGACACTCTTTCGGTGGGAAACCTGACCATCCGGGTGCTTTCCACTCCCGGTCATTCGGCGGGAGGCTGCTGCTATTTGTGTGGGGACGTGCTCTTTACCGGGGACACGCTGTTTCGCCTGGAGGTGGGAAGGACCGACTTTGCCGACGGCAGCTATCCGACCTTGTGCAAATCCCTGCAAAAGCTGGCCGCCCTCCCGGGGGACTACCGGGTGCTGCCCGGCCACGACGAGGAAACCACCTTGCAGTACGAGCGGGACCATAACCCCTATTTTTACGGAGATTGAGAGAACACCATGACGCTATTCATTGATGGACATGCTTTTCATTACGAGATGGAGAACCTTTGCCGGGTATTTTATCCTCAGGAGCGCATCCGGGTGGTGTACGAGCTGGCACAGGATGAGATCGTGATTGCCACCTCGCTGCAAAAAGGAAAAACCACTACGGCTCTGACCGCCTCTTACCGGGCTTTTGTGACAAAGGAAAGCAGGATAAGACAGGTGGAGAACAACAACCCCGATTATGAGAAGGAATGCGAGCGGCAGATGGCCGTGGCCCTGTTTGAAGTGCTTGTAAAGGTGCGTGGCTTTACTCCAAAATGGGGGATTCTTACCGGGGTGCGCCCGGTTAAGCTGATGCGAAGGCTCATCGCGGAGGAAGGAAGCGAGGAAGCGGCGGCCCGGTATTTCCGGGAACGGCTTTTGGTGTCAGAGGAAAAGACAAAGCTTGCCCTTCACACGGTCAAAGCGGAGAACGTGCATCTGGCGAAATCCCGCCCCGATTCCTTTTCTCTTTACATTTCCATTCCCTTTTGCCCGACCCGGTGCGCTTACTGTTCTTTTGTATCGGTGGGGATTGAAAAGACCTTTAAGCTGATTCCGGACTATGTGCGGCTGCTTTGCAAGGAAATCGAGGAAACGGGGAAAATTTCCAAGGATCTGGGGCTGCATCTGGAAACGGTCTATTTCGGCGGCGGCACCCCCACCACCCTGACAGCCGAACAGCTTACCGCCCTTCTTAAGGCGGTGCGTGAGAATTTTGACTTGAGCACGGTGCGCGAATATACGGTGGAAGCCGGCCGGCCGGACACCATCACGAAAGAGAAGCTCGACGCGCTCAAAGCGGGCGGCGTCACCCGCATCAGCATCAACCCGCAGACCATGCATGACAAAGTGCTTGCGGCCATCGGCCGGCGGCATACCGCCGCGCAGACGGTGGAGGCGTTTCATCTGGCCCGCGCGGCGGGATTTTCGAACATCAATATGGACCTGATCGCGGGGCTGCCGGCGGACACGGCCGCGGGCTTTGCGGATACCCTGCGCCAGGTAATCGGGTTAAACCCGGAGAGCGTGACGGTACATACCCTGTCTCTCAAGCGGGCGTCCGATTTGAACCAAAGCGGGGAAGGGGCGGCCAGAAGCGCGGGAAATGAGGTGGCCGACATGCTGCATACCGCCCAAGCGCTGCTGGGCGCCGCCGGGTTTTCCCCTTATTACCTTTACCGGCAGAGCCGCACGCTGGGCAATCTAGAGAACGTGGGATACAGCAAACCCGGGTTCGACGGGCTTTACAACGTCTACATTATGGACGAGACCCACACTATCTTAGCGGTGGGGGCGGGCGCTGTCACCAAGCTCAAGCAGCCGGACGGGCCTTACATCGAACGCATATTCAATTATAAATTTCCATATGAATACAACGAGCGCTTCCCGTCGCTCTTAGAGAAAAAGAAGAAGGTGTATGAATTCTATGGCCGGTACCCGACGGATGTTACAGGATTTGGCGGAAATTAACGCCATGGCATCTGCCGACGGCCGGGCACTGTGCGAAAGAGCCGACCGGGACTATCGGAACATGGTGGAAACGGCGGCCGGGCAGATTGCCGGGGACGTGGAGAACCGGCACATCGTCCTGTTTTCCGGCCCCTCCGCGTCCGGGAAAACCACTACCGCTCATATGATTGGGGACGCGCTTCGCCGGAAAGGGATCGGCGTTAAGATCGTCAGCCTGGATAACTTCTACCGTCCCGCTTCCGAGGCCCCTCTTTTGGAGGACGGGTCGCGGGACCTGGAAACGGTTCAGGCGCTGGACGTGCCGCTCATTCAGGTGTGCTTAAACGGTCTGATGAAGGAAGGCCGGGCCCAGTTCCCGGTGTTTGATTTTCACGAGGGCCGGCGCGCCCCGGACACTATGCCCATTGAGCTGGGGCGCCACGATGTGATTGTCATCGAGGGTATCCACGCTCTCGACCCGGTGATTTCCCAGAAGCTGCCCGAGGAAAAGCTTTATAAGCTCTTTATCAGCGTGCAGACTCCCTTTATGGATAAAGGAGAGGTCATCCTGTCTCCCAGGGACCTGCGCCTTTGCCGGCGGATGCTGCGGGACTATTGGTTTCGCGCTTCCAGCCCAGGGTATACCCTGGAGCTGTGGACGCAGGTGGTGCGGGGGGAAACCCTTTACATCGAGCCAAACCGGGGGCAGGCCCAGTTTGAGATTGATTCTTTCCACGCTTTTGAGCCGGGCCTTTACCGGCTGATGGTGGCCCCTTTGATGAGAGGGGTGGACAGCACAAACCCCTATTTTCGTGAGCTGTGCCGGATTGTTTCCCGGCTTGAGCGCTTCGTGCCGGTTCCTCTTAGTAAGGTGCCGCCCGGGTCTATGGTGCGGGAATTTACCGGCGTTTAATTTCAAGGGGCTCCGGCTTGCTATTTTGCCCCGGGCAGTTTATAATAAAGGTGTATTCACGCGTGGTGCGCGTTTTCGACCCCTGTGTTTATTTTAACGATGTAAGGAGCGAGCGTAATGGGCGTTTTTGAAGATGTAGTAGTCAAGGCAAAGGCCGTCGCGGAAGTGGCGGGCAAGAAGACCGGCGAGATTGTCGAGCTTTCCAAGCTCAAGGTCAGTGCGGCGGAAGTCAGCAAGGACATCAGCCAGCGCCTGGAGGCGTTGGGAAAGATCGCGTATGACGCGGCGAAGACGGAAAACAATGCCGACGAGCTCATTCGCGAGAGCATTCCGGAGATCGACGCGCTGTATGCCAAGCTTGCGGACATTACCGACCGGATTGCCGCGCTGCGTAACGTGGTGCGTTGCCCCAAGTGCAAGGCCGTCAATTCTGACGACGCGATTTTCTGCAACAAATGCGGTGCGAAAATGGCGGGAGAGAAGGATGGCTGCTCTTCCTTTGATTATATGGACGTGAACGAAGACGAAACGACTTCGGACAAGGAAGGGGAGAACGGTGCCTGTGGGGAGGAAGCCCCGCAGGAGGAACCGAAAAAGGACGAGGCGGACGAGTAATCTGTCCCAAAGATGAATGGAAGAAACGGGAGCTTTTACCGAAAAGCTCCCGTTTTTGTCTGAAATGCGGAAAGAATAAAAGGCAGGGCGGCCATGCTGGAGTACGACCCGGCCGCTTTTGCACGCTTTTATGGAAAATCCGGAGAAATACAGACGCAGGATACGCATCAGCGCAAGATCCGAGGGTTCCCGCCCTTGTGCAAACACACAGCTGATTTGACGCAAAAGGAGAGAGATGGAATGAATGTCCGATTGGAAGCATATCGTGAAAGTGCGGAATATATCCAGTGCCGCCTGCCCAAAATACCGAAAACAGCGGTGGTTTTGGGCTCTGGGCTGGGACGGCTGGCACAGGAGTTGACCGGGCGGGTAACGCTGCCCTATGAAAGCATCCCGCATTTTCCAAAGTCCACCGCCCCTTCCCACAAGGGGCAGCTGCATTACGGAAGGCTGGAAAACGCCGGCTGCCTGCTTTTAGAGGGACGGTTTCATTACTATGAGGGATATTCCTTTGCGCAGGCGGCCTCCTATGTGCCGGTGTTAAAGCTGGCGGGGGTGGAGAACCTGATCTTGACGAACGCGGCCGGCGGCATTTCCCATGCCTTCCTGCCGGGGGACCTTATGCTGCTTACCGACCACATCAAGTTCTTCGACGACAGCCCCCTGCGCGGGGAAAACTGCGATGAGCTGGGACCAAGATTTCCCGACATGACCAAAGCTTACACCCCCGGGCTTCTTCATACGGCCCGCAAGGCCGCCGGCCGCCTGTCGATTTCCCTGCAGGAGGGGGTATATGCCTATATGCCCGGGCCCCAGTACGAAACTCCGGCGGAAATTCGGGCGCTTCGCACGCTGGGAGCGGACGCGGTGGGCATGTCCACGGTTCCTGAGGTCATCTGCGCGGCCCACTGCGGCCTTTCGGTGCTGGCCCTTTCCTGCATTACGAACCTGGCCGCCGGGGTAGGGGAAAATCCGCTTACCAGCGAAGAGGTGGTGGAAACGGCGGGAAAATCCGTGGGGAAACTGGCGGATTTGATACGGGAAATTGTAAATTTATTATGATTTTAGCCGCTTTGGTGGTATAATATGCCGGGAAACGTTGACAGGCCAGAGTTTGGCTCATATAATGGTAAATTATGTTGATGCATAAAGATGCACCGAGGAGGAACGGGCACGTGACGAATAAAACACAGCTGAAAATCGGGTTGATTATCGCGGACAACATGGAGTTTAAACCCTTTGCCGAATACTGTGCGAAAATCGAGAAAATGCGGGAAGGGATCAACCGCAAGAACGAATTCATCACCGTCTGTCTGTGCAAAGGGGAGCGCACCATTGAGCTGACCGGCGTCAAGTGCGGCGTGGGAAAGGTGAATGCCGCTATGTCCGCCTCCTTCCAGATTGCAAACGGCGCGAACCTGATCCTGAATTCCGGCCTGTCCGGCGGCATCGCCAACGTCCGCCGGGGGGATATCGTGGCCGGCACCCAGTATATGGAGGCGGATTTCGACTTGACCGCCATGGGGATGGAGCTTGCCAGAAAGCCGGACCAGGAGTACCTGTACGACGCCGATCCGCTTTTGCTGGAGGCGGTGAAAAAGGCTTGCCCGGATATTGTTTGCGGGCGCCTGGGCACTGGGGACTTCTTTTTAAACAACGAGGAAAAGAAAAACCTGTATAAGAATAAATTCGACCTGACCGCGTTCGATATGGAGACGGGGGCCATCGCCTCGGTCTGCTACAAGTGCGACGTGCCGTTTTTGTCCATCCGCAAGGTGAGCGACGATGCGGCGGAGAATTCCCCAGAAGATTACCGGGAGATGAACGACAAAGCGGAGGCTTCGCTGATCGAGGTCGTGAGCAGGCTGCTGGATGAGATCTTCGTGCAGGACGCGTTCTGGAAATAGCCTCTTTTGGAGGAGGAAGCCCGCCGGTACTCGCGCAAAATCGACGTAGGGAGTGAAGGTAAGTTGGCCAAACGCAATAGGCAGAGCTTTTTGGAAGGCTCGTTTATCCTGATTGCCGGTGTCATTATCGTCAAAATCATCGGCGCGTTGTTTAAAATCCCGCTGACCGATATCATATCGGCCGACGGCATGGGCTATTTCAGCTCCGCCTATGTGGTGTTCAACCTGATCCAGACGGTGGCCATCGCCGGCTTCCCCGTGGCCATCTCCAAGATGGTGGCGGAGAACGTAGTGCTCCACCGGTACCGGGACGTCAAACGCATCTACCGGGTTTCTTTCCGTGTATTTTTGGTCACCGGCCTTGCGGGCACGGTGCTGATGCTGGCGATTTCGCCGCTGGCGGTCAGCGTGATGAAAAACCCCGGCGCCCTTTACAGCATGCTTGCCATGGCGCCTGCGGTATTTTTTATTTGTATGATGTCGGTCAACCGCGGCTATTACCAGGGCCTTTCCAACATGGTGCCCACGGTGATTTCCCAGGTCATCGAGGCGCTGACCAAGCTGATTTTGGGCCTTTTGTTCTCGAGTCTCGTGATGCAGATCGGTATGCAGCAGTATGCCGATACGGGGGTGGTTTTTGGCACCCAGGTGGCGACTGAGGAGCTTGCCAAGCAGGCAACTTATCCGTACGCCGCCGCCGCCGCCATCTTTGCGGTCATGCTGGGTTCCGCCTTCGGGACTTTCTATCTGTTCATCCGCCGCAGGCTGGGCGGGGACGGCATCAGCAAGGAAGAAATCCGTCAGTCCCCCGCGCCGATGCCCCAGAAGGTGATCTTAAAATCCCTTCTGGCCATCGCCGTTCCGGTGGCGCTGGGCGCGGTTACCAACCAGCTCACCGCCGTTATCGACACATTTTCCATCCAATCCATCGTCGCCCACATCTCCCAAAGCAGTCCCGACGTGCTTATGGGCATGTACGGCCATCTGCTGCCGGAGGGCTACACGGCGGAAAACCTCAATAATTTCCTCTACGGCTGTTATACCGGCCTTGCGGTGACCATGTTCAACCTGGTGCCCACCATCACCACCTCCATCGGCGTCAGCGCCATCCCGGCGGTGACCTCGTCCTGGACCAAACGGGACGCGGTGGGGACCAAGAAAAACGTGGAAGCGGCTTTGCGTATTACGGCCATCATCGGCATTCCGGCGGGCCTTGGTATGTCGGTGCTGGCAGGGCCGATTATGAGCTTGCTTTTTCACAATGCGAACGAGGTGGCCATCGCCACCCCGCTTTTGACCATGCTGGGTCTCGGCGTGATCCTGCTGACCCAGGTAGGACCCATCAACAGTATGCTCCAGGCGGTGGGCAAGGCGTCTACGGTGCTAAAGCTTTTGGTGGTGTCCGCCATCCTAAAGCTTCTGTGCAACGTGATTTTTATCAGCATCCCGTCGGTCAACATCTTGGGCGCGCCCATCGGCACCATTGTCAGCTATCTCTTTATGGTCATCGCGGGCTTAATCGTCCTATGCCGCACCACCAAGGTGCGTCCCCGTTTTGGCCGGGTGTTCTTCCGCCCCTTTGTGGCAGGGCTCTTCACAGCGGCCACCGGGTATCTGGTCAACAGCCTTTTGGCCCGGTTTATTTCTTCGAAAGTGGCGGTGCTGGTCGCCATTGCGGCGGCGCTCTTTGTGTACGTGGTCACATTGTTTGCTTTTCGGGTGGTTACGCTCGAAGACATCCGAAAGCTGCCAAAGGGTGAAAAGATTGCGAAAGCCCTTGCAAAACGGGGCTGGATAAGGTAAAATAGCAGGCGCTCTTATGTTCGCCTGCGAACCGATTAGGGAAGTGAAAAGGAATGTCCGTGTCATTTGTATTCAAGGAGCGGTACGGCGTTGAGGATTTATGTAAAATCATGGCGCTTCTGCGTTCCGAAGAGGGCTGTCCCTGGGACCGGGTGCAGACCCACGAAAGCATCCGCAAGAATTTCATTGAGGAAACCTACGAAGCCATTGAGGCCATCGACCTGAAGGATTATGACCTGATGCGGGAAGAATTGGGCGACGTCCTTTTGCAGGTGGTGTTTCACGCCCGTATGGAGGAGGAAGCCGGCCGGTTCGATTTTCAGGACGTGGCTGACGGCATCTGCAAAAAACTCATTGAGCGCCATCCCCATATTTTCAGCGACATAAAGGCGGATACCGCCGGCGAAGTGCTCAAAAACTGGGATGAAATAAAAAAGCGCAAAAAGGGGCAGAATACGCAAAGCGAGGTTATGCAGTCGGTTTCGCGGGCGCTGCCGTCTTTGATGCGAAGCGCGAAGGTCCAGCAGAAGGCGGCCAAGGTGGGGTTCGATTGGCCCAACGAGGAAGGTGCGCTTGAGAAGCTGGAGGAAGAGGTCTGTGAGCTTCGCGAGGCCGTTTCTTCCGGTGACAAGGCCGCGGCCCGGGAGGAACTGGGCGACGTGCTCTTTTCTGCAGTTAATGTGTCCCGCTTTTTGGACGCGGACGCGGAAGAGACGCTGACTGAGGCGTGCGACAAGTTTATTGCCCGGTTTGAACGGGTGGAGGCGCTGGCAAAGGAACAGGGCCATTCCATGCAGGAGCTGACGCTCAAAGAGCTGGATGCTCTTTGGGACGAGGCTAAGAAAGCAATTCACCAGGCTGCTACTCAGCCTGAGGAATGATAAAATAACTGGAGGTTTCACTATGAACAAGACTGAGCTGATTGCTGCTGTCGCAGAAAAAGCAGAGCTTACCAAAAAGGATTCAGAAAAAGCGGTTGGCGCGTTAATCGACGCGGTAATCGAGGCGGTAGCTGCCGGCGACAAGGTGCAGGTAGTGGGTTTCGGTACGTTTGAGCTTCGCGAGCGCGCGGAGAGAATGGGCCGCAATCCCCGCACGGGCGAGGAAATGGTCATTGCCGCTTCCAAGCAGCCGGTTTTCAAGGCTGGCAAGGCGTTTAAGGACGCTGTGTCCGAGTAATTTGTACCTGATCGGGCGGAGGAAACCTCCGCCCTTTTTGGTTTTTGCAGGAGGTTGCGGCAAAGGCCGCGTCATTACATGCAAAGGAGGTCGCACCTTTTATGCGGCTGGATAAGTATTTAAAGGTTTCCCGGCTCATTAAGCGCAGGACCATTGCCAACGAAGCCTGCGACGCCAAGCGCGTGCTGGTCAACGGCGTGCCCGCACGGGCGTCCTACGAGGTTAAAGTGGGGGACTTAATCGAAATTACCCTGGGGCAGAGGCCGCTCAAGGCCAAGGTCCTTTCCATCTCCGAGTACGCCACCAAGGAAAACGCCGGTCTTCTTTATGAGATTATCGAGGACTGACAAGACATAAGCCGCCCCAAATCCGCATATCCATTACCGAACTGATTATGGGAGGTTTTTGATATGGCGGAAGAAAAGAAACCCCAGGTAAAGATTCCACACAATGTGATCCTGGAGGATAGACATACCTTAAGCGTATCCGGCGTGTCCGACGTGGACAGCTTTGACGAACAAACCATCATCGTCTTTACCGATATGGGCGAACTTACTGTATCCGGCACCGGTCTTCACATCAACAAGCTGAGCATCGAGACGGGTGAGCTGACCATGGAGGGAAACATCCAGGGCCTCTCTTATAACGACGACCAGCCCAGTACCGGCGGCGGAGGCTTTTTCGGCCGTCTCTTCAAATAAGCGCGAATTCGCGCGGCTGGACTTTGCAAGAGAAGAGAGGTGGGCGGATTGGGGATTTCCCTTGCCGACCAGACGATGGACTTTCTGCTGGCGCTGGCGTTCGGGGCGGGGCTCGGCGCGCTTTACGACGTATTCCGGATCCTGCGGGCGCTGATTCCCACGGGAAAGATCGTCATTTTCTTTCAGGACCTGCTCTACTGGTGCATCTGCGGGGTGCTGACCTTCCTGTTTATCCTGGGGGTCAACGCCGGGGAAATCCGCGGGTACCTGATCGTGGGGGAGCTTTTGGGAGCGATGGTGTATTACGGCACCATTGGGCGGCTGATCATGCGTTCAGCGCAGGCCATCAGCCGGGCCATCCGGTGCGTGCTGCGTTTTATCCGGGATAAGATTTTAAAGCCGATTTTCCGTCCTTTCCTGAAACTTGGGAGAAAAATACAAAAAGCCATGAAAAAGGCCGGAAAAAATTCGAAAAAACTTTCTAGATCATCAAAATACCGCTTGAAACGTACCGGTATTTTGTTATATAATTTGTTTAACGTCTCTCCCAAGCGAAAAGAGAAGAAATCGGAAGTGGAAAGGTAGCGATATGCCTATGAAGGCGGTAAAAAAGAAAAAGAAAAGCGTCCTTCTACGGCTCGCCTGCATTGGCTTCGGCGTATATGTGGCGGTGTCGCTGGTCCAGCTTCAGATGGACATCGGCCGTTCCAAGGAATCGCTCGCCCAGGTCAACCAGCAGATCCAGGAGCAGACCCTCAAAAACCAGGAGCTGCAGGCCATGATCGACGCCGGGGAGGACCAGGCGGAAATCGAGCGGATCGCCCGGGAGCTCGGATATGTATTTTCCGATGAACAGGTGGTCATCCTGGCAAACGGCAACTAGGCGAGAGGCCAAATTTAAGGAGGAAACTTAGGGTATATGCAGCTTGAGGTAGGAGCAATCGTGGAGGGCAAGGTCACCGGCATTACCAAGTTCGGGGCTTTTGTGGAGCTTCCCGGCGGAAAGACCGGTATGGTGCACATTTCAGAGGTAGCGCCCACATATGTCAAGGAAATCCGGGACTATGTGACGGAAAACCAGACGGTGAAGGTGAAGGTGCTGAGCATCAGCGAGGAAGGCAAGGTCAGCCTTTCGATGAAGAAGGCAATGGACCCGCCGCCTTCGGCACCCCGTGGCGGCGGCCGCCGGCCGTTTGTCTCTCCGGGCCGTCCGGGTAATTTCGAGTGGCAAGGAAGCAGAAACGAGCCCGCCTCATTTGAAGATATGATGTCGAAATTCAAGCAGAGCAGCGAAGAGAAGATGTCCGATTTGAAGCGTAACGTGGATTCCAAGCGCGGTGGTTTTTCCAGACGCGGAGGTTCCCGGTAAGCGAACCGGAAGGATTTCAAACGGGGTGGTGGACCACCCCGTTTTTTGCTATGAAAACGTTCTGAGCCGGAAGGCCGGAGCGGCAGTCTCAACGCAAAGGAGAAGTGGCATTGATACTCAAACAGGTACGGATTCACACCATGGAAGGCCCTGTGATTGAAAACGGCTGGCTGTGTACAAAGGGGACGGTTATCGCCGGCTTCGGCCCAATGGATGAATGCCCCAGCACAAACGAAGAAACCATCGACGGCGGCGGGGCGGATCTATATCCTGGGTTTGTGGACGCGCATACCCATTTGGGCATGTGGGAAGACGGCCTTGGATTTGAAGGAGACGACGGCAACGAGGACACCGACCCCGTGACTCCCCATTTAAGGGGCATTGACGCGATTAATCCTATGGACCACTGTTTTGCCGAGGCGGTGGAAGCCGGGGTGACCACGGTGGTCACCGGCCCCGGCAGCGCCAATGCCATTGGCGGGCAGCTGGCGGCGGTGAAAACCCACGGCATGTGCATCGACGATATGATCGTCAAGGCGCCGGTGGCCATGAAGTTCGCCCTGGGGGAAAACCCAAAAACAGTCTACCACGGCAAAAGCCAGGCGCCGGTTACCAGAATGGCCACTGCCGCGCTCATCCGCGAGCAGCTCTCAAAAGCCCGGCGGTACCAGAAACAGCAGGAGGAAGCGACGGCCGACGAGGAGCTCGACGAGCCGGAGTACGACGCCAAATGCGAGGCGCTCCTGCCGGTGCTGACCGGGGAATTGCCCGCGCATTTCCATGCCCACCGGTGCGACGATATCTTTACCGCGATCCGGCTGGCAAAGGAGTTTCATTTAAACTATACCATCGTCCACGGCACCCAAGGGCACCTGGCGGCAAAGCGGCTCAAAGCCGAGGGTATGCAGGTGCTGGCCGGGCCGATTTTATGCGACCGCTCCAAGCCGGAGCTGCGGGATTTGACCCCTGCGAATCCCGGTATCCTGGCCGGCGCCGGGATGGAGACCGCCATCATCACCGATCATCCGGTCATTCCCATTCAGTACCTGCCCTTGTGCGCGGGCCTTGCCGTGCGGGAAGGAATGGACCGGGAGGCGGCGCTTCGGGCGATCACCATTGTCCCGGCGCGTATCTGCGGAATAGGGGATCGGGTGGGCTCCATTGCGGTGGGCAAGGATGCGGATTTGGTTCTATTTGACGGGGACCCGCTGACGCTGGCGGCGAAGCCCCGGCTCGTGATGGTCAATGGAAAGGTTGTGGCTAAGGCATGAGAGAACTGGATGTAAAGGAAATCACCAAGGCGGTGGCGCAGCTCTTTGTGGAGGCAAACCGGGAACTCCCCTGCGATCTGGTGAGCCGTATCGAGGAAAGTGCCAAAAAGGAGACCGACCCTCTGGGCAACGGCATCCTGCAGGACCTGGTGGAGAATCTGGCGGCGGCCAAGGCGCTTCGCATCCCCATCTGCCAGGACACGGGGATGGCGGTGCTTTTTGTGGATTTGGGCCAGGAGGTGCACCTGACGGGCGGCCTTTTGGAGGATGCGGTGAACGAAGGGGTGCGCCAGGGCTATGTGGACGGCCTTCTGCGTTGCTCGGTGGTGAGCGACCCGCTCAAGCGGAAGAACACCGGCGACAATACGCCTGCGATCTTGCATCTGCGCCTGGTCCCGGGCGATCAGGTGACCATTACCGCCGCGCCCAAGGGCTTTGGTAGCGAGAACATGAGCGCCATAAAAATGTTCACCCCATCGGCCACCAGAGAGGATATTCTCAATTTTGTGATTGGGGTGGTAAAGCAGGCGTCCAGCAACCCCTGCCCGCCTATGGTGGTGGGGGTCGGCATTGGGGGAGACTTTGAGTACTGCGCGTATCTGGCGAAGAAAGCATTGTGCCGCAGCGTGTCCCAACAAAATGAGGATCCTTACTATGCCGAGATGGAGCGCGAGCTTTTGCACCGGATCAACGCTCTGGGCATCGGTCCCCAGGGCTTCGGCGGCGATACCACCGCTCTCGCGGTACAGATCGAGCCCTATCCCACCCATATCGCTGGACTTCCCGTAGCGGTGAACATCGGCTGTCATGTGACACGTCACAAAAAAATCACAATCTAGCCCTTTTATTTTCATATAACCTGTGGTATAATAAAGCCATTGAAAGACCCAAACCGGATTTGGGGGTGATGTGCGAAACGGTATTCGGCAAAGGACCGAAGATACTCCGGAAGCGATTCCGGTTTATCATACTTTATGTGCATGTCCCTGAAAAAGGACGGGAAAGCGGATGTGTATGCTCCGTTTTGCGGCACCTTCTAAGGGGACGGCGGAATGGAGGTTACTATGATCATTACCATTACTGGGAGAAAGGTCAACCTCAGGGATTCTTTCAAAGAGCGGGTGGAAAAAAAGCTTTCCAAGTTCGACCGTCTGTTTGAGAAAGAGGCCCAGGCCAACGTGACCGTTACGCTGGAGAAAAACCGGCAGACGGTGGAGGTCACCATCCGCAGCGGCGGTATGGTTTACCGCGCGGAGGAAACCGCCTTTGAAATGGAGGAAGCGCTGGATAAGGTGATGGATTCCCTGGCCCGCCAGATCCGCAAGAACAAGACCCGGTTGGAAAAACGGCTGTATGCCAGCACCATAGAGGACCTGTATCCCGAACCGGTGGAGGAAGAGGCGGACTACCAGGTGGTGCGCACCAAACGTCTTCCCATTAAGCCTCTCGATGTGGATGAGGCCATTTTGCAGATGAACCTGCTTGGACACGAGTTTTTCATGTTCCGGAATGCCGACACCAATGAGATCAACGTCGTGTACCACCGCAAGAACGGCGACTATGGTCTTTTGGAGCCGGAAGCGGAATAAGGAACGCCGGACAAGAAGGGTTGGGCGTTTCTAAGATAAAATAGAGGCCGTGCCATTTTTGGCGCGGCCTTTTTGCGTTTTCATTCACCAGGGAAGGGGCGGTTTGAAAAGGAAGGCGGATCTATTCTGCGAGGCTCCTGGAAAGCGATAGCATTTAGAAGAGCCGGGAGAGACTTTTGTTCGTTTGGGGGAAGAAAAGACTGAGCGTTACGCATGGGGTTGGGGCCTGGCACGGGAAGGCTTTTCAAAGGTACAGCACTCGCGGCGCCGGTGGAAAGCGGCAGGAGCATGGCCAAAACGAAGTGGCCTGTGCTTCTATTGGGAGCGGCCTACTTTGCCGGCACATCGGCAAAGCAGGCGCTCTTACAATTTTCTTTGCCTTCGGCCCACATCTGCGGTATAATGAGCACAATCACTGTGTTAAGACAAAGGAGATCACTATGGATTCCATTCGCATGTCCGCCCCGTGCCTTTTCGGTATCGAGGGCGTTTTGGCCGACGAGCTGCGCCGTATGGGCGCATCGGAGGTAACGCCGGATACCGGCAAGGTACTCTTTTCCGGCGACGAAGCCATGCTCGCCCGGGCAAACCTTTCCTCCCGGTTTGCCGAACGCATTCAGGTTCAGCTGGGCGAGTTCCCGGCGCGCACCTTTGAGGAGCTGTTTGAAGGAGTGAAGGCGCTGCCCTGGGAGCGGTGGATTGGAAAGCAGGACGCCTTCCCGGTGAAAGGCTGGTCCTTAAACTCCAAGCTTCATAGCGTACCCGACTGCCAGGCCATCGTTAAGAAGGCGGCGGTGGAACGGCTCAAATCGGCTTATAGGCTGCCTTGGTTCGAAGAGACGGGGCCTGTGCATCAAATCCAGTTTTCCATTTTAAAGGACAGGGCTTCGGTCCTGCTGGATACCTCGGGGGAAGGGCTCCACAAGCGGGGCTACCGCCCTCGGGCGAACGAAGCGCCCATTAAGGAAACCCTGGCTGCGGCGATGGCGGACTTAGCCCGGGTACGGGGGTACAGCCGGGTTATTGATCCCTTCTGCGGTTCGGGGACGCTGCTTATCGAATCCGCCCTCATCGCCATGCGCATCGCCCCGGGGCTTAACCGGACCTTTGCGGCGGAGAAATGGAGCGCCATTCCCCAAAAGGTCTGGCAGGAGGAGCGGCAGTATGCCATGAGCCGCATCATACGGGACAACGAGTTCGAAGCCGTGGGCTACGATATCGACGAGCATGCCCTGGAGCTGACCCGCCTCAACGCCAAGCGTGCCGGGGTAGATTCCCGCATCCGGGTGGAGAAACGGGACATCCGGGACTTTTCGGACGACGGAGAAAAGGCCACTATTCTCTGCAACCCGCCCTACGGGGAACGGCTGCTGGACGTAAAGGAAGCGGAAACCCTCTATCGGGAGATGGGGAAGGTGTTTGCCCGCAAGGAAAAGTTTGGTTATTATATCATCAGCCCTCACGAGGATTTTGAGGCTCTTTTCGGCCGCAAGGCGGATAAACGCCGCAAGCTCTACAACGGCATGATCAAGTGCCAGCTCTACATGTATTTCAAATAAGCGAAAAATGCCTTCCGCTGTATGGGCGGCGCATAAATGCGCCATACTGTGCAGGGAAGGCATTTCCTTTTTGTGGGATTCGCCTGGACGTTTGTAAACAATTTGTGAAGTGCTAAATTTTCTAAAAATAGTACTTGATTTTTCCAAGCGATATGATTACAATAGTTTTAGCACTCAAAGATAGAGAGTGCTAAACTGAGTTATTAATTTATCAGGGAGGAATAGAAATGACAATCAAGCCTCTTTCCGACAGAGTGGTCATCAAGATGGAGGAAGCCGAGGAAACCACCAAGAGCGGCATCGTGCTGGCCGGCTCCGCCAAGGAAAAGCCCCAGGTTGCCACTGTGCTGGCCGTTGGTCCGGGCGGTTTGGTAGACGGCAAGGAAGTGCAGATGACGGTAAAGGTCGGCGATAAGGTCATCACCAGCAAGTATTCCGGCACCGAGGTCAAGGTGGACGGCGAGGAAGTCATCATCGTGCGTCAGTCCGACATCCTGGCGGTTGTGGAATAAGATCGCTTTTTCGGTTCTATGATATGAAATACGGGAGGTAATTTGATTATGGCAAAGGAAATTCTCTACGGCGTAGACGCCCGCAAGGCGTTGCAGGCCGGTATCGATAAGCTGGCGGACACGGTGAAGATCACCCTGGGCCCCCGCGGCAGAAACGTGGTGCTCGACAAGAAGTTCGGCGCCCCCCTCATCACCAACGACGGCGTGACCATCGCCAAGGAAATTGAGCTTGACGACGCCTTTGAAAACATGGGCGCGCAGCTGGTCAAGGAAGTCGCCACCAAAACAAACGACGTGGCCGGCGACGGCACCACCACCGCCACCCTTCTGGCCCAGTCTCTGATCGGCGAGGGTATGAAGAACGTTGCGGCCGGCGCCAACCCCATGATCGTGCGCCGCGGCATCCAGAAGGCCTCCAAGGCGGCCATTGACGCGGTTGTGTCCAACTCCAAGAAGGTTTCCGGCAGTGAGGACATTGCCCGCGTCGCCACCATTTCCGCTGGCGACGAGTTCATTGGCAAGCTGATTGCGGAAGCGATGGAGAAGGTTTCCGCCGACGGCGTCATCACCGTGGAAGAGTCCAAGACTGCCGAGACCTATTCCGAGGTGGTCGAGGGCATGCAGTTTGACCGCGGCTACATCTCTCCCTATATGTGCACCGATACCGACAAGATGGAAGCGATCATCGACGACGCTTACATCCTGATCACCGATAAGAAGATTTCCAACATCCAGGATATCCTGCCGCTGCTGGAGAAAATCGTGCAGTCGGGCAAGAAGCTGGTCATCATCGCCGAGGACGTGGAAGGCGAAGCGCTGGCCACGCTGCTTGTCAACAAGCTGCGCGGCACTTTCACCTGCGTCGCCGTCAAGGCTCCCGGCTTTGGCGACCGCCGCAAGGAGATGCTCCAGGATATCGCCATCCTCACCGGCGGCACCGTGATTTCCTCCGATCTGGGCCTGGAGCTCAAGGACGCCGACATGGCTCAGCTGGGCCGCGCCCGTCAGGTCAAGGTGCAGAAGGAGAACACCATCATCGTCGACGGCGCCGGCAATTCCGAAGAGATCAAGGCGCGGGTGGGCCAGATCCGTTCCCAGATCGAGGTCTCCACTTCGGACTTCGACCGCGAGAAGCTCCAGGAGCGTCTGGCGAAGCTGGCCGGCGGCGTAGCCGTCATCAAGGTCGGCGCTGCTACCGAGATCGAAATGAAGGAAAAGAAGCTGCGTATTGAGGATGCCCTTTCCGCCACCAAGGCTGCGGTAGAGGAAGGCATTGTAGCCGGCGGCGGCGTGGCCCTGCTCAACGCCATTCCGGCGGTGAGCAAGGTTGTCGACGAGCTCGACGGCGACGAGAAGACGGGCGCGAAGATCGTCCTGAAGTCCCTGGAAGCCCCCATGCGCCAGATTGCGGCCAATGCGGGCGTGGAAGGCTCGGTCATTGTGGATAAGATCGTCTCCAGCGGCAAGGTGAACTACGGCTACGACGCCCTCAAGGAAGAATATTCCGATATGATTTCCGCCGGCATCGTCGACCCGACCAAGGTCACCCGTTCCGCGATGGAGAACGCGGCTTCCGTCGCGGCTATGGTGCTCACCACCGAGTCCCTGGTTGCCGACAAGAAGGAAGAAAACCCGGTTCCGGCCGCTCCCAACCCCGGTATGGGCGGCATGTATTAATTCCGGTTTGCATGTGTGTTCCAAAAGCGCGCGCTCTCTTGAGCGCGCGCTTTTTTCGTGAACCGATGTCTGGTGTGAAACGCTCCGCGGCATTTCTCTGAGCAAAAGCGGTTTTGGCGCCTAGCGTGGGAGCGGAAAAACGGATGACCACGATCCGCTTTCACACCTCCGGCTGTTTAGAAAGCCATGCCAGATTCCTTTTCCCGGGCCGGGCACGGGCTGTGGGAAGAATGCGCATCTAAGTGTACCGGCGCCGGAGAAAAGAAGATTCCTGCGCTGGAACAGGCAGGCTTCCGTCTTTTTCTGGCCGAAGGCGGATATCGTCCCAAAACAATTGCGGGAATTGCTGGATTGTGCTATAATTGTTTCTTAATCTACTGCGTTTCGTCGAAGAAAGTTTCGATTTTTCTATCTTTACACCGGGAGTGATGCTTGTGCTGTTTCACCTCTTGCAGGGCGGCGACATGACACAGATCGTTTTGACGCTGCTGACCACCGCTTTTGTGGTGGTCGCCATTCTGCCCATTCACGAGTGCGCCCACGCCTTCGTCGCTCACAAGCTGGGGGACGACACGGGAAAGTATAACGGCCGCATGACCTTGAATCCCATGCGCCATCTGGATCCCATTGGTGCTTTGAGCCTGTTTTTGGTGGGGTTCGGCTGGGCAAAGCCGGTGCCCGTCAATCCCTATAACTTCAAAAACCGCAAGGCCGGCATGGCGCTGACCGCCCTGGCCGGCCCGGTTTCCAACTTGATTGTGGCGTTCATCGCGGTGCTGCTGCTACGGATTAATTTTGAGATTGCCAGGATGAACCTAGATTATTATTACGGGACTCTTTATACGGTAATTTATACCTTTTTGTATCTGCTGTCCGTGATCAACATCGGCTTGGCGGTCTTTAATTTCCTTCCCATCCCGCCGCTGGACGGCTCGCGGATTTTGTGCTTTTTCCTTCCAGACCGGGTGGAGGAATGGTTTTACCGCTACCAGCAAATTATCTCCATCGTCTTTATTGTCCTGGTTTTGTTCACCCCGGTATTTGATGGGATATTGAGCTTTGTGCAGACCCATGTTTTTGATGGGCTTTTGTGGGTGGCCGACCTGCCCTTCCGTTTGCTCGGAATGAGTGCGCTGTAGGCCCATGGATAAGATATCGTATAAGCTGCCGGTCTTTGAAGGGCCGCTGGACCTGCTTTTGCACTTAATTTCGAAGAACAAACTGAATATTCAGGACATCGCCGTATCAGACTTATTAGAGCAGTACTTAGCGCACATTACCGCCATGCAGGAAGCGGATATGGACGTGGCCAGCGAGTTTCTGGAAATGGCGGCGCGGCTCGTGCATATGAAAACGGTATCCCTGCTGCCCAGGCACGAGGAAAGCGAGCAGCTCAAGAAGGAGCTGACCGGGCAGCTGCTCGAATACCAGACGGCCAAGGAAATCGCCGCGCTTCTTGCGGCGCGTACCAATGGGTTCGACCTCTTCTGCCGGGAACCAAGCCCCATCCCGGTGGACAAAACCTACCGCTGTACCCATAAACCCGAGGAGCTGCTTGCCGCGTACCAGGATGCCGCCGGCAAGGGAAAGCGGCACCTGCCGCCCCCGCAGGCGGCCTTTACCCCTATTGTGGCAAAGCCCATTGTATCGGTGACTTCCAGGATTGTCTTTGTCCTGCGCAGGCTCTGGGGCCAGAAGACCGTGCAAATGCGCGGTTTGCTCGAGCATGTGCAGAGCCGGTCGGAGCTGGTGGCCACCTTCCTGGCGGTTTTGGAACTGGTTCGGGGCAAACGGGTGGAGGTCAGCGACGGGGTGCAGGTGGAGGACCTGACTCTCACAGCAAAGGAACGAACGAAATGGAAGTAAAAGAAGCGCGCGCGGCTTTGGAGGCCCTCTTGTTCGCAAGCGGCACGCCCATCTCTGCGGAAAAGCTGGCCCAGGCGCTAAAGCTGGATAAGGAAACGGTCTGCAAAGTGGCACAGAACCTGGCCGACGAGCTGGACGCCCGGCAAAGCGGCCTGTGTGTGGTGCGCTTGGGGGAAGAATACCAGCTTTGCTCAAGAACCGAGCATGCCGAGGCCATCCGCCGGGCGCTGGAAATTCGGCGCAACACCCCTTTGTCCCAGGCGGCCATGGAGGTGCTGGCGGTGGTGGCCTACAACCAGCCGGTGACCAAGGCGTTTGTGGAGCAGGTCAGAGGGGTGGACTGCTCGGGCGTCGTTGGGAGCCTGTGCGCAAAGGGGCTTTTGGAAGAAAAGGGACGGCTGGAGCTGCCCGGCCGGCCTCTGTTGTATGGAACCACGCCGGATTTTCTGCGTTGCTTCGGGTTTTCCTCCCTCGACGAGCTGCCGCCCCTGCCCGACCGGCAGGAGGGCCTTGGCGGGGAAGAAGCCATGAAGGCAGAACAGACGGACGGATGAGTTAGGAGGTGCGCCTTGACCGCGTTGGCTATTGTGGGAGGGATTGTGGCATTTTTGGCTCTGTTGCTGTTTCTTCCGCTGCATCTGCTTTTCCGGTATGAGGAAGGGTTTTTCCTCACGATCAAATATGCGTTTTTGAAGTTTCAGGTGGTGCCTCAGAAGGAAAAGAAGCCAAAAAAGGAGAAAAAGAAGAAAAAGGAACCTCCTCCTGGTGAGGAAGCGCCGAAAAAGGAAAGCGCCTTTCAGATAATCCTCAAGGAAGAGGGGCTTTCCGCTGTGGTGCACCTGCTGGGGGAGCTGGCCCATCACACCGGCCATGCGGCCAGGTCCACACTGTCGCGCATCCATGTGCACGATGTGGTTATCGACCTGACGGTGGTGGGAGAGGATGCGGCGGACACCGGCATTCAGTACGGACGGACCTGCGCGGCGGTGTATAGCGCCTTCGGCGTGCTGTGTAACTTTTTGGCCATGCAGATAAAGGCCTTCTCCGTCATTCCGGACTTTCGCGAGGGAGCGAAATCCCGCGCTTATCTGTATGCGCGCATTCAAATCCGCCCATTTTTCTTAATTTCCAGCGGAATTGGTTTAATCTGGCGGATTTTGGTTACCATGATAAAAGCGAAGAAATCCAAAACCAATACACAAAAAGGCGGTGCAGTAGCATGAGCGAACATCCCATTAAAAGTATGATGGAAGCCACTATGCAGAAAATCCGGGAACTGGTGGACGCGAATACGGTCATCGGCGATCCGATTTATGCAAAGGACGGGACCACGCTGATCCCGGTGTCCAAAATCAGCTACGGGTTGGGCGTGGGCGGCTCCGACCTGCCGACCAAGACGGAAAAGGAGCTGTTCGGCGGCGGCAGCGGCATGGGCATTTCCATCACGCCTGTGGCCTTTATCGTCATTGCAAACGGCGAGGCGAAGATCCTGCATGTGGCGAATTCCGACAATGTGGGCAGCAATATCGTAAAGATCGTCCCGGAGGTTTTCGACCAGATCACGGCTCTCTTTAAAAAGAAAAAGCCGGAAGAAAAAGCGGTCAATGTGGCCGAAGAAGCAAAAGAACCTCAAAAAGCCGAATGATGAAACGCAAACCACCTGCATACAATGAAAGTGTCCAACTGGAAATTTCAAACGTATGAAGAGGTGGTTTTGCTGTGTGTAAACGAACGATCCGAAAAGGGTTGGCGACGGCGGCTGCGGTGGTGACGCTCCTTTCCGGCATGCCGGCGCAGGCCGCCGAGGGGGAGCCATCCACCTCTGCAAAGGCCGCCGTCCTGATGGAATGCCAAACCGGACGGGTTCTCTACGCGAAAAACGAAAGCGAACAGCTTCCTATGGCCAGCACCACGAAGATCATGACGGCGCTGCTGGCGGTGGAAAACTGCGATTTAAACCAGCCGGTGACGGTCACCGGGGAAATGGCCTTGGTGGAGGGATCCTCCATGGGGCTGCACATCGGGGACGTGATCACGGTGGAAGGGCTTGTGACCGGGGCACTGCTGGCCTCTGGGAACGACGCGGCCAACGCCATCGCCCTGACGGTGCGTCCGAGCTTCGAGGAGTTCGCCGCTTTGATGAACGAGCGGGCCAAGGAGATCGGCGCGCAGAATACCTCCTTCGTTACCCCATCCGGGCTTGACAATGCGCAGCATTACACCACGGCGTACGATTTGGCCCTCATTGCCCGGGAAGCCATGGCAAACCCGGTTTTTTCCGACATCGCCCGCAAGAGCATCGCCCAGGTGGAGTTTCAAAACCCGGTGAAAACCTGTACCTTAAGCAACCACAACCGGCTGGTAAAGGAGTACGAGGGGGCCATCGGGGTCAAGACCGGATTTACCAAGAAGTCGGGCCGGTGCCTGGTGTCCTGCGCCGAGCGGGACGGGGTCAAGCTCCTGGTGGTAACCTTAAACGATCCGGACGACTGGAAGGACCACAAGGCTTTGCTTGACTATGGGTTTTCCCAGGTGACGGTGCAGAATCTCCCGGCCATTGAGGAACAGAGAATCAAGGTCACCGGCGGGGAGCTCGAAGAGCTGGCGGTCATCCAGCGCCCGCCTCTGACGACCGCGCCCCTGACGCAAGGGGATCTGTCCAGGGTAGAGGTGAAGATCGAGCTGCCTCCCTTTGTCTACGCGCCGGTTTCCACCGGCAGCGCGGTGGGCATCGCGTCTTATTACCTCGATGGGCAGAAGATCGGGGAAACGGTGCTCATGGCCAAGCACGACGTGCTTTTAAGCAAGAAGCAACCATCCTTTTTTGAACAGATCGGGAACTTTTTCGCCGGAATCTGGCGGTACATAACGGGATGGTTTTAAGAATCGGAGGAAGTAGGAAAGCAATGAAGATCGAAAAGGTAAGGCTGCAGAAATACATGGCCGAATGCGGGGTCGCCTCCCGGCGCAAGTCGGAGGAGCTGATTGCGGGCGGCTTTGTCAAAGTAAACGGCCGCAAGGCCTCCATTGGGGATCAGGTCATTCCCAAAAGGGATTTGGTGACAGTCCATGGCAGGCGTCTGGAACACAAGCATGCGATGCGCTACATTATGCTTTATAAGCCCAGGGGCTATATCACCACCTTAAGCGACGAGCAGGACCGCCGGTGCGTGGCCGATTTGGTGAAGGACATCCCCGAACGAGTCTACCCGGTGGGACGGCTGGACCGGGAATCGGAAGGCATGCTTTTTCTCACAAACGACGGCAATTTCGCCAACGTCTTAACCCATCCGTCCAAGCATGTGCCCAAAACCTACCGGGTGACGGTGCGCCCGGGAATCACTGACGAACAGCTTCTTCGCATGCAGGAGGGCATCGTCATCGACGGGCGCAAAACCGCTCCGGCCGAGGCTCATGTGGTACAAAAGGAAGAAGGGCGCACGGTGGTGGAAATCGTCCTGCACGAAGGGCGAAACCGCCAGATCCGCAAAATGTGCGAGGTGTTGGGGCTGGAGGTGGCGCGGCTCAAGCGCATCGCCATCGGACCGGTGCGGTTGGGAATGCTCCAGCCGGGCAAATGGCGGGAGCTGACCACCGAAGAGGTGCGCCGGCTTCTGAGCGGAAAACCGGCGGCAGGAAAAAATGCCGGACAAACGCAAGGAAAGAGGAAGAGCTATGCTAAAAATACAGCCCGTAAGAGATGAGGAGAGACGGGAGACTTTCCTAAGCACCCACGGTATGCCTATGGAGCAAAGGTTCGCCGTGCTCGAAGCGGTGGAAAACGGGATCTGCACCGGCAGCTTGGTGTTCAGCCGGGAAGGGGAGCGGGCGGTTTTGTGGTCGATCTTTTTCGGCGAGGATCAAACCCTGTTGGACGGACTTGTGCGCGCAGCGGCTTCCATTGCCATGGATGCGGGAGCAAAAACAGTGGAATGCGAAACTGCCGCGTTGTTTGAAGTGCTTTCGTCAGTTGGATTCCACAAAATAGGGGATAAAATGGTGATAAATTTACCACAGTTCTTTCAAAGATGCTGCGCGGGCCGAAATCCCCGTTGAAAACCTTGTTAAATTATATACAATTTATTATAATAGTTAGGTGTAAAAATAGTTTTCGCAGGAAGGCGAATAGAAAAACGGGGGCAAAATGCCGGGATTTCGGCGGATGTTCCTGATAATGGAGGAACCAGAATGAGCTTAGAAAGCGGACTCAACACGTTGAAGCAGGCGCGCGCGTCCAAAGAGCAGACGCCGGCCCGCAAGCTTACCGAGAAGCTGTTCGACGCCGGCTCTTTTACGGAACTGGGCTGCATGACGGCGCCTGAGGTTATCACCGGCTGCGGCGCCATGGACGGCGCTCCGGTGTATGTTTTCGTACAGGACCGGGATGTCAACGGCGGTGCGGTCGGCAAAGAGCAGGCGGCGAAAATCCGTAAGGTCTATGACCTGGCGGCGAAAACCGGCTGTCCGGTTGTCGGGGTGTTCAATTCCAACGGCGCTTATCTCAAAGAGGGAGTGGAAGCACTTGCCGCCATCGGCGAGCTGCTCATGTGGAGCAACAACCTTTCCGGCGTCGTACCTCAGATTTCCCTCATTGCAGGTCCCTGCGGGGGCGCTTTCTCCCTGATCGCGGCGGACGCGGATGTGGTGGTGAAGGCGGCCGAGGGCGATCTGTTCCTGGTTGCAAACGAAGAGGACAAGGCCAAGAGCGTCATTTCGGTGGAGACCGAAACCCTTGACGAGGCGGTGGCCAAGGTCAAGGAGGTCGTCTCTCTTCTGCCTCTCAATAACATTTCCACCACCCCGGTGGCCGACTCCGCCGAGCCGGATTCTGACGCATGCCCCATCTGCCAGACGGTGGACGGCGGCAGCTTCGTGGAATTCCAGGCAAAGGTAGGCGAGAAGGCGGTAACCGGCCTTGCCCGCATCGCGGGCCAGACGGTGGCGGTTGCCATGACCAAGGGAGGCGCCTTGGATGCGGCCTCCAGCGCAAAGATCGCGCGGATGGTGCGGTTTGCGGACGCCTTTGCGATTCCGGTGGTCACCTTTGTGGACTGCGAAGGCTTTGCTTCCATCAAGGAGGCGTCCATGGTGGCACACGCTTACGCGGAAGCGACCACGGCAAAGGTCTCGGTCATCACCGGCTCGGCCATCGGTTCGGCTTATGTCGCCATGGCGGGCACGGCGTCGGGTGCCGATGTGGTTTACGCCTGGCCCCAGGCGGTGATTTCCGGCTTAGCGCCGGAGACGGCGGTGGCCATTATGTGGAACAAGAAGCTCGCCGCGATGAAGGACCCGCTTACCGAGCGCTCGGCGCTGGTGCAGGAGTACGCCGATACCAAGGCCGCTCCCTTTGACGCGACCAAGGCCGGCCTTCTTGAAGAGGTCATCGAGCCGGGCGAGACCAGAGCCCGCCTCATTGCGGCGCTGGACCTGCTGGCAGGCAAGCGCGTTTCCCGCCTGCCCAAGAAGCACTCGAACATTCAGCTGTAACAAACATCCGGGTTCCCGGGTGAAAAAGCCACCGTCATTTCCCAGCGGCAAATGCGGGTGGGGCTAAAATGAGAACAAAAAGGAAAGCCGCTGGAGGAAAGGTGGTTTATCATGAAGAATTTGAGAGTCACGGTCAACGGAAAAGCGTACGACGTACAGGTGGAAGAACTGGGTGCCAATGCGGCTCCTGCCCCGGCTGCTCCTGCTCCCGCCGCTCCTGCGGCTCCGGCGGCAGCTCCGGCTGCTCCCGCAGCGGCGCCTTCCGGCAGCGAGACCATCGCCGCCCCCATGCCCGGCACCATTCTGAGCGTCAACGTCAAGGCGGGCGACTCGGTCAAGAGCGGCGATGTGCTGCTGGTACTGGAAGCGATGAAGATGGAAAATGAGATTATGGCTCCCCGCGACGGCGTCGTGGCGTCGGTCATGGTCAATAAGGGCGAAAGCGTCGACTCCGGCAAGCCCATGATCGCGCTCCAGTAACATTCGGGAAAGAGGTGCAACAACTTGGCTAAGGTTGGAATTACAGAAACCGTCCTGCGCGACGCGCATCAGTCCCTGATCGCGACCCGCATGACGACGGAAGAAATGCTTCCGGTTCTCGAACAGCTTGACGCAGTGGGCTTTCATTCGCTGGAATGCTGGGGCGGCGCCACCTTTGACGCATGCCTGCGTTTTCTCAACGAAGATCCTTGGGAACGCCTTCGCATCATCCGCAAGAAGGCGCCCAACACCAAACTGCAGATGCTCTTCCGCGGGCAGAACATGCTCGGTTACCGCCACTATGCGGACGACGTGGTGGAATATTTCGTGCAGAAGTCGGTGGCAAACGGCATCGACATCCTTCGCATCTTCGACGCGCTCAACGATGTGCGCAACCTGGAAACCGCCATCAAGGCCACCAAGAAGGAAGGCGCTCATTTGCAAGCCGCCATTTCCTACACCACCGGCCCGGTTTTCAGTACCGAATACTATGTCAAATACGCCAAGGAGCTGGAGGAGCGGGGTGCGGACTCCATCTGCATCAAGGACATGGCCGGCCTTCTGACGCCCTATGCCACCTATGATCTGGTCAAGGCGCTCAAGGAATCGGTGAAGATCCCGATCCAGCTTCATTCCCACTATACCGCCGGCCTTGCCTCCATGGTTCTCTTAAAGGGCATCGAGGCGGGCGTGGACGTAATCGACACCGCCATGTCCCCGCTGGCCATGGGTACCTCCCATCCGGCCACCGAGTCCATGGTGGCGGCCCTCAAGGGCACGCCTTACGATACCGGCCTTGATCTTGTTAAGCTCGACGGCATTCGTGCTTATTTCGATACCCTCCGCCAGAAGTACCTTAAGAGCGGTCTTATGAATACTAAGGTGCTGGGCGTGGACGCAAACGCTCTCCTTTATCAGGTGCCCGGCGGCATGCTATCCAACCTGGTTTCCCAGCTCAAACAGGCGGGCAAGGAGGACAAGCTGGAGGAAGTGCTCAAGGAAGTGCCGCGTGTACGCGCGGACGCGGGCTATCCGCCGCTGGTCACTCCGTCTTCCCAGATCGTGGGCACCCAGGCGGTTTACAACGTCATCACCGGCGAGCGGTATAAAATGGTCACGAAGGAATTCAAAGGCATCGTGCGCGGCGAGTACGGCGCGACCCCGGTGCCGATTGATCCCCAGTTCCGCAAGAAGATTATCGGCGACGAAGAGCCGATCACCTGCCGTCCGGCCGACCTGCTCGAGCCGGAGCTCGACAAGCTGCGCGCCGAGTGCAGCGAATGGGTGGAGCAGGAGGAGGATGTCCTGTCCTATGCCCAGTTCGGCCAGGTGGCAGTCAAGTTCTTTGAGCAGCGGCGCAATGAAAAGTACCACATCGACAAGAATGTGGATATGGAGAATAAGGTCCATCCCGTTTGATCGCAGTGAAAAACGAGGCCCCCGGAGGTATCCGGGGGCCTTTCGGCTTTTCGCAAAAGGCAGCCTGTATAAATTCCGAAGATAAGCTCACCCGCCTGGAGAACGGCAAAATTCGCAGATTCGGTTGACAGGGTAGGCGAAAAACGGTAAAATAAACGATAGGAAACCCTGCTTTGCGTCCAAAGAAGCAGGGAACTTTTCTGTAGAAACAGGCGAATTGAACTAAAGTGGTGAAATGCATGATCCGAAGTATGACAGGGTACGGCCGCGCGCAGGCGGTCATCGACGGTCATGATATCACGGTGGAGATCAAGTCGGTCAACCACCGGTATTATGAGTTTTCCGCGCGGGTTCCGCGCATTTATGGGTTTCTGGAGGAAAAGCTCAAGGCTTACTTCCAGACCCGCATCGCCAGGGGTAAAGTGGATGTCTATGTTTCTATTGAAACGCTGGATTCCACCGCCTGCCAGGTGGTGGTCAACCATTCGTTGGCGGCTGGTTACCTGGCGGCGTTGAATGAGCTTGCCGACCGGTACGAGCTGCGAAACGACGTGTCCGCGTCTCTTATTTCCCGGTATCCCGACGTGCTCACCGTGCATAAGGCTCCTGAGGACGAGGAGCAGATTTGGGCGGCGGTCCGGTCGGTGGCCCAGCAGGCGGGAGACGAGTTTATCGCCATGCGGGAACGGGAAGGACGGCGGATGAAGGAGGACGTGGAGTCCCGGGCGCAAACCATCTTAGAGAAGGTGGCGTTTGTGGAGGAGCATTCTCCTCAAACGGTGCGCGCCTATGAGCAGAAGCTGGAAAAGCGCATCCGCGAGCTTCTGGAGGACCGCACGGTGGATGAACAGCGGCTGTTGACCGAGGCGGCTATTTTTGCGGACAAAACGGCGGTAGCGGAAGAAACCGTCCGTCTGCGCAGCCACATCGAGCAGCTTCACAGCATGCTCGAAAGCGGCGAAGCGGTGGGCCGCAAGATCGACTTTCTGGTGCAGGAAATCAACCGGGAAGCCAATACCATCGGTTCAAAGGCCCAGGACGTGGAAATCGCCCGGGTGGTGGTGGACATCAAGGCGGAGATCGAGAAAATCCGCGAACAGATTCAGAACATTGAATAGGCTCCAGCCGCAGGTTCCCATGCGAACGGGAAAGAACATCCGCGGCTGTGCAAAAGGAAAGCGGTAAGCGATGAAATTGATTAACATTGGCTTTGGCAATATGGTATCGGCCAACCGTCTGGTGGCGATTGTCAGTCCAGAATCTGCTCCCATTAAGCGCATCATTCAGGACGCGCGGGACCGGGGCACTCTCATTGACGCCACCTATGGCCGGCGTACCCGTGCGGTAATCGTCACCGACAGCGATCATGTGATTCTTTCCGCCGTGCAGCCGGAAACGGTGGCAAACCGCGTGAACGACCATGACGAGGACGACGATGAGGAGATCGAGGACAATGAATGAAGGATGTCTCTTGGTGCTGTCCGGCCCATCCGGATGCGGGAAGGGAACGGTAGTCAAGCGGCTTTTGGAACGGGATCCGAAGCTTCGGCTATCGGTGTCCATGACCACCCGAGTACCCCGGGAAGGGGAGGTGGACGGAGTTTCCTACCACTTTGTTACGAAGGAACAGTTCGACCGGACGGTGGAGCAGGGGGGCGCCATGGAATACGCCCGCTGCGGAAACGGGGACTGTTACGGCACGCCTGCCGCACCGGTGAAGGAGTGGCGGGAAGAGGGGATGGACGTGATTTTGGAGATTGATATCCAGGGTTACCGCCAGGTGAAGGAAAAGGCGCCCGACGCGGTTGGCATCTTCATTATGCCTCCGTCCTTTGGAGAGCTTTCCCGCCGTTTGCACGAACGGGGAACGGAAAGCGAGGAAAAGATCCGGCAGCGGCTGAAAACCGGGAAAGAGGAAATCCGCTGCGCCGGGGAATACCAGTATATTGTGGTAAACGACGCGCTGGAAGACGCGGTCGACCAGATTGAAGCCATTCTCAAGGCGGAACACGCTAAGACGGAAGCCATGCGTACTATAATAGAAGAGGTGCTTAACGATGCTCAAACCATCTCCCAATGATATTTTTTCCGACAACCGCAGCCGTTACTCCTTTGTCATCGCGGTAGCCAAACGGGCCCGCGAAATCGTCGACGAGGCGGAGGCGGCCGGCACCGTTCTTACCGAAAAGCCGGTCAGCATTGCGGTGGATGAATTCTCCCACGGGGAATACGTCATCAAAGAGAAGAAAGACTCTCAAGACGAAACGCTCCAATAAGGCGGAGGTATGAATATGCCTGCGGTGATGATAGCCCAGGTCGCGGTGGAGCAGACGGCCATTTATTTTGACAAGGGGTATGACTATCTGGTTCCCCCGTCCATGCAAGAAACGGCCCTGCCGGGCTGTCGGGTGCTGGTTCCCTTTGGGCGCGGCAACCGCAAACGGCAGGGAATCGTGCTGTCGGTTCGGCAGGAAACGGCATTGGAATCCATCAAACCGATTGCAGCGGTGCTTGACAAGGCGCCGCTTCTTTCAAATGAGCTTCTTTCTCTGGGAAAGTGGCTTAGGGAAAAGACCTATTGTCCTCAGTTCGACGCGCTCAAGGCCATGCTGCCGGCGGGAATGAGCCTGCGTTTGGTGGCGAGCTACGCCATCGCGCCGGACGTGGCGCCGGAACGGATGGAGACGCTTGCCCCGGAGGAACGCCGTATCGTCCAGCACCTGGCGGACAGCGGCGCCCATGTGGAACGGGAGCGGCTTTTGGAAATCATGGGCCTTTCCCCGGAAAGCGACCTGCCCGAGCAGTTAGTAAAGAAAGGGTTTTTGACCCGCAGCGACGATTCGGTGCGCCGGATCGGGGACGCGACGGTCAAAATGGTGCGCCTGGCGCTTTCCGACGAGGAAACCCAGGCGCTTTTGGAAGGAAAGCTCACGCCCAAACAGCGGGAGGTAGTCACCCTTCTTTCGCAGGCGGGCGGCGCCTCGGTCAAGGAGGTCTGTTACTTTGCCGCCTGCGGGGTTTCGGTGGTGAATACTCTAGTGCGCAAGGGCGTGCTGGAGTTTTATGCAAACGAAACCTACCGCGCCCCGGTCAAGGAACGCCCCGCCCAGGACGCCGGGTCTATCCGCCTGACCGACGAGCAGCAGAAGGCCTTTGAACAGCTGCTGACCCAGTACCAGGCGGGAGGCGGCGTCTCCCTTCTTTACGGGGTAACCGGATCGGGGAAAACCCAGGTGTTTATGCGCTTGGCCGACGAGGTGCTCAAACTGGGCCGTGCGGTGCTTGTTATGGTTCCGGAAATCTCTTTGACACCCCAGACCTTGAGCCTCTTTTACCGCCGGTACGGCGGGCAGGTGGCGGTGATTCACAGCGGTTTGTCCTTAGGTGAACGGCTCGACGAATGGAAGCGCATCAAAAACGGCCAGGCCAAGGTCATCGTGGGGACCCGTTCGGCGGTGTTCGCCCCATGTGAGGACTTAGGGCTTATCATTCTGGACGAGGAGCAGGAGCACACCTACAAATCCGAGTCCTCCCCGCGGTTTCACGCAAGGGACGTGGCGAAGTTTCGCGTGAAATGGCACAAGGCGCTGCTGCTGCTGTCTTCCGCCACTCCATCTCTGGAAAGCTTTTATCAGGCGAGCCGCGGCCGCTATACCCTCAACCGGCTGGAAACCCGGTACGGGGATGCAAACCTCCCCGCCGTCTCGGTGATTGATATGCGCCTGGAGCCGCCAGGCACCGGCAATGCGTTGAGCGGTCCGCTGGTGGAGGAGCTTCAGGAAAACCTACAGGCGGGGCGGCAGTCCATCCTGCTGTTAAACCGCCGGGGGTATAACACCTTTGCCTCCTGCCGCAGCTGCGGTGAGGTGGTCACCTGCCCCAATTGCAGCATTTCCATGACCTATCACACGGCGAACGGACAGATGATGTGCCACTATTGCGGCCATATGCAGCCCTTTACCACTAAGTGCAGCCACTGCGGGGAGGACCAGGTGCGTTATTCCGGATTCGGCACCCAGCGGGTGGAGCAGGAGCTCATTGACCGGCTGCCCGGTGCGCGTATCCTGCGGCTGGACACTGACACCACCATGACCCGGGACTCCCACGAACGAAAGCT
Source organism: Solibaculum intestinale (assembly GCF_040096205.1). Lineage (NCBI taxonomy): Bacteria > Bacillati > Bacillota > Clostridia > Eubacteriales > Oscillospiraceae > Solibaculum > Solibaculum intestinale. Next base: position 392,431 of record NZ_JBBMFD010000001.1, on the reverse strand, counting down.
TGGTTCCTTTGCCAAGGGCGAGTACGACATTATGATCGGCACCCAGATGGTGGCCAAGGGCCTTGATTTTGAGAATGTGACCCTGGTGGGGATTGTCTCCGCCGACCAATCTCTCTTTTCCGACGACTACCGCAGCTACGAGCGGGCTTTTGCTCTCTTTACCCAGGTGGTGGGCCGTTCGGGCCGGGGAAAACACGCGGGCCGCGCGGTCATCCAGACCTATACGCCGGACCATCCGGTGATCGCCCTAGCCGCCCGGCAGGACTACGACGCCTTTTACAAAAGCGAGATCGCCTCCCGCAAAACCATGCTTTACCCGCCTTTCTGCGACCTTTGCCTGGTGGGCTTTGTAGGCCGGGAGGAAGAAAAGGTGCAGGCGGGGGCGCGGGAGTTTTTGCACGAGCTCAAAGAGGTGGCCCAGCGCGACTACCCGAAGCTGCCGCTTCGGGTGCTCGGCCCAGCGCCGGCAGTGGTGTGCAAGGTGGCGGGGAAATACCGGTACCGGCTGCTGCTCAAATGCCGGGACACGGCGGAATTCCGCCGGTTTCTGATGGGGCTTTTGGTGTCCTTCGGAAAAAAACGGGGATTTTCCGAGGTAACCGCGTATGCGGACATGAATCCGGAGGGCATCCTATAAGGTAAGGAACGCAGCGCCGTTTCGGCGCACAAGGATAGAACGGACAAAAGAACGGTTTGCCCCATCGGCAAACCAGGTTTCCCGATGTTAGGAGGACACGCAATGGCAATTCGCAGCATTATTACCGATACCGATCATTTTCTTCGTAAGAAATCCCGCCCGGTGGACAAATTTGACGACCGGCTGCATGTGTTGCTCGACGACATGGCCGAAACCATGTACAAAGAGGACGGCGTGGGCCTGGCTGCGGTGCAGGTGGGCGTGCTGCGCCGGGTGGTGGTCATCGACGTGGGAGAGGGGCTTCTTGAGCTTGTAAACCCTGAAATCGTCGAACGGGAAGGGGAGCAGGAGGTGGTGGAAGGCTGCCTGTCGTGCCCCGGAAAACGGGCGGTGCGCCTGCGTCCGAAAAAGGTGACGGTAAAGGCCAAGGACCGCAACGGCAAGGACATCACCGTTTCCGGGGAGGACATTTTAGCCTGCGCTTTCTGCCATGAATGCGGTCATCTGGACGGGGAGCTTTTTTATGACAACATCATCCGTATGGTAGATCCGGACGAGGAAGAATAAGGAGGTGGAGCCCTGTGCGCATCGTATTTATGGGAACGCCGGAGTTCGCCGTGCCGTCTCTGGCAGCGCTTTTACAGGCGGGTCATGAGGTGAGCGGTGTTTTTACCCAGCCGGATAAGCCCAAAGGGCGCGGCTATGTGCTCACACCTCCGCCGGTCAAAGCGCTGGCGGTGGAAAAGGGAATCCCTGTTTACCAGCCTGCCACTTTAAAAGACGGGCAGGCGCTCGAGACTCTGCAAAGCTTAGATGCGGAACTGATCGTGGTAGTGGCTTACGGAAAGATTCTGCCTCAGGCGATTTTATCTTTGCCCAAATTCGGGTGTGTAAACGTCCATGCGTCTTTACTGCCCAAGTACCGGGGAGCGGCGCCCATCCAGTGGAGCGTGCTCGACGGTGAGAAGGAGACGGGCGTCACCACTATGCAGATGGCAGCTGGCTTAGATACCGGTGATATTCTCTTGCAGGCGGCGACCCCCATCGGGGAGAACGAAACCGCCGGCGAGCTGCACGACCGGCTCTCCCAGCTCGGCGCAAAGCTGCTGATAGAGACGGTGGAAGGGCTCGAAGCGGGTACTATTGTCCCGGTAAAACAGGACGACTCCAAGTCTTGCTATGCTTCCATGCTGGACAAGTCCCTGTGTCAGGTGGACTTTTCCCAGCCGGCCCATAAGGTTCACAATCAAATCCGCGGTCTGTCCCCCTGGCCGGTGGCGGTCACCCAGTTAAACGGCAAAACCCTCAAGCTCCACCGTTCCCGGCTTGGAAAACCGGCCGACGGGAAGCCGGGGGAAGTGATTTCCATCGAACCTTTTGCAATTTGCTGCGGTGACGGGAATACCGTCGAGCTTTTGGAAATACAATATAACGCGGGAAAACGCCTTGCGGCCGACGCGTTTCTGCGGGGCCACCGGATTGAGCCGGGGACCGTCCTCGGCGGGTAACCATTTCTTTGTAACACAGGAGGACAGCAAATGCCAGGACTTTATATGTGGGCTTTTGATCCGACCTATCTGATTTTCGTGATCCCGGCGCTGGTCATTTCGATCATCGCCCAGGCGGGGGTGCACTCGGCCTACCGCAAGTATTCGTCTGTGCGAAATCGGCGGGGTATGACCGGCGCTGAGGCCGCCCAGCGGGTGCTGCAGTTTTACGGGGTCTCAGGAGTGTCGGTGGAACGGGTCGGCGGCAACCTGACTGACCATTTCGATCCTAGGCGCCATGTCATCCGCCTTTCTGAAGGCGTGTACGACAGCGCCACCATTGCCGCCGTGGGCATCGCCGCCCATGAGGCGGGCCATGCGGCCCAGTATGCCAAAGGCTACGTGCCTATCAAAATCCGCAACGCCCTCTATCCCATTGCCAACATCGGTTCCACCCTTTCCTTTTATATCGTGCTCATCGGGATTTTGTTTTCCTACGGCTTTCTGGTCAACATTGGCATCATCCTGTTTAGCTGCGCGGTCCTTTTTCAGATCATTACCCTGCCGGTGGAGTTTAACGCAAGCTCCAACGCCGTGCGCGCCATTGACGAGGCGGGCCTTCTCACGGAAGAGGAACTGACCGGCAGCAAAAAGGTGCTGCGCGCCGCTGCTATGACCTATGTGGCCGCCGTGGTCGCAAGCCTTTTGAGCCTCTTGCGCCTGCTGGCCATCGCCCGGCGCAACAACCGTGGGTAACCCGGCGGGAAATGCCCGCATGGTTTCGCTGCAAGCGCTGTTAAAGATGGAGCTGGAGGACGGGTACTCGAACCTGGTTCTGGACGGGGCGCTCAAAGCGGCGAAGCTTGAGAAGCGAGACGAAGCCCTGGCCTCGGCGCTCTTCTATGGGGTGCTGGAGCGCCGCCTTACTTTAGACGCGGTCATCGCCGCTCACTCGAAAATCAAAATCAAAAAAATGTCTCCCCAGGTGCGAAATATTTTGCGTCTTGGGGTTTATCAGCTTTTGTTTTCCGATAAGATCCCGCCTTCTGCAGCGGTGGACGAATCGGTAAAGCTTACTAGAGCCTGCCGCCAGGCGTCCGCCTGCGGCTTTGTCAACGCCGTGCTGCGTGCGGTGCAGCGGGATACGGCCGCCCTGTCTCCTGCGAAAGGGGCAGGGCTGGCACAGCGTCTGTCCTTTCTCTATTCCTGCCCCCAGTGGCTGGTAGCGCTGTGGCTAAAGCACTATGGAGAAGTAGACACGGAAGGTATGCTCAAGGCGTTTTTGCGTCCGTCGCGGGTGTGCGTCCGGGTGAATACCACCCGGGTCACCGGGGAGGAACTTTTACGCATTCTAGCCGGAGAAGGCGTAAAAGCGCGGCCGGATGAACATCTGAAAACCGCCTTATGGCTCGAAAACGCCGGGGCGGTAGAAAAGATCGGAGCGTTTCAGAAGGGCCTCTTTCATGTGCAGGACTTAGCGTCCCAGCTGTGCTGCCAAGCATTGGACGCAAAGCCGGGCGACACGGTTTTCGACGTGTGCGCCGCCCCCGGCGGGAAAGCCTTTACTACGGCCGAACATATGCAGGATCGGGGAACGCTTACTGCATGCGACCTCTATGAATCCAGGGTCAGGCTCATCGAAAGCGGCGCAAAGCGGCTGGGCCTTACCTGTGTAAAAGCCCGGGTCCAAGACGCTTCGAAACCGCAGGAAGCGCCGTGTTTGGCCGATCGGGTACTCTGTGACGTGCCCTGTTTCGGTTTGGGGGACATTGGGAGAAAACCGGAAATCCGGTATAAAATGCCGGATTTGCTTGCAAAATTTCCCCCTATGCAATATAATATCTTGTGTATTGCGTCTAAATTGGTAAAGCCCGGAGGCCTGCTAGTGTATTCCACCTGCTCGCTCACGCCTCAGGAGAACGAGGAAGTGGCGGAGCGATTTCTCTCAGAGCATCCGGATTTTGTGCCCAAGACGCTCGATTTACCCGATGCGCTTTTGCGCCCTTGTGACCGGGGAAGCCACCGTGCTACCCTGCTTCCGCATATCAGCCAGTCGGACGGTTTTTTCTTAGCGGCCATGACCCGTATAAAACCAGCCGAGTGATACTCTCCTAGGAGGACGAATGGGAAAACAGGACATTACCACCCTCTCCCAGGAGGAGCTTGCCCAAGCTGTCAAAGCCATGGGCGTGCCCGCCTTCCGCGCATCCCAGATTACCGGATGGCTGCGCCGGGGCGTTTCCTCCTTTGACGAAATGACGAACCTGCCCGCCGCTATGCGGTCGGCGCTTTCGCAGCAGTATTTTATTCCATCGGTGTGTATTGAGAAAAAGCTGGTTTCCCAGTTGGACGGGACGGTGAAATACTTATTCCGCCTGTCCGACGGGGAGTTGATTGAAGCGGTCTTGATGCAGTACCAGCACGGGACCAGCATGTGTATCTCTACCCAGGCCGGGTGCAAGATGGGATGCGCCTTCTGCGCCACCGGTATGGGCGGGTACCGTAGAAACCTGACCGCCTATGAGATGGCAGGGCAGATTCTCGCGGCCCAAAAGGACGAAAACCGCCGGGTGTCCAATGTGGTGCTTATGGGGATGGGGGAGCCTTTGGATAATTATGAAAACGTCCTCTCCTTTCTCCGCCTCGTGTCCGACCCAGAGGGGCTTAATATCGGCATGCGGCATATTTCCCTTTCCACCTGTGGTGTGGTGGATAAAATATATGACTTGATGGAGCACCGCTTTCAGCTTACCTTGTCGGTTTCCCTTCACGCGCCCAACGACGAAATCCGCGGCAAAATTATGCCAATCAATAAAAAATGGGGAATTGACGCTCTGCTGACCGCCTGCCGTGATTACACGGCGGCAACAAAGCGCAGAATATCTTTTGAGTATGCGATGATTGACGGGGTAAACGATTCGGACGCATGCGCCCGGGAACTGGCGCAGCGCCTTCGCGGAATGCTGTGCCACGTCAATTTGATCCCTGCAAACGACGTCAACGGCAAGCCCTATCAAAAAAGCAGCCGGGAACGGCTTTTGCGGTTTTCGGAAATCCTGACGAAGAAGGGAATTACCACTACTGTGCGGCGCAGCCTGGGAGCGGATATTGAAGCCGCCTGCGGGCAGCTGCGGGGAAAGTATGGGGCGGTGACGTCTTAAAGATAAACAAGAGATCAGGGAGGTGAGGTTTGTGAGACTTTTCGGCAAAAGCGACATTGGGCGCCGCAGAAGCTCCAATCAGGACGACTACGCCTTCGGCCGGCTGGGAAGCAGCGCGGTCTGGGCGGCGGTGTGCGACGGAATGGGAGGAGCCAACGGCGGCAATGTAGCGAGCGCGATGGCGGTGCGGGAGATTTCCAGGCACATCGAGTCGGACTACCGGGAAGGCTGCAAACCGAACTCCATTAAGACCCTGCTTCAGTCGGCAGTGTACACGGCGAATGCCGAGATTTACGAAGAGGCAAGGAAAAACGAAGCCTTGGCCGGCATGGGAACCACGGTGGTGGCCGCAGTGGTGGCCGACAAGCTCGCCTGCATCGCCCATGTGGGCGACAGCCGGGCTTATCTCATCCATGAAGACGCCATTTGCCAGATCACCCGGGATCATTCCGTGGTGCAGGAAATGGTGGAGGCGGGGCAGATCACACAGGAAGAAGCACGCGCCCATCCCAATAAAAACGTAATTACGCGGGCGCTTGGAATCGTACCGGAAATCGCCATCGATTACAGCGAAGTCACGCTGCAGCGGGGCGACGCATTGATTCTCTGTACCGACGGCCTGTCCAACCAGATGGAGGCCGATGAAATAAAGAACATTGTGAAAGCCGGCGTAGAGGACGCCTGTGCGCGTTTAGTAACGCAAGCAAACGCGCGGGGCGGCCCGGACAACATTACGGTGGTCCTGCTTTCCGATCGCTGAATTCATCGAAAGCTGGCGTTGGTTTCAGACTAGAAGTGGAGGTTTCCATGGATAAATATATTGGAAAACGGCTGGACGGCCGTTACGAAATTATCGAGGTCATCGGGGTCGGCGGAATGGCGGTGGTCTATAAGGCCAGGGACGTGCTCGACGACCGGATTGTGGCGGTAAAGGTGCTCAAAAGCGAATTCTTGGGCAATGAGGAATTCCGCCGCCGGTTTAAGAATGAATGTAAGGCGATCGCCGTTTTGTCCCATCCGAATATCATCAAGGTTTACGACGTGAATTTCGGCGGAAACATTGAGTATATTGTGATGGAATACGTGGACGGCATTACGCTCAAGGAATACATTGAACAGCAGGGCGTGGTCAAATGGAAGGAAGCGGTCCATTTTACCACCCAGATTCTCAAAGCTCTCCAGCACGCCCATGACAAGGGGATTGTCCATCGAGACATTAAGCCTCAGAATATTATGCTGTTGCAGGACGGGACCATCAAGGTGATGGATTTCGGTATTGCCCGGTTCTCCCGCAACACCTCTCATACCGTCAACACCGACCGTGCCATCGGCTCGGTTCACTATATCAGCCCCGAACAAGCCAGCGGCGACGTGACCGACGAGCGTTCGGACATCTATTCGGTCGGCGTCATGCTCTACGAGATGCTCACCGGCAAGCTGCCCTTTGAGGCGGATACGGCGGTGTCGGTGGCCATTATGCAGTTGCAGTCCACGCCCCGCATGCCCCGGGAGATCAACGAAACCATCCCCGAAGGTCTCGAAGAGATCACCATGCACGCCATGCAGAAGGACCCGCAGAAGCGTTACCAGTCCGCGGCGGAAATGCTCCGAGACATTGAAGAATTCAAGCGCAATCCCAGCATCCGCTTTGAATATAAGTATTTTGTGGACGATAATCCCACCCGCATCGTTAAGTCCATCGACCGGGTGCGCGCAACCGACTCCTATACGGCTTTGGACGAACCGGAGGAGGACGGGGAAGAGGACGACAAGAAGAAAAAGAAGCATTCGGCCATTCCGCTTTTGGCGGGCATCGCCTTCGGCGTGGTCCTCTTTACGGTGGCCTTTGTCATTGCGGTCATGTGGTGGATGGGTGTGTTCACCGGCCAGGACGGGGATCTCATCGAGGTGCCTAAGGTTATCGGCATGACCATGGAGGAAGCAAAGCTTCAGTACCCGGACTTTGCCTTTGAAATCAAGAATACACTCTATAATACCGCGCCCAAGGATCAGATCATCGAGCAGGATCCCTCCGAGGGCAGTAAGGTGGAGAAGGGCGCCGCGGTGAAGGTAGTGGTCAGCCTCGGCCCGAAGGAGAACGTGGTTCCCGACATCGTGGGGAAGGACTGGAAGACGGCCAAGGCCACGCTGGACGGGGCTAAGATCCAGTATGAGGTGCAGGAACGGGAGGACGAGGAAACAGCGGAAGGCTATGTCATCCAGACCTCTCCGGCCGTGGGCGAAACCGTCAAGGAAGGCCAGACCATTCTGGTGTACGTCAGCTTGGGCCCGTCCCAGATTCCGGTGACGGTTCCCAACGTCATCGGCATTTCGGAAGCCAACGCAAAGCGCCTGCTGGAGGAAAAGGGCTTTACGGTGGGCGAATCGGTTCAGGTGGATTCGGACCGGCCCATCAACGAGGTGCTTTCCTGTGACCCGAAGGTGGACTCTACCGTGACCAAGGGCACGAAGGTCACCCTTACCATCTCAAACGGCAAGGCTCCCACCAAGCAGGCCACGGTTACCGTGAACCTGCCAAAAACCAGCACGCCGGTGTATCTGAAGGTTTACGTGGACGGGGTGGAAAACCGGGACCTCCGTACCAACGAGATCATTCCCAGCCAGCGGCCCCAGTACGATTTTACGCTGGAAGGAACCGGGACCTCCACCATTACCGTGCGTATCAGCACCAATCCAGACAGCGGCTTTGCCGATTACGCGATTTATACTGTCAATTACGACTCTCATACGGTAAAACTGACTCAGCAGAATGAATTCAAAGATCCCAATGCCAATTCCTCCAAACCGGAATCCAGCAGCAAACCGCATGACGATTGACAAAGTGACGGAGGCAGGGCTTTGAAGGAAACAACTGGACTGATTGTAAAAGGAATCGGCGGCTTTTATTATGTGAAAGCCGCCGATTCGGTATTGGAATGCCGCGCCCGCGGTATTTTCCGAAAAAACAAGCAAACGCCGCTGGCGGGCGACCAGGTGAAGGTTTCCCTGCCCGAGACGGGGATGCCCATGGTGGATGAGATTCTGCCTAGAAGGAACAGTCTCATCCGCCCGCCCATTGCGAATTTAGACCGGCTTTTCATCGTGGTGAGCGTATGTGATCCGGGGCCGAACACCCTGGTGGTGGATAAGCTCATTTCCATCGCCGAGCATAAGGAAATCGAGCCGGTGGTGATCGTTAACAAAACGGACCTGGCCGATCCGACGGAGCTTCTCGATATCTACCGCAGGGCCGGGATTCCAGTATGCAGGGTGTCCGCCGGGACGGGCGAGGGGATTGAGCAGGTGAGAGACCTGCTGACCAACCGGATCTGTGCTTTTACCGGCAACTCCGGGGTAGGAAAATCGAGCCTGTTAAACCGGCTGGATCCCCGGCTGGGCCTCGCCACCGGGGACATCAGCAAAAAGCTGGGCCGCGGGCGGCACACCACCCGTCAGGTGGAGCTCTACGAACAGGAGAACGGCGGGTATCTGGCGGATACGCCGGGCTTTTCCTCGCTGGACTTGGAGCGCTGTGAAACGGTGCTGGCGGGGGAGTTAGCCGGGTGCTTCCGGGAATTCGCCCCTTTCGTAACCGATTGCAAGTTTACCTCCTGCTCTCATACTGGGGAAAAGGGGTGCGCGGTGAAGGCGGCGGTGGACGAGGGAAAAATCCATCCCTCCCGCTACCGAAGCTATGTGGAGCTTTATAACGCGGTCAAAAACATCAAAGAGTGGGAACTGAAATGAAGAAAGCGTGCGTGATCATCGGCGCGGCTCCCTGCGGCAATCCGCTTGAGCAGCGTGCCTATATAGAAGCCGGAAGCTTTGTCATCTGCGCAGACGGCGGGTATCGAAACGCCCAGCAGATGGGAGTAAGCCCCGATCTGCTCATAGGGGATTTTGATTCCGCCCCCTTACCGGACCTGCCCGGCGTACCGGTCAAGACCTTCCCGGAAGAAAAGGACGACACCGATACCATGCTTGCGGTGAAATACGCCGTTGGGAAAGGCTTTGGACGGATCACTGTCCTGTGCGGAACCGGTGGCCGGCTTGACCACACCATTGCAAACCTGGACGCCTTGGTGTTCGCCGCCAAGGCGGGGGTGCCGGCGCTTCTGGCCGACGGCAACAACGAAGTGCGGGTGCTTCTGGGTGGCGGTTCGGTCATCCTTCCCAGGCGGGAGGGCTGTAAATTGTCGGCCTTTGCCTACGGCGGAGAGGTGACGGGGGTCAACTACATCGGCCTCAAATACCCCTTGCATGACGCGACGCTGGTTCCGGGGATTCCCTTGGGCGTGAGCAACGAATGGGTTTGGGAAAAGGCCCAGGTTTCCATTGATAGCGGCGTCCTGCTGCTGGTATCCTCAAAAATGTGACACCTTCTGTCCGCCCCTGGCGTATGATGGCATAGGTACAACGCAAGCGGTACCGAGTCGGAAATCTACGTTGACGGGCGGTGGCGATTTGAGACAGCTTAGCCGGATCATCGGGACCATTTTACTGGTCCTAGGACTTTTGCTTCTGCTTTTCTGCGTTCTTCCGGTGCAGGTGCTGGTTGTAGTCGGAGCGGCGATTATGGTTCTTATCGGAATCGCGCTGCTGCGTGCCTGTTAGAATGCGGAGGGAGCTCTATGAAAATTGTCGTTGTGAGAAGCCCAAAATTTCTCAGAGGAATTTTAAGAATGATCTTCGGTATCAAACGAGAGACGGTTTAAAGAGAAACCGAACATAATAGCACTGGGCGCTGCTTTCTTTAAAAGCGGCGCCCAGTGCTATTTCGTCCTTTCGCGGAATGATCCTTGCCTTTTCGCCATATGCATGAGGGTACCGGTCGGGCGGCGGCCGAATCGGAAAAATCCTGTCAGCCGCTGGAATAGTGGGGACAGGACATGAATATAGATTGCTTAGAAACACTGTAGAAAGGCGAGGTAATCTCATATGGAATTAAAGGTTTCGCATGACACGGTTTCCATAAACGAGGTGATTTTCGAGGGCAGCGCCGAGCAGCCGGTAGACCTGGACATCAATCTGCCGGACTATTGCCCCGACATTTCCCGGATTCTCAAGTGCCGTCTCATGCCGGCGGTATCGGTACGCCAGATCACGGGCGACCGTCTCCAAGTAGAGGGAAAGACTCAGGTCAGCATTCTCTACGTGGACGATACCAACCGGCGGGTCCAATGCATGGAGCAGTCTCTTCCCTTTTCCCAGAGCTTTGCCCTGCAAGGGGCGCCTGAGGACGCGGCCGTCTTCAGCAACACCGTGATCGATTACGTCAACTGCCGCGCCAGCTCGCCCCGCAGACTCGGGGTGCATGGGTCCTTTACGGTGGGGGTCAAAGTACGCGGGCGCACCGACTGCCAGGTCGTCACCCAGGCGGAGGGAGCGGGGATACAGCTGTTGCGTCATGCCGCGCCGGTCAGCAGCGTCATTGGGATGGCCGAGCGGCAGTTCTCCATGAACGAAATGCTGGAGCTTGGCCAGAGCAAGCCCACGGCTGCTATCTTGGTGCGCAGCTCCACCACCATTCTCATCAGCGACTATAAAGCCATCGCCAACAAAGTGATCGTCAAGGGAGACATCCAGATCGCCACTCTCTATCAATGCGAGGACAGCGACGACATGGAGAAAATGGAACATTCCCTTCCGTTTTCCCAAATCATCGACTTGGACGGCGTCACCGATGAAAGCTTCTGTGACATCCGCTGCGACACGGTATCCTCCGACATTCAGATCCGTACCGACGGCGCCGGGGAAAACCGCCTCCTTTCGGCCGACCTGCGCCTTTGCATCCAGGTGACCGCCTATCAGTCTTCGGAGATTTCCCTCATCAGCGACGCTTTCTCCACGGAAGTGGAGATTGAGGCCGACTGCAACGAAATCCGCGCCGAGCAGATGCTCAAACGGATGCGCTACGACGGTGTCTACAAAAATACCTTCGAGCTTCCCTCCGGGGACATCACCGCCATCTGCGACCTTTGGTGCGACGCCGGGATGGTCAGTTGTGTGGCCGCCGAAGGAAAGCTGCTCGTCAAGGCACCGGTCAACGTAAGCGTCCTGGCGCTGGATGGGGACGGATGCCCCACCTACTTTGAACGGGTGGCGGAAATCGAATATGAGGAGGAGCTGCCCGAGGGCGTCACCCTCGCCTTGTGCGAACCTACCCTCTGTATCACCGGATGCAGCTTCAGTTTCGCCCAGAGCCAGAGTATGGAGATCAAAATCGAATACCGCCTGGAGGGCTGCGTATTTGTTCCCTTCCAGGAAAACGCCATCTGCGATCTTCGCCTGTGCGAGGATCAGCCCATTGTCCGCGTAAGCGGGGCGGCCCTGGTGATTTACTACGCGGATAGAGGCGAGCGGCTCTGGGACATCGCGCGTAAATATTGTACGTCGGTCAACGCCATAAAGGAGGAAAATGAATTGAGTGAAGACGTGGTTCCTGCCCGGGGCATGATGATGATTCCAAGTATATAACGCAGACTGGAGGTGGAGTGAACATGGAAGAGAGAACCATTTATCAGGACATTGCCCAGCGTACCCAGGGTGACATTTACATCGGCATCGTCGGCCCCGTACGCACCGGCAAGTCCACCTTTATCAAACGGTTTATGGATACCCTGGTGGTCCCCAACATCAACAGCGACTTCAAACGGGACCGCGCCATTGACGAACTGCCCCAGTCCGCCGCCGGCCGGACCATTATGACCACCGAACCCAAGTTTATCCCCGAGGAAGCGGTGGAGGTTACCTTAGACGGAAACGCAAGCTTCCGTATGCGGATGATCGACTGCGTGGGGTACATCGTGCCAAGCTCCCTTGGATATGTGGAGGGCGACCAGCCCCGCATGGTCAAGACCCCTTGGTATGAGGAGGAAATCCCCTTTAACATGGCCGCCGAAATCGGGACCCGGCGGGTCATTACCGAGCATTCCACCATCGGCCTGGTGGTGACCACCGACGGCAGCATCAGCGACATTCCCCGGGAAGAATACCAGGAAGCGGAAGAACGGGTCATCGACGAGCTGCGGGAGATCAATAAGCCCTTCATCGTGCTGTTGAACTGCATGTATCCCAACTCCCAGGGAGCTAGGCAGCTTTCCCAGGAATTAAGCTCCAAGTATTCGGTGCCGGTTCTGCCGGTCAACTGCCTGGAGCTCGAGGAGGAGGAAATCCGCCAGATCCTTTCCCAGGTGCTCTTTGAGTTCCCGGTCAAGGAAATCTCGGTGGAGCTTCCCAAGTGGCTTTCCGCCCTGCCCAAGGAGCATTGGCTGCGCACCTCCGTTTACGGGGCCATCCGCGAATGCGCCGCCGACATCACTCGTATCCGGGAGGTGGACCGCATTGTCACCGGCGTGGTGGCCTGCGAATACATCGAGTCGGCCAAGACCATTTCCATGGATCTGGGAACCGGCAGCGCCAGCATCCGGGTATCCACCCGGCAGGAGCTTTTCTATAAGATCCTCAGCGAGTCCAGCGGCCTTTCCATTGAGAGCGACAGCGAGCTGCTTTCCAGCATGACCGAGCTTGCCGCCATGAAGAAGGAATACGACAAGATCAAGTCCGCCCTCATGGAGGTGGAAGCCACCGGCTACGGCATCGTCATGCCCACCCTGGACGAACTGACTCTGGAAGACCCGGAGATCATGCGCCAGGGTGGCCGGTACGGCGTGCGCCTGAAGGCCTCCGCCCCGTCCATCCACATGATGCGGGCCGACATCACCACCGAGGTGACTCCCATCGTGGGAAGCGAGCAGCAGTCGGAAGAGCTGGTCAGCTACCTGCTCAAGGAGTTCGAGGAAAATCCCACCCAGATCTGGAGCTCCAACATCTTCGGTAAATCCCTCCACGAGCTGGTCAACGAAGGGCTTCACAATAAGCTCTACCGCATGCCAATGGACGCGCGCATCAAGCTCAAGGAAACCATCGAACGCATCATCAACGAAGGATGCAGCGGCTTAATCTGCATCATTCTTTAAAAAACAAAACGGGCGCCGGGAAGAAGAAAACCGGCGCCCGTTTGATTTTAAGGATGGGTTGTTTTGGAAGTGAAAGAATAGGTGGAATCCGGAGAAATCAATGCTGGTATCTTTGTGAAATTCATTTCCTCGCCCTTGTAATTGAGATGCAGCGCTGATATAATGAAACAAGAAATGCGGACGAGGAGGATTTTTGCATGGAAAACCAGGTGATTTTCAAAAAAGCAGCCTTCGGCGGGTTTGACCGGGGCGAGGTGCTCCACTATATCGATACGATGAACCAGGAATCCTTGGCCATCCGCCAGCAGCTCGAGCAGCAGCTCAGCGAAACCTCTCGTTCGCGGGATGAGTTTGCCCGAAAAGTCTCCGATTTTGACGAGATCATTCTGGGGCTGGAGAACCAGCTCGAGGAGGAAAAGGGGAAGAACATCCGCTTGACGGAAGAAATGGCCCGGGTGGAAAACGAACTGCGAAACGCAAAGCTTTCGGAAGGCCAGCGCCTGCGGGAGTTGACTCTTGAGCAGGAGAAGAACCGCCAGCTTCGCGAGCAGATGGATACCCTGTCCGAACGGGCGGGACTTTATGAACGGGTGAGCGCCCAGGCGGGCGAGGTGCTGCTGGACGCGCGGATGAGTGCCGCGAAAATTCTGGAGGATACTCAGAAAACCGCCAAGGAAACGGCGGACGCGGCCAATGCGTCCGCCCAGGCGGTGTATGGAAACATCACGGGCTTACGCGGCGAGATTGACGCCATGCGCGACACCATCCACCAGATCACCAAAGACATCGACCAAAAGCTTGACGACATGTGCCGGGAGATCGACAAGGCCGCCGTTCAGCTTTCCGAGCTGACCGCGTCCAAGGAAGCGGCGGCTTTCGACGAAGAGGAAGAAAACAACGATCCGCTGTTTTTTCGTCCCTCCGTCTGAGTCAGGGCAGCAGGCTTCTTTCGCTGATGATGTCCGGCTCATCCCGGATAAGCCGGACTCATGGGGGCGGGAAAGGGAAGAGGCCGGGCCGGATTTCGATCGTCCTTCGGCCGAGAAGCGGGCGGACGGCTTGGACGAGATTTTGGGTTTGCTGCACCGGACGGTGCAGGCGGTTTCCAAGAACATAAAGAGGTGGTTTCTACGCAAAGGGTAACGATCCATACGGATGAGCTGGCAGAGAGGACGGGTGAGCTGTACGCAGGGCAGGGAATTTTGCTTTCCGGCACGGTTTATACTGCCCGGGACGCGGCTCACAAACGAATGATCGCCATGCTCGACAAAGGGGAAGAGCTTCCCATTTGCATAAAAGGCGCGGTTCTCTACTATGCAGGGCCGACGCCGGCGCCTGAGGGGCTGCCGATTGGCTCGTGCGGCCCTACCACGTCCGGGCGCATGGACGTGCATACCCCGCGGCTTCTGTCTTTGGGGCTCAAAGGAATGATCGGCAAGGGGCAGCGGTCCAAGGAAGTGGTGGACGCCATAGGGCGGTACAAAGCTGCCTATTTGTGCGCCATCGGCGGCGCTGGCGCCCTGGCAGCCAAGTGCATCAAAAGCTGCGAGGTAGTGGCGTTTGAGGATCTGGGCTGTGAATCCATCAAGCGGCTGACGGTGGAGAGGTTCCCGTTGGTGGTCGCGGTGGACTGCCATGGAGGCAATCTCTTCGACCGGGAATAAAAAGAATCTATCAAAACCGGCTGTGGTTGATACCAACCACAGCCGGTTTTTTGCTGGTTGAAAAAGATGTTATCTGAATAATTTATTTTTAATATTAAATTAAGCATATGTATTCGTTGAATTCCAGTTGATTGAAAATGAAAACAATACAAAAGAAAGGAAATTATAAAGATAATATTCAAAAAATTTGCATATTATCGACGATATTTCAAAAAATATGCAGATTTATGGATAGAAATTCATTGACAGACCTATGCATATGGTCTATACTGGGTATGAAAAATCTGGTACATATTCTCCACTTGTCGTACCGGATGAAGCTTTGAGGAGGTAACACACATGAAAAAGCAATCCAAAAAAGCGCTTTCGCTGCTTTTGTCCCTGCTGATGCTGCTTACGGTAATGTTGCCGTCGGCAGTCGCGGCGGACAATGGTGCTCAGGCGTCTGAGACCAGTTTGTCTCAAAAAGCCGAGACCAATCAGACGGATGCGTTTGATCCCAACCCTTACGGAGCGCTGCGGGTGGGCGAAGTGCCGGCCGGTCCCAACGCCGTTTCGATAGGCCAGCTGACCAACCTGACCTTCAGTGAAGACATGGCGGTGATGACCGAAGCTCGAACCATCATCGTTACTGCCGACTATTCCGGTACCGCTGCCGATTTTGCCAAGCTCAGCTGGAACTTCTTCTACGGCGGTAAGCCCATCAGCGACTGGAAGAAGGACGGCAAATCCGATTCCTTCATCACGGTAGTTTCCGCCCCGTCCTTTGACGCGCAAACCGGCAAGATTACCGCCGAGCTTTTTTTCGACCTGCCCTTCGGCACGGTGGACCTGAGCAGTCCCCGTTCCAACCGCACCAAGGCCAACAACCTGTTCGGCATTTATTCCTTCAAGATGGTGGGGGTAAACGCGGACGAGGAAATTTGCTCGGCGTCGGCCGACCTGCGCCTGAGCATCTACGAAAGCTATCACGCCTGGAGCGAGATTGTTCCCACCGTCAAGGCTTCCATCGAGAAGTCCAAGGCGAAGACCGACCGTTATTTGGGCTATGACATCGTCGGATACTCCACTCAAGGCAAAGAAATGCCCATGGGCATCGTCGCCGAGAAACAGAGCGACATTGATTTCTATCTCAATGAATTCCTTCCCAAGGCGCTGGAGGATCCGGCCGCTGCCATGGAAATGGTCAAGGAAGGCAAGACCGATTACAAAATCCCCCTGTGGTGCAACAATATTCATGCGGACGAGCAGCCGGGCGTGGATGCCATGATTGAGCTGTTCGACCAGTTCGCCACCCAGGACACGGTTTCTTACACCACCTACGCCGCGTCGGAAAAGGCGTCAACCGGTTCCGGCCGGGACACCACCAATAACGTGCAGGGGGAGGAAACTACCGTCACCCTCAACGTGGATGAAATCCTTGACAACTTCATCTTGGTCTTCACCTTTGTGGACAATCCCGACGGTCGCGAGGCCATGACCCGTGCCCTTTCCACCGGGTTTGACCCCAACCGCGACATCACCTACCAGACCTCTCCGGAAATCTCCGCCCTGATGGGCCGTGTTTCCCAGTGGATGCCCGCCACCTTCCTGGACCTGCACGGCTATGTCAAGAACTTCCTCATCGAGCCCTGTTCCGGTCCTCACGACCCCAACTACGAATGGGATCTCTTGGTGCAGAACATGCAGCCTCTGGCCCACGCCATGGGCCTGGCCGGTACCTCTACGTCGGAGAAATACACGAAGTTCGTCATTCCCTATGAGGATTATGACGCGGGCCTCAACGGCGGCTGGGACGACGGTTCCCCTATGTATACCGCCATTGTGGCCATGCACTACGGCTCTCTTGGACACACCGTGGAAATCCCGGAAATGAACGAGAATTCTGTTCTGGCCAACCACGGCGTCATGCTTGCCTGCATCGACTACATGCTTAAGAATAAGGACGCCGTCTACCTCAATCAGCTCGAATACTGGCGCCGCGGCGTGGAGAACACCGATGAAGCCGAAAAGGTGGATCCGTGGTTTGTAAATGCCGACGGCGAGTCCATCGGCCGCCCGAGAGAAGAGGGCGCGTCCTTCTTCCCGGACTACTATGTGATCCCGGTGGATCCCTCCATGCAGAAGAACGTCACCGAAGCCTACAACATGGTGGAATACGGCCTTCACAACAACTGGGAGATGACCCAGCTCACCGAGGATACCCAGGTCAACGGCGTCACCTACCCGGCGGGGACCTTTGTCATCGACATGAAGCAGGCTCGCCGCGGCTACATCAACGTCTGTCTCTTTGAGGGATACGACATGTCCGACTACGACAGTATGTACGCCGAAGTGGTCATCAACTTCCCGGAAATGCGCGGCTTTGATTGTGACGAGATCCGCGCGCCCGGTGCTTTTGACGGAAAGACCACCCCGTATACCGCCTTTGCCCGCCCGGCAAACGTAGTGCCGGATTCCGAGCAGGTGGTCATCGCCAACGATTCCAATGACGCGGTAAAGGCGGTCAACACCCTGCTCAACGCCGGCAAAAAGGTGTTCCTCATCCAGGGCGAGAATCCCGGCGTCTACGCGCCCGGTGATTTCCTGGTTTCCGCCGCCGATGCGGCCACCCTTTCCGATTATCAGCTGACCATGCACGCCTATAACGGCTACTCTCTCGTCAAAGAGCTTCCCAAGCCCACCGTTTATCTGGCGGGCGGCAGCTACGAAATGAGATGGGCCCTCAACTACCTGGGCTTTGACTTTGTGGAGAGCACCGCCGACGCGCAGCCCAACGTAATTGTCAGCACCTCCAACGCCAACGTCAAGAGCCTTATCGACGCCGGTATCCCCTATGTGGGTACGGGTGCCAACGCCGTCACCTTTGCCCGCAATACCCTTGGTATTGCCGACCTGACCACCAAGACTATCCCGGCTGGCGAGGCGCTTTTTGCCGCTTCCTACGCGCAGGGCAGCTTCGTGACCGCCGGTTATGAGGACCAGGATACCGTTTACCTGAAGAACGCCTATTTCTCCAATGTGCCGGAGAACGTAGAGCAGCTGATTGTGGCGGCGGACGAAAATTCTTACATCAAGGGTTTTGCGAAGGCCAACCTCAGAAGCGACGTGGACGGCAAGGCTTTTGCCGTGCAGGCGGACTACAACGGCACGCCGGTCACCCTGTTTGCCAACAACGTGATGAATAAGGGCCATGTTCAGGTGGCTTATCGCCTGCTTGCAAACGCCGTTTATTCCTCCGTCGCGGGCCTTTCCGACGGGGATTACGGCAAGCTCACTCCCTTTATCTCCATGGAAAAGGAAGATTTTTCCGTAAAGCCCAACGAGCAGTTCACCACCACTATCCTGACCTCTCAGGATGTGGAGAACATCAAGCTTTACAACGAGTACGGCATGGGGCTCAGCTCCCAGAAGAGTTATGTAGACAACACCGATGGCACCCGTACCTGGAAGGTGACCACCTCCATCGGTACCAAAGGCCAGCGTACGCTCTCCATTGTGGGTGTCCTTGGCGATGCCTCGGAAGTCACGGCGGACTTTGCTCTGCAGATTGCCGTGGACCTGAAGGTTCCGGCAAGCGAGGAAGAAGCGAAGGTCCTTGAAGCGGTCTGCGCCAAGAACGCCAAGGTCAACGAGAATTTCACCATCACTGTAACCACCAACCTGGGCGTTTCCAAGGTTGGTCTCTTCAATGAGAATGGCATGGGCCTGACCTCTTCGAAGAGCTATGTGGACCAGAATGGGGTGCGCATCTGGACGCTGGCCACCTCGGTGGGCACGCCCGGCAGCCGGACGCTGACGGTCAAACCGGCCGGCGGCGACGGCGAATGGCTGGACGACGGCAAAACCGTTTCCATCCAAATCACCCGCAACTAAATTGTAGGTAGAAAAATGGCCGTGGTACAAATTGGTACCACGGCCATTTTATGTTCGTTTTGCAGCAAAGAGATGCCAAAGCCATGTCTCTTGCCCAATGCATCCTCTTTTTTCTGCCCCCTACGGAGAAATCAGTCCTTCTGTTCGGGCGCCGATTCGAAGAGATATTTATACTGCCGGCTTTCCCGCAGAGAAATAAAGTCATCGTCGGCCACAATGATGTGGTCAGTCAGCTTTACGCCCACGAATTCCAGGGCATGGCGCACCATCCAGGTGGTTTCGATGTCCGCCTCGGAGGGAAGCGCGTTGCCGTTTGGATGGTGATGAGCCAGAATTGCAGAAGTGGCCTTATAGCGCATACTGATCTCCACCAGCTTGCGTACATTGACGTTGACCTCATTGACCACTCCCTCCGATACGATTTCACAGTTGAGCACCCGGCCTTTGCCGTCTAAAGCCAGGAAGAAAATTACCTCGTCGGTGCGGCCGATGAATTTGGGCTTAAAGTACTCGCCTGCTTCTTCCACGCTGGTGATGCATTTTCCAGAGCAGCGGTCCTCATAATACCGCCGGCAAAGTGCCGGGATTAAGGAAAGAAACACCGCCGAATTTTTCGATATGCCCTCCACCTGCATCAGCTCCTGCACCGGTGCTTCCAGTACGGCGGATAGGCTTCCGAACCGGGCCAGAAGCCGGTGGGCGATTTCATTGGTGTCCTTTCGCGGGATTGCGTAAAACAGCGCCAGCTCCAAAACGTTATGGATTTCAAAGCTGTCCAACCCCTCCTCGATAAAGCGGTTGCGAAGCCGTTCCCGGTGTCCATCATGCATTGCCATAGAAATCCGATCCATCTCCTCGTCGCCACTTGGCGTCTATTCTTTCTCGATAATTATATACCAATATACAAATTTTGCAAAGCTTCTCGTTACAAAGAGCGGATTTCATGGTATACTGTGCATAACCTGGAAAACGAGGAGGACGCCCTCACCCCATGAAACAGTTCACTGTAAAAGACAACGACGCGGGACAGCGGCTCGACAAGTTTGTGACCAAGGCCGTGCCGCTTCTGCCGAAATCGCTTCTTTATAAATCCATCCGCCTCAAACGCATCAAGGTAAACGGCAAACGCTGCGAAATTTCCACCCGGCTTCAGAAAGGGGATCTGGTGGAGCTTTATCTTAAGGATGAATTCTTCGCTCCCGCCCCGAAAAAGCTGCCCTTTTCCGCCGCGCCGGCAAAGGTGTCGGTGGTCTATGAGGACGAAAATATTCTGTTAGCGGACAAAAAACCGGGCCTTTTGGTTCATTCGGACGACAAAGAGTACGGCGATACCCTTATCGACCGTATTCAGCATTATCTCTATGACAAAGGGGAATACGACCCGGAAAAGGAAAACTCTTTTGCACCCGCCTTGGTCAACCGCATCGACCGCAACACCGGCGGAATCGTCATCGCGGCGAAAAACGCGGCGGCGCTGCGGGTGCTCAACGAGAAGATGAAGGAGCGAGAGCTTAAGAAATATTACCTTTGCATTGTACACGGAATTCTCAAGAAGAAGGAAGCGACTCTGGAAGGTTATCTGCACAAGGATGCGGATAAAAATAAGGTGTTCGTCTATCGGCATCCGGTAGAAGGAGGCCGTACCATACGCACCCGGTACCGGGTGCTGCGGGAAAAAAACGGGCTCAGCCTTCTGGAAATCGAGCTGCTGACCGGGCGTACCCATCAAATCCGCGCCCACATGGCCTCCATCGGCCACCCCCTTTTGGGGGACGGCAAGTATGGCACCAATGCGCTCAACAAGGGGACCGGCTATCATAAGCAGGCGCTTTACTCGTATAAGCTGACCTTTGCATTTGATAAAGACGCGGGGCCGCTGCAATATTTGGACAAAAAGACGTTTGAAGTGAAAGACGTGTGGTTTTTACGGGAGTTTGAAGAATAGGATGTCCTTTCGGCATACCCGTAAGCTACGGCACCGTCGCCTATCCAAAAGGAAAACCCGCCAAAGAGTTTTACAGAAAGCGGATACAAGAAAAACAGAGGGAAGCATCTACACCTGGGCTATCAATCATCGGAAGAGGAGCAGTTGTATGTTTATCGCGGATTTGCATATCCATTCCAAATATTCCCGCGCCACCAGCAAAGAGTGCGTGGCGGAATATCTGGACCTATGGTCCCGCCGCAAGGGGATCGACCTGCTGGGCACCGGGGACTTTACCCATCCGGCCTGGCGGGAGGACTTAAAGGAAAAGTTGATGCCCGCCGAGGAGGGATTCTATACTCTCAAGGACGAATACCGCTTGCCGGACGAGGGGATGGGTGGCAGCCGGCGCCCCCGTTTCGTGGTTTCCGGGGAAATTAGCTCCATTTACAAGAAGAACGGGCGGGTGCGCAAGGTGCACAACCTGATTTTGCTGCCCGGGCTTGAGGAAGCGCAAGCCCTCTCCAAGCGTCTGGAAGCCATCGGCAACATCCACTCGGACGGCCGTCCCATCCTGGGTCTGGACAGCCGGGACCTGCTGGAGATCACTCTGGAGGTTAGCCCCCGGGCCATCTTTATCCCCGCCCATATCTGGACGCCGCATTTTTCCCTGTTCGGCGCCTTTTCCGGCTTCGATACCATCGAGGAATGCTTTGAGGATTTGACGCCCCACATCCATGCCCTGGAAACCGGCCTGTCCTCCGACCCGCCTATGAACTGGCGTCTCTCCGCCCTGGACCGGTTTACACTCGTTTCCAATTCGGATGCCCATTCGCCCGCGAAGCTGGGACGGGAGGCGAACCTTTTTACCACCGAGCTCTCCTATTCCGCTGTGAAACGGGCGCTGGAGGAGCCGGAGTCGGGCGGCTTCGGAGGGACCATCGAGTTCTTCCCGGAGGAAGGAAAGTACCATTTGGACGGGCACCGGGCCTGCAAACTGTGCCTGTCTCCTTCACAAACCATGCACACGGATGGAAAATGCCCGGTCTGCGGGCGAAAGCTCACCATCGGGGTGCTTCACCGGGTAGAGGAGCTGGCCGACCGGCCGGAAGGGTTCATACCGAAGCGGCCGGCAAAGTTTGAAAGCCTGGTTCCCCTTCCCGAAACCATCGCCGCATCCCTGGGCTTTTCTCTCATCAGTAAAAAGACGGCTGCCCGGTATGAAGCCCTTCTGCGGGAGCTTGGTCCCGAATTCTACCTGCTGCGGGAAGCGCCTCTGGCCGATATTGAACGGGTGGCGGGGCCCTGCGTGGCGGAGGGGATCCGCCGGGTGCGGGCCGGGCAGGTGGAGCTTACCCCGGGCTACGACGGGGAATATGGGAAAATCCATCTCCTTACCCCGGAGGAAATCGGCAGGTTGTCGGGCCAGATGTGCTTTTTCAAAGAAGAGGCCGCGCCCTCAAAGAAGCCCACTGAAATCCAAACAGCGTCGCCGGTAAAGCAGGCCTCGGCCGTAGAACCTCCAGAGCCTTTGAAAACAGAGCCGCAAACAAAAGATCCCCTCGCTGGCCTCAACGACCAGCAGCGGGCTGCGGTGACCGAAGAGGCAAAAGCGGTTGCTGTGATTGCGGGGCCGGGGACCGGGAAAACCAAGACCCTGGTTTCCCGCATCCTTTATCTCATCCAAGAGAAAGGGGTAAAGCCTTCCCAGATTACCGCCGTTACCTTTACCAACAAGGCTGCCGCGGAAATGCGCGAGCGTCTGGCAAAGGAGCTGGGCAGCAAACGGCGGCTCAAGGGTATGACCATCGGCACCTTCCATTCCATCTGCCTGTCCCTGCTTTGCGAACAGAAGGGGGATGTGACGGTGATTGAGGAAGGGGAGGCCCTGTCCCTTGCGAAGGAAGTGACCGATTCTCTGCCCGGCCGGCTCTCGCCCAGGCGTCTGCTGCGGGAGGTATCCAAGGTCAAAAACGGGATGGCTCCCCGGGAAGACCCGCCTGAGCAGCTGGCGCAGGCGATCACTTTGTACAACGAAAGGCTGCGCGCCTACGGGGTGTTGGACTTTGATGACCTGCTCCTTTGCACCAGGGACGTGTTTTCGGCTTTGGACAAGCAGGCCCGCCGTCCGTTTACCCATCTGTTGGTGGACGAGTTTCAGGACATCAACGAAATTCAGTACCAGTTGATCGAAGAATTTGCCAAGGACAGCGAAAGCGTCTTTCTCATCGGGGACCCGGATCAGGCCATCTATGGCTTTCGCGGGTCGGACGCCCATTGCTTTTCCCGATTTCTTAAGGAATATCCGGATACCCGCGTCATCCGCTTAACGAGCAATTACCGTTCCACGCCCCAGATTCTCGCCTGCGCTTTGCCGGTGCTCCCGGCTTTGGAGGAGGGAGAGCCGCCCAGGACACTAGAGGCCAGGCGGGCCGAAGGAGAGCGGGTGCGTTATGTTACCGCCCCGGACGAAAAGTCCCAAGCCATCTATGTAGCCAAGGAAATTGGACGGATGGTGGGCGGGATGGACATGCTCGAAACCGATGCGGGAATAAAAGAGCGGGGCCAGACCCTGGGCTTTTCGGACATTGCGGTGCTCTACCGCACCCATCGGCAGGCGGCGTTGCTGGAAACCTGCCTGCGAAAGGAGGGCATCCCTTATATCGTAACCGGGCGGGACCCCGGCTTGCTTTCCGACCAGGGAAGGGGCGTGCTCGGCTTTTTCCGGTTTCTGCAAAACCCCAGGGACCTCATTTCCCTGCGCGCTTGTCTGCGCGAACTGTTCGACTGCCCGCCCGACCTTGCCGCTTCTCTTTTGCAGGAGCTTTCGCAAACCGGACGGACGCTGGAGGAACTGGGGCCGGAGAAAAAAGCGGACAAGGCGGTCGAAAAGGTCCTGGCCCTGCGGGAAGATTTCGCCCCCCGCTTTTCCAAGGCGAAACCTCAGGTGCTGGTACGGGAATTCTTGCTGGCGTGCGCCATTGCGGAAACAGAGGAGTTCGGACACCTCTGCGCGGCGGCCGCCTTTTTTGATGACATGCCTTCTTTCTTAAACGCCTTGGTGTTCGGCCAGGAAGGGGATTTGTCCCGCGGTTTCGGGCGTGCCTATGCTTCCGATGCGGTGCGGTTGATGACCTTTCACGGCGCGAAAGGCCTGGAATTCCCGGTGACTTTTCTTTATGACGTGAGCAAAGGGGTCCTGCCCTTAGATGCGCCCGGGAGGACTGCTGACGAAGAAGAGGAACGTCGGCTTTTTTACGTGGGAATGACCCGCGCTCAGGACGAGCTGATTCTTCTTTCCGCCAAAGAGCCGTCTCCCTTTCTTGCAGATATACCAGCTTCTCAACTGGTGACCGGCTGTACCTTTCTTCCAAAGCCGCCCGCCCAAGGCAAGCAAATGAGCTTGTTCGACCTATAATACAGGCAAGCAAAAAGAGCCGCCAAGTGGCGGCTCTTTTTAATCGGACAAAACCGGATCCATAGGCCTTTCCCTATCAATCCCGTTTCCTTCTCCTATTATACAGATGGAAAGCAATATGGTATACTAGTGTGGAATACCAAGCCGAAATCGGCTCAATTAGATGGGAGGTTTTTTCATGAAGGTAGTCATCATCGGCGGCGTAGCAGGCGGCGCGTCTGCGGCGGCCCGGCTTCGCAGGCTTGACGAGCAGGCCCAGATTGTCCTGCTCGAACGGGGAGAATACATTTCCTTTGCAAACTGCGGCCTGCCTTATTACATCGGCGGGGAAATCCGGGACCCGTCCGCCCTGACTTTGCAGACCCCGGAAAGCTTTCACGCCCGCTTTCATATCGACGTGCGGGTAAACAGCGAGGCAGTGGCCATCGACCCGGCAGCGAAAACCGTTCAGGTGCGAAATGCTGCTACCGGCGAAACCTACCAGGAAACCTATGACAAGCTGATTTTATCGCCGGGCGCCAGGCCGGTGGTTCCTCCCATCGAAGGGCTTCCGAACGGCCGGATTTTTACCCTGCGCACCATTCCCGATACCCTGGAGATTAAAGCTTATATCCAAAAGCGTCGTCCTAAGACCGCGGTGGTCATCGGCGGCGGTTACATCGGGGTGGAAATGGCGGAAAACCTGACCAAAGAAGGCGTTTCGGTCACCATCGTGGAGCGGATCGACCATCTCATCGGCCCTCTGGACTATGATATGGCCTGCGACGTTCACCGCTATCTGCGCGAGCAGGGCATCCGTGTTTTGCTCAAAGAAGAGCTCAAAGCGGTGCGGAAAGAGGGAGAGACCCTCATTTTGACCCTAACCGGCGGCGAGATCGAAGCGGACATGGCTATTCTATCGGTGGGAGTAACGCCGGACACCGATCTTGCCAAAAAAGCGGGGATCGCCGTCAATCAAAGAGGATGCATTGTGGTCAATGAACAGATGCAGACCTCCTTTAAGGACATTTACGCGGTAGGCGATGCGGTGCAGATCACCGATTTCGTCACCGAAAAAAAGGGATACGTTCCCTTGGCCGGCCCGGCCAACCGCCAGGGCCGTATCGCCGCCGACCATATCTGCAATCGGGAAAGCG
The DNA here is from genome assembly GCF_040096205.1 of Solibaculum intestinale. Lineage (NCBI taxonomy): Bacteria > Bacillati > Bacillota > Clostridia > Eubacteriales > Oscillospiraceae > Solibaculum > Solibaculum intestinale. Next base: position 367,149 of record NZ_JBBMFD010000001.1, on the reverse strand, counting down.
CCTATCACGGTACCCAGGGATCTTCCATCCTTAAGGTATTCGACATGACAGTGGCCTGTACGGGACTCAACGAGCACACGGCCCGTACTCTCGGCATTCCGTATGAAAAAGTATTTACCTATTCGCCCTCTCACGCGGGCTATTATCCGGGCGGGAAGAACATGTCCATCAAGACCTTGTACGCTCCCCGTACGGGGCGGATACTAGGCGCGCAGATCGTGGGCTTCGACGGGGTCGACAAACGCTGTGACGTTCTGGCCACCGCCATTCGCTCCAAGCTCACCGCCTTTGACTTAACCGAGCTGGAGCTTTGTTACGCCCCGCCGTTCTCTTCGGCCAAGGACCCGGTGAACATGGTGGGCTTCGTCATTGAAAACACCCTTGCGGGCCTGGTTAAGAACTTCCATTGGCACGACGTGGCAAGCCTTCCCCGGGACGGCAGCGTGACTCTCCTGGACGTGCGCACCCAAGCCGAGCGTGCGAAGGGCCATATTGAGGGCTTTGTTCACATTCCTCTCGACGAGCTGCGGGACCGCCTGAGCGAGGTGCCTGCCGGCAAGCCGGTGTTCGTCCACTGCCATAGCGGCCTGCGCAGTTACCTGGCCTGCCGGATTCTTTCTGGGAACGGGTACGACTGCTATAACCTTTCCGGCGGCTACCGGCTGTACGAATCGGTGACCAAGGACCGTGCAGTGGAGGACTATCCCTGCTACGAACGGCCTATCCAGCCGCTCGGCACTGTTCGATAAAGGCCAGAAAAGGCGCGGACAAAAATTTGTTTTTGTGATAAATGAGGCTGAACATCCGGGTAAGCGACACGTTTCGCAACTCGACGATGTGCAGCCTCTTTTGCGCCGCTTCCTCTTCCACCAACCGCTTGGAGATGACCGACAGCCCCTGTCCACCGATCACGGCGTTTTTGATGGCCGCTGAACTGTGGCATACCCACTTTTCCTCGATCTGCACGCCCTGTTCGGCTAAAAACTGCTCAAAAAGCTCCCGCGTGCCGCTGCCCCGTTCCCGCAGGATGAAGGCCTGTCCGGCAAGATCGGCCGCTTCCACCTGTTCTTTGTCGGCAAAAGGATGCTGCATGCCGCATACCAGCGCCACCTCGTCCTCCATCATGGGCACCGCTACCAAGTCGGGATGCTTGATTTGCCCTTCCACCAGCCCCAGGTCCAGCTCGCTTTTGAGGATTTTTTCCTCAATGACGCTGGTATTGTCCACGAAAGCGTGTACCCGCAGCTCTGGATGGGACGCTTCAAACCGGTTGATGATGCCGGTCAGCAAGCAGATGCCAACCGTAATGGTCGCGCCAATGTGTAAAGAGAGATGCTGGGAGGAATACTGCATCTGACGCTCCATTTCCTCGAAAAGCGGGACGATGTGCCGCGCATAGGTAAGCAGCCGCTCGCCCGCCTCAGTCAGATACAGCCGGCGTGACAACCGTTCGAACAGCAACACTCCATAGGCCCGTTCCAGTTCCCCGATGGTCTGGCTGACGGTAGGTTGGGCAATGTATAGCTTCTGGGCAGCTAGACTCATTTTTCCCGTGTCCGCCACCGTCAGAAATACTTTTAAGTGCCGTATGGTCAATAATATCATTCCTTTTCATAGGGAAATACCTATATAATATATTCGAGCATACTATTTTACGAACGCAATTGCAAGTGGTATACTGAAAAAAAACGCAGAGGAGCGCGAAAAAAATGGGTGTTACAGCCGAACAAAAGAAACAGGTAAAAGGACAGGGGTTTCTCCACAACCGGGGAACCGACGAGTTTTCCGCCCGCATCATCACGGAAAACGGCGTGTTAAACGCTGCCCAGCTTAAAAACATCAGCGAGGTAGCCGAGCAGTTTGGAAACGGCAAGGTGACCTTCACCACCCGATTGACGGTGGAAATTCCCGGTATTGCCTATGAGGATATCGAGAAGGTCAAGGCATATGTGGCCAAGGAGCAGCTGGAAACCGGCGGCACCGGGGCGAAGGTGCGCCCGGTGGTGGCCTGCAAGGGGACCACTTGTGTGTTTGGCCTGATCGACACCCAGGGTCTTGCCAAAGAAATCCACGACCGTTTTTACAAAGGCTATGGATCGGTGGCGCTGCCTCATAAATTTAAAATTGCCGTGGGCGGATGTCCCAATAACTGCGTCAAGCCCGATCTAAACGACGTGGGAATCGTAGGGCAGCGGGTGCCGGCCATCAATAAGAGCCTGTGCCGTGGATGCAAGAAATGCCGTCCAGAGGCCGCATGTCCCATGGACGCAATGAAGGTCAGGGACGGAGTCATCCATCGGGACAAGTCGGTGTGCAACAACTGCGGCCGTTGCATTACCACCTGTCCCTTCGGCGTCATGCCGGACGGGACGATAGGCTACAAGGTTTACATCGGCGGCCGATGGGGGAAAAAGACCCGCCATGGCGATATGCTCAAAGAGCTCTTCACTAAGGAAGAAGCGCTCGACGTGGTGGAGAAAGCCATCCTGCTCTTTAAGGACAAAGGAAAACCAGGCGAGCGGTTTGGTTCCATGGTGGAGCGCATTGGCCTTGAGAAGGTGGAGAAAGCGCTCCTGTCCGATCACCTGCTCAAGCATAAAAATGAAATTCTGGGATTGTCCATCGAAGGAGTTTGCCGCTGATGAAACGAATCGTAACCCTGCTGATCGCCCTTTCGCTGCTTTGCCTGTCCCTTTCCGGCTGCGGGCCTGCCAAGGATGCCGCATCGGTTTCTTCCTCTTTAAGCGAAGAGCAGAAGGCGCATTATACCTTTACCGACGACCTGGGCAATACGGTCGTTCTCAAAGAAGCGCCGAAGCGGGTGGTGTCTCTGATGGGGTCTTATGCGGAAACCTGGATGCTGGCAGGAGGAACTCTTGCCGGCGTAACCGAGGACGTAATCAGTGAACGGGGAATGGAAGTACCGGAAGGGACCAAGATCATCGGGACCGTCAAAAATCCCAACGCGGAAGAGATCCTCAATCTGTCGCCCGATTTTATCCTTCTTTCCACCGACATCGAGTCGCATGTAAAACTGGCCGATACTCTGAAAAATGCCGGAATTCCCCATGCCTATTTTCAGGTGGAGTATTTTGAGGACTACCTCAATATGCTGAAAGTTTGCACCGATATCACCGGCCGGGACGACCTGTACGAGCAAAATGGGGTCCAGATAAAGCAGCAGATCGACGAAGTCCGCAAACAGGTGCGTCTGGCAGAGGGGAATGCTCCCACCGTGCTGCCCATCCGGGCGTTGAGCACTGCCGCCAAGGCACTTCCGAGCGACAATATGGTTTGCAAAATGCTCGAGGACCTGGGTGCGGACAACATCGCCACCCGGCACGCCTCCTTGCTGGAAGAACTGAGCATGGAAGAGATTATCGAAGAGGACCCGGATTTCATTTTTGTCATTACTATGGGGGATTCCCAGAAGGCCATCGACGCTCTTAAAAGCGGAATTGAGGCCAATCCCGCCTGGAACAGCCTTTCCGCTGTGAAAAATGGCCGGTATCTGGTGCTTCCGAAAGACCTGTTCCACTATAAGCCCAACGCGAAATGGGGCGAAAGCTATGCGTATCTGGCGCGCATTCTCTATCCGGATGTCGTTTCCTAAGGAGAGCGGGCGGTTTCGCCTGCTGATCGTTGCAGGGACGGCGGCGCTGCTTTTGGTCCTGGCAGCGGTCAGCCTTTGCAGCGGTTCGGCCTCCATTCCGTTGGACGAAGTAATCCGCGCCCTTTTTTCCCGGGACCAAACGGAGAAATTCTATCAGATTGTCCAGTTCGTTCGCCTGCCCCGCACGCTGGCTGCCGTTTTGGCCGGAGGAGCTCTGGCGGTAGCGGGAGCGATTTTGCAGGCGGTGCTGGGAAATGCGCTGGCAAGCCCGAATATCATCGGCGTCAATGCCGGTGCGGGGCTTTTCACCATTCTGCTGGCTGCTTTTTTCCCCCAGCTCATTTGGTTTACTCCCCTTGCCGCTTTTTTGGGCGCGCTGGCGGCGGCTCTGCTCGTCTATCTGCTGGCTCAGAAAACCGGTGCCTCCCGCATGACCATTCTGCTCTCCGGCATCGCCGTTTCCAGCTTTCTTGGAGCCATCACCGATGGAGTCATCACCTTGGTGCCGGATACCCAGGCCGGGCGGTTTGCGTTTTTGATCGGCGGCTTTTCCGGCGTATCCATGGACAGCTTGAAGCTTGCCTCCCTGTGCATCCTGATCGGGATTGGAGCGGCCCTTTTATTCAGCTACGACTTAAACGTCCTCACCCTTGGCGAGGAGACCGCCAGCACCTTAGGAATGCGGGCGGGGCTGACGCGGATGGTGTTTTTAATTCTGGCGGCTCTTCTGGCGGGGAGCGCCATCAGCTTTGCGGGGCTTTTGGGATTCGTGGGCCTGATCGTTCCCCATGCGGCCCGGTTTTTTGTCGGGCAGGATCACCGGTATCTGCTGCCGCTGTGCGCATTGCTGGGCGGGGCGTTTACCCTGCTGTGCGATCTGCTCGCACGGGTGTTGTTCGCGCCCTTTGAACTGCCGGTGGGAATCGTGCTCTCCTTTTTGGGCGCGCCTTTCTTTTTGTATTTGCTGTTTAAACAGAAACGGGGGCGGCTGCATGATTGAGTTGAGAGAGGTCGGTGCCGGCTATCCCGGCAAGGAGATTTTGCATGGGGTGAGCGTTGCGTTTTCCAAAGGGAAGGTGACGGGAATCATCGGCCCGAACGGCTGCGGGAAAACCACCCTTCTAAAAACCGCCGCCCGGCTTTTAAAGCCTTTGTCCGGTGAAGTCCTGCTGGAAGGAAGGCTGGTTTCGGCGTTTGCACCCAAGGAATTTGCCCGCCGGGTGGCCGTGTTACCCCAGTCCAGAGCAATACCCTCGATTAGCGTGGCAAACTTTGTGATGCACGGCCGGTTTCCTTATCTGGGATTTCCCAGAACCCCGGTCAAAGCCGATTGGGAAAAGGTGGACGAGGCTCTCGAGCGGATCGGTATAGCGGTATACCGCCACCGCAGCCTTTCGGAACTCTCCGGCGGAGAGCGGCAGAAGGTGTACCTGGCTATGCTGCTGGCCCAGGACGCTGAAGTTCTGCTGCTCGACGAGCCCACCACCTATCTGGACATCAACCATCAGCTGGAGCTGCTCGGCTTGGTGCGAAAGCTTAACGAAACCGGCAAGACGGTAGTTATGGTCATGCACGACCTTTCTCAGGCCCTGCGCTTTTCCGACCGGATTGTGCTGATGCAGGAAGGGGAGATTGCTGCTCAGGGCCCGGCCGGGGACGTGTACGAAAGCGGAAAAATCCATGAGGTTTTCCATGTCCGTTCTCAGCGTATACAAAGCGAGGGGCAGACTCATTATCTGTTTTATTAAACGGGGTTGTGGGCCGCATATCATTTTTGTTTTTTCACATACTAACCATGAACGCTGAAAAGGAGCTGATTGGTTATGTTCAAACACGAGAAGCAGATGCTGCATGAAATCAAGGTGGACGGCCCCAATCCCAATTACGGGGCGCTGCTGCAAGAGCAGCTGGGCGGTCCGCAGGGAGAACTGAAGGCCGCCATGCAGTATCTTTCCCAAAGCATGCGCATCAAGGACCCGGAGATTAAAGACTTGTTTCTGGACATCGCCGCGGAGGAGCTGAGCCATATGGAGATGGTGGCCAACACCGTCAATCTCTTAAACGGCCATCACCTGGACGCGGAAAACGCGACGGTGGGAAACGTGGAGGCCCATGTGCTTACCGGGCTTACCCCCATGCTCGCGAACGCCTCCGGGTATCTCTGGACCTCTGCCTATGTCAATGAAACCGGCGACCTGGCCGCCGACCTGCTTTCGGACATTGCTTCCGAGCAGCGGGCGAAGGTGGTATATCAGTACCTTTACCGCCAGATCAACGACAAAGGCGTGCGGGAAACCATTGATTTCCTGCTGAACCGGGAAGAGGCCCACAACGCCATGTTCCGGGAAGCCTTCAACCGCATTCAGGACAGCGGTTCCCAGCAGAATTTCGGCGCAACTGCCGATTCGCGCATCTATTTCGACCTGTCGAAGCCGGGCGGCCAGTCCTTTGACCCAAGCAAGTCCACCCAGCCGCCAAGCTTTAATATGCCCCAGTAAAAAACCATTAGAAAAGAGGCCACCGGTACATCCGGATGCCTCTTTTTTGTTTGCAGCAATGGATTTGATAGCGGTTCATCAAGAAAAAAGAGCGCTGTATAGCAGCGCTCTTAAAAAAATTGATTTTAGTTGCCTGTATTGCAAATCATTTGTAAAAGGGAAAGAAGCACATTTTCAAACTTTTTGTTTTTTTGATCCTCTAATTTAAAGTTTAGGATGGTATCTTTTTCTACGCCCAATGCTTGTGCATAATCCTTTAATAATCGGTCAGAGGGAAATCTTTCGCCATTCTCAATGGCATTGATATATGCAGGAGTGACCGAAAGTTCCTGTGCCAGATCTTTCACCTTGATATCCCGTGCAATACGCAACAAGCGAAAAATATTCAATTTGTTGTCTTGTGTATCTGTGTTTTTCGATTTCAAACCTTCACTCCCTTCATGAATTTTAAAACAGTGGAAAATCCTCCGACCATTTCCTGTCACTTGGGGAAATATTGCAGATTAAAAAAAATTATTATTCGTTTATTCATTTCGTATCACCTCAATACTTACATTTTATGAAATTAGTACTGCTAATAATTTTGTTAGTATAATGAACTCCAGCTATATTTTCTTTGTGGACCAAATCATGATACGCTCCACCAATCAAGGCTTTCGTTCACAGGCACTGCATTTTCCGATACAGTGCCTGTGAACCGCCATCGGTCAGAAGTCTTTTAAAAAATGCACAATCACCTTTTTTAAAAGAACGGAAAAAAGAAACTTACTTACTTCAAGCACCAGCTTTCCCCAGCGCTTGGCGGAACGAGAGACCCTCGTACTTTGGTATAGGAGAACGAGTTTTTCCCATCTCTTAACCATTTCTTTTTTCCATGCCTTCTTCATTTTGGATGTACGTTTCATGATGATACCTCCGAAAAAATATAGAATCGGAGGACTTTCCGCTATCTTAAATTTTCAAGGTTCTGTTTTACCCATATACTATCATGCGTTGTTTAAAAAGTCAACAAAGTTTAAAAAATAAACACATAGACTTTTAATGAAGCGGGTGCGTTTCCTTTTTGTCTATCAAAGGCAGCAAACAAAAGGATGCGCACACGCGTCTCCTGTGGTATAATGGAGCAAATCAACTGTAACCTTCCTTTTCTTTGGTTTGCATAGGAAGGTGCGGTTCTTTTATATCCGGCGGATCGAACTCACATAACCAAAAGAAAGAAGGCCGCTTTTATGAAGCTATGGTTTAAGCAGCGGATGTTTTCCTGGCTTGACAGCTATGATATTTACGATGAGAACGGACAGACCATGTTTGTGGTAAAGGGCGCCCTGTCATGGGGACACTGCCTGCATATTTATGACGCGGCGGGCCAGCAGGTAGGAACGGTGAAAGAAGAGGCGTTTACCTTTCTGCCCCGGTTTCGCATGTTCGTAGGAGACCAGTATGTGGGGCAGATCAAGAAGGAGATTGCCTTTTTTAAGCCCAGCTTTGTTCTTGACTGCAACGGCTGGCAGGTGACCGGCGACTTCTGGCAGTGGAACTATGCGGTATACGACGGGAACCGGCCGGTGATGTTCGCCTCCAAGAAGCTGTTTAACTGGACGGACACCTACGAGATCGACATTTGTCAAAACGAGGATGTGCTTTTTTCGCTGATGATCGTGCTGGCTATCGACGCGGCTAAATGTTCCTCTGGAAACGATTGAGGCTAGGGGAGAAATGGCTATGAAAAAACGGATGTGCTTCGCTGTTCTGGCGGCGGTGCTGTTGTTGATTTCCGGATGCCGGGGCCCCTCGGTACCGGCCGGTGCGCAGGTGAGCAAGACGGAGAGCCAAGCCCTCCTCAGTCTCCCGCCGGCTGTCTCCGTACTACCGGAAGCATCGGACAGGGAAGAGCCCCAGCCGCAGCCGACCGCTTCCGAGCAGGTGCTCGCCGCAATGGAAGGGACAAATCCTAAACGGGCGGTCACGAAAGAATTCCTAGACTGGTGCGCGCAGAAAGAAGGAGATGGCTTTTTACCAAAGCTTCTCAGCGCCATTAGGAGCGATGGCTATTTCGACGGGCTTTTTTTCCGCTTGACCGGACGCACCCTCGTGGTGCTCTATGACGAATATACCGGCGCGCTGTCGGCTGCCGAAAATATCCGAATGAAGGACGCAGCCCGACCGGACCAGACGATTCTGGGCTTTACCGGGGACATCAACCTAGCCGACGGCTGGTATCAGATGAACTACTACGACCACCAGCCCGACGGTATCTACGGCTGCCTGGGCGACGATCTGCTTGGCGAAATGAACGGCGCGGACATTATGCTGATAAACAATGAGTTTACCTTTTCCACCCGCGGCGTTCCTCTTTCCGGTAAGCTTTATACCTTCCGCGCCAACCCGAAGAAGGTGGAGATTCTCACCCAGATGGGGGTGGACCTGGTGGGCCTTGCCAACAATCATATTTATGATTATGGGCAGGATGCTTTTTTTGACACGCTTGACACCATCGACGGCGCAGAAATCGACCGGATAGGCGCCGGCCGGAATTTGCAGGAGGCTTGTACCCCGCAGTACTATATCGTCAATGGGCGAAAAATTGCCTACGTGGCCGCTACCCGGGCGGAAAAGAACGTCATGACTCCTGCCGCCGAGAGGAATAAGGAAGGGGTGCTGCGTACCTATGACCCTGCCCTCTTTTTGCAGGTGATCGCCGAGGCAAAGGAAAACAGCGATTTTGTGGTAGCCTATGTCCACTGGGGGACGGAGAACAGCACCAAGCTGGAAGCGGACCAGCGCACCCAGGGCAAGCAGTACATCGACGCGGGGGCGGACCTGGTGGTGGGCGCCCATCCCCATGTTTTGCAGGGAATGGAATTTTACCGGGACAAGCCCATCTTTTACAGCCTGGGCAACTTCTGGTTCAACGACGTACCCACTGACACGGCGCTATTAAAAGTTCTCCTCGATGAAGAGGGAACGGTGACATCCGTGCTGGTACCCTGCTACCAGGGAGGCGGCCGCACCGATATCGTAACCGATCCTGCCGAAAGAACCCGGATGTTTTCTCACCTGGAACGCATCTCCATCGGGGTGAACATTGACGAAACCGGCGTCATCCGTCCGGCGGGATAAAACCACCGGATTTTTGTCCTGCAAGCGGCGTTTGCAGATGGAAAGAAAAGGCCCGAAGCGCAATTCCGCTTCGGGCCTTTTCTTGACGCATGGTATGAGGGGAACTGGCAACTTATTTGCGCACGCCGTCCCGGATGATTTTGTATAGCTGAATGAGGACGGTGGGGGCGAAGGCCAGCAGGACAATCAGGCCGGCTTGTGCCGCCGTCAAAGGCGTGACCAAAAAGAGCCCTTGCAGGAAAGGCAGGAATAAGACTGCCGCCAGCAGCAGAACGCCAGCGCCGAAGGCCATCAGGCTATATTTGTTGGAGCATAGCCCCAGGCGAAAAATGGACCCGTCGCCCCGGCAATTAAACCCGTGGAACAGCCGGGCGAGCGTCAAGGTAGCAAAAGCCATGGTACTTGCCAGCGCCGCGCCGCCTTGGTTTAAACCGATAAAGAAAGCGCCCATGGTTGCCGCCGCGATCAATAAACCGAGGATTCCAATTTTTCCGGTCAGCGCCTTGCTTAGGATGGGGTCCTTGGGATTGCGGGGCTTTTGGCGCAAAAGGTCGCTGCGGGCTTCCTCCATGCCGATAGCAATAGCGGGCAGGCTGTCGGTAAGGAGGTTGATAAAGAGCAGATGCACCGCAGCAAAGGGCACCGGCAGCGCCATCAGGGAGGTAAACAGCACGCAGAAAATACCCGCGGCGTTGCCAGAGAGCAGGAAGGTGATGGCGTTTTTGATGTTGGTATAAACGTTGCGCCCATTGACCACCGCTTTGACGATGGTAGCGAAATTGTCGTCCGCCAGAATCATGGAGGCCGCGTCCTTGCTAACCTCGGTGCCGGTGATGCCCATGGCGACGCCGATGTCCGCCTTTTTCAGAGCCGGCGCGTCGTTGACGCCGTCGCCAGTCATGGAGACGATGGAGCCCCGCCGCTGCCAGGCGGAAACGATACGGATTTTATGCTCGGGCGATACCCGGGCGTACACACATACCTTCGGCAACACCTCGTCGAGCTGTTGGTCCGTCATCCCGTCCAGCTCCACTCCGTCGAGAGCCATATCTCCCTCTTCGAAAATGCCGATCTGCCGGGCAATGGCTCTGGCCGTCACCTTGTGATCGCCGGTGATCATTACCGTACGGATTCCCGCCCGTTTTGCGTCCGCCACCGCTTTTACCGACTCGGGTCTTGGCGGGTCCATCATGGAAATCAGGCCGATGAAGGTAAAATCCTTCTCGTCCTCCACCGTGGGAGCCCGTTCGCTTTCCATCTCCCGATAGGCAAAGGTGAGCACCCGCAGCCCGTTCTCCGAAAGCTGGGCGTTGACCTGGGAGATCCGCTGCCGGTCCTCCTCGGTCATGGGACATACCCCGTCATGGGTGAGAATCCGGTTGGAACGGGCCAGCAGTACGTCGATGGCGCCTTTGGTCAAAAGGGTGGGAATCCCTTCGATGTTATGTAAGGTGCTCATGAGCTTGCGGTCGGAATCGAAGGCCACTTCGCCCAAGCGCGGGTGCTGGCTGCGGTAGGAAACCTCCTCCACGCCAAACACGTCCCCAAGCTGCACCAAGGCGATTTCGGTTGGGTCGCCGATACAGACCCCGTCTACATCGGTGGCGTCGCTTGCCAGAATCGCCGCCTTAAGAAGCATCCGCTGGGCATTGTTTGCAAGGTCGAGAGATTTGCCGTCCACCAGAATCCCGTCGGCGTAAACCTGCTGCACCTGCATTTTGTTTTGCGTCAGAGTGCCCGTCTTATCCGAGCAGATTACTGAAACGCACCCCAGGCTTTCCACGGCTTTCAGGTCTTTGATGATGGCGTTTTGCCTGGCCATCTTCTGGGTTCCCAGCGCAAGAACAATGGTGACAATGGAGCTTAGTGCTTCCGGGATCGCGGCCACCGCCAGGGCCACGGCAAACATCAGCGAATCAAGCAAGGGCATCTGCCGGTAAAGGGAGAGGCCGAACACCACCGCGCAGATCACCATAATGATAATGGCCAGCATCTTGCTGAACCGGTCCAGGCTTTCCTGCAAGGGGGTTTTTCGCTGTTTGGTCTGGTTCATCAGGGAGGCAATCTTGCCCAGCTCGGTTTCCATGCCGGTGGCGGTAATCACCGCTGTTGCTCGGCCGTAGGTCACCAGGGACCCGGAAAACACCATGTTCTTTTGGTCACCCAGCGCCACCTGGCCGCCCGGGATGAGATCGGCGTTTTTTTCCACGCTCTCCGACTCACCGGTCAGGGAGCTTTCGTTGGCCTTCAGAGAAAAGTTCTCGAGAATCCGCCCATCGGCCACCACCATGTCCCCGGCTTCCAGGAGAACGATGTCACCCACCACCACTTCACTGGAAGGAATGACGCACGTGACGCCGTCCCGAATCACTTTAGCGCTGGGGGAGGAGAGGGCCTTGAGGCTTTCCAGGGATTTTTCCGCCTTTACATACTGCACCGTGCCCAGCACCGCGTTGAGCAGAATGACCGCGAAAATGACAATGGAGCTTTCTCCCTGGCCGGATATCAGAGAAATAACGGCCGCCACGATCAGGATCAGAACCAACAGGTCCTTGAACTGTTCGAGAAAGATCAAAAGTAGACTTTTTTTCTTGGCTTCCGCGAGTAAATTAGGTCCATGGGCTTGCCGGGCTTTTTCCACCTGTCCCTGCGTGAGCCCATGAAGGGAAGAGCCGGTCTGGCTTAGTGCCTCTTCGGCAGTTTGGTTATAATATGTGCCGGGCATGCTGCATCCTCCTTTGTTGTGGGAAATAAAAAAGACTTTTAGATAGCGTCTGGCAATCCAGACGGCCATCCAAAAGTCTTGTTACCGATGTTCGGCGCTCATCGCCAGATTCCAAGGAATCGGGGTGTTGACGATAAGACTTATAACTACTCCCTTTTGAAGAAACAAGTGCTTATTTTTTATTATACCAGCCAAGAAAATAATGTCAACTGTTTTTTCTATTTTGCTCCATGTAAATTGATTTCTCCACGTTTCTCCAGAATTGCTGCATGGTTTGCCGTCAGCCATTTTACTTGATCCTGTACGTCTCTTGTACCGTCGGCATAAATCACCGGACAGGAAAGCGTTTTGAACCACATCTCTGTTTTTTCCGTGGGACGCGATGCGACAATAGCAAGAAATCGTTGTTCCTGGTCATACATATCTCCGCCAATCCGCACCCGTTCTCCGAATTTGTCATAGGCTCGCTGTTTGATACGGTTGAGACGAAGCGAAAGCGGCACGGATAGATAGATGGCACGGCAGGACATGGCTTTGATTTCATCTCCCATATCTCCATGTACTGCGCAGAGAATGAAATACCGGTATTTTTCAATCTCCCTGAAAACGGAAAAGGCATATTTCGCCACGGATACGTGATTTCACATAGGAAATCCCGGATTCCAGAAAGAAATGGTTTTCGATATTGATTTGTCTATATGCAGCGCTTTGGCCTATTTCCTGCCAAGCGTCGTTTTTCCGCTTCCGTTGGCCCCACAAAGAAGGATGCCGCCTGTCGTTGTATTCTCCATGTTATGTCATACGTCCGCCGTGCCGGTTCCGTTTTCTTCCAGATGGGAAAGCAGGATATCTATCGCAGACCGTACGGCCTCGTCGTCTTCCACCCGTAGCCTTTCCTTTATTTTCACGATCGTCGTTTCTCTGTCCTGCGGCCGCATCACCTCTTCAATACCATGGAGTGCGGCGCAGCGATTACGGGACTCGCCGCTGTCGATCCCCAGAAGAAGAGGAGGATAGCAATCGTACCGGCCCAGCAGGCACAAAGCCTGCAAAAAGAAAAGCGCCACCCACTGGTCTTCTTCCAGCCGCAGGCTTTCCTCAAGAAACGAGACGGCTTCGTCTAGACCTTCTCCACAGGAAAGGGCGCTCTTCGCAAAGGAGCGCGCCGCGTATCCGCGTATCATGGCCGTATCCGTCCGGCTGAGCTCCTTGAGCCGCTTTAGCACCAAAGGCGAGCAGCTGCATTCGGCCGCGTCGCTTGCCTCGGTGCGCACCAGTTCGCTTTCATCCGCCAGCCCCCGCAAAAGCATCTCCTCCGCCCGGTCCGCCGGGACCAGCGCCAAAAGGGAGGCCGCCTGTGCGCGGACCTCCTCGTCCGCGTCCCGGATGCATTCTTCTAAGACGGAAAGAAACGCTTCGGAAAGCCCGTCTTCATTTTTAAAACCAAATAATTGTTCCAATCGCTCGCTTGCCGTTTTCTCATTCATAATGCAAACCCTCTTTTGTCATACTAGGAAAGCCGACTGTTTTTACGAGTATAATCCAATCTTCCCCGTCCCGCAACCTCTTTTTTTTCAAACAAGTATCATTTTCCGTATTTGAGAGGAGAAAAAGCCATGAATGGAAACACCTATACCTTTGACGCCGTCATTCATAAGGCAGCGGATATGGACGGGGCCTATATAGAAATTCCTTTTGACGTTAAGGAAGTCTTCGGGAAAAGCCGGGTTCCGGTGACAGCCGCCTTCGACAGGGAACTCTATGAAGGAAGCATCGTCAAAATGGGGCACCCTTGCCACATTCTCGGCATCCGCAAGGAAATCCGCCGAAAAATCGGCAAACAGCCCGGGGACATCGTACATGTTGCCCTCTGGGAGCGCGCACGCAAATCATGAGCGGCAAAGTACAGATTTTTAAGAAAAAGGAGCAGGAACCGAAAAAGCAGGAACCGACCGGGGATTGCCTACATATTCTGGAAAAGAATATCGGCTCTGTCATATACGGGCCCTGGTACTTTTCACCAGAGAGGGATGGTTGCTTTGTCTGTTCATTATCCGTTTCAAAAGGCGCCGCTTCCGTATGAAAATACGGCGTTGCTTCCTTTCTTTGATCCTGATACGATATACTACCATCACGGCAAGATTTATGCATTTTATGTGGATATGCTCAACTACCTGATTTCGTCCTATCCCCAGCTCCACGGCATGAGCCTGCCGGAGCTTGTGACCACAGACCTGCACCTGCCGGCCCCGGCAGAAAACCAGATCAAGTTTTATGCCGGCGGCGTATTCAACCACGACCTGTTTTTCTCAGGCGTATGCAGCAAATCGACTGGCCAGCCGCAGGGAAAGCTAAAAGAAGCGATTGGGGCGGAATACGGTTCCCTCGACAATTTTAAGAGACTGTTTAAACAGGCCTGCTACAACGTTTTGGGCTCGGGATGGGTTTGGCTGGTTGCGGGAGACATCGGCGGCCTACATATTCAGATCACCAGGGACAACCAGCCGCCTTCCGTTCACGCCTTCACACCGATCTTTGGCATCGACGTATGGGAGCATTCCTACTTTCTCCGGTATCCCGCTCAATTGGGAGCATATGTGGACAACTGGTTTGAAACCGTCAACTGGGAGAAAGCAGAAAATCGGTATGAAAGCTGCCTGGCCACTGACAAGACAAATAACAAAGCCTATGGATAACGCTGCAAAAAATACCCATACTATTAAAGCCAAACATTGGGAAAGGATGTATTTATTATGGGTATTGCATTTGCAGAAAGCCAAACCAGAGAAAACCTTATGCGCGCGTTCGCCGGCGAGAGCCAGGCGCGTAACCGGTACGAATTTGCCGCCGCCCAGGCAAAAAAGCAGAAGCTGCACGTGGTCGAGGCGGTGTTTCGTTTCACGGCGGACCAAGAGAAAGCCCACGCAAAGGTCTATTACAATCATCTCAAGGAGCTTTGCGGCGATAACATTTTGGTGGATGGGCGCTATCCCATCGACCTGTATGACGATATGCTCTCCCATCTGAAGGCCGCCCAGCACAACGAGTACCAGGAATGGGAGCATGAATACGCCCGCTTTGGGGATATCGCGGCCGAGGAAGGCTTCAACCGAATCGCGGCCAGCTTTCGGATGATCGCCGAGGTGGAGAAGACTCACGGCGACCGGTTCGGTCATTTTGCCAGGCTCGTGGAACGCGACGAACTGTTTCATGCGAAGGTGCCGCTGAAATGGATGTGCCTGAAGTGCGGGCGCATTCACGAAGGCACCGATGCGCCGGAGATCTGCCCCATCTGCGGGCACAACCAAGGTTATTTCATCCGCCTGGATATGGCTCCCTTTGTAATGGGCTGATCTGCACTTGTAAAAAATAAACCAGCCGATTCTGCGACCGCCAAAAGGAAAGCTCTTTTTCCTTTTGGCGGTTTTTTGCGGGTATTTGCGTTAATTTACGGATTTTTTGTCCCGTTTGTTCCTTGCATTGAGGGGGGAAGGAATGGTATACTGAGCCTATATTATGAGGGGAATGTGGTGGTTGCAATCGTGCAGGCAGTAAAGAGGGGCGCCGTGAAATTGCTTAATAAGTATCTTACCGGCGAATCCATGCATTACCGGCAGATCATTGCGATCATCCTTCCGCTGCTGGTGGACCAGGCGTTCATCATCGGCCTGAGCATGCTCAACACCGCCATGATCAGCTCATCCGGCATGGAAGCGGTCAGCGCGGTCAACATGGTGGACTCGGTGAACATCTTCCTGTTAAACGTCTTCATCGCCATCGCCACCGGCGGTACGGTGGTGGTCGCCCAATATAAGGGAAGCGGGAACGACGAGATGGTCTCTAAGTCCGCTGCACAGACCATTTCCTCGGTGGCTATGGTCGCCGTTGTCATCAGCGTCCTGGTCATCGTGTTCCATGATCCGATTTTAAAGCTGCTCTTCGGCGGAGCAGAGCCGGCGGTTTTTGAAAACGCGCAGATTTATTTGATCGGCAGCGCCGCTTCCTACGCGTTCATCGCCGTCACCGAAGCGGTGTGCGGCGCCCTGCGCGGCGTGGCCCAGACCAGGTCCTCCCTGGTGCTCTCGGTGATCACGAACGTAAGCTATGTGCTTTTAAACGTGGTGTTCATCACCTTTTTGCACTGGGGCGTTGCGGGCATGGTCACCTCCATGCTCCTTTCCAGAGGTCTCGGAATGATCTGCTCCATCGTCTACCTGCTGAAAATCAACACGTCTTTGCACTTTCGTATTAAGGACGCGCTTAGGCTCAACCTGTCCATTCAGAAAAAAATTCTGTTCATCGGCATTCCGTTTGCCGCCGAGCAGATGTTTTTCAACGGCGGTAAGATTCTGACCCAGACCTTTGTCGTCCAGCTTGGCACGGTTTCCATGACCGTCAACGCCATCAGCTGGTCGCTGACCCAGCTGTTCCAGATTGCTGGCAATGCGTTAAACCTGTCGGTGGTCACGGTGGTGGGCCAGTGCATCGGCCGCCGGAATATCAAAGACGCGCGCAAATTTATCAAATCCTTCGTAGGGCTCGGGTCTATTTCCTTTGTGCTCAGCGCCGCCATCCTGCTTCCCCTCTTTCCAGTGCTGGTGCAGCTTTTTTCGCCGGCGCCGGAAATCGTCCCTACTATTTTTGAAATTGTACTCGTCACCGGGATCTGTCAGCCGTTTTTGTGGTCTTTGAGCTTTATTGTCCCTTCTTCTTTGCGCGCGGCGGGCGATTCCAAATATACCTCCGTGGTGTCGCTCTTGTCCATGTGGCTGTTTCGAGTAGCGTTGGGCTATGTGCTGGGCATCCTGCTCAACTTCGGCATCATGGGCGTCTGGGTGGCGATGATCGGCGAGTGGGGCGTACGCGGGGTCATTTTTATGATCCGCTTCCACGGCCAGAAGTGGTACCAGCATCGTCTGATCGATTAACGGGAAAGGAAGAGGTTTTATGGATGCAATCGAATACATTTGGAAGGACCGCAAGCGGATTCTGGGCATGCCCCTTTCCTTTACAAAATATTCCCTGTCGGAGGACCGGATTTTCCTGGAAACGGGCCTTCTCAACATGAACCTGGAGGAAATCCTCCTTTACCGGGTGCGGGACATCAGCCTGCGCATCTCTCTGGGCCAGCGGATTTTCGGCGTAGGTACCATCCTGCTCCAATCGTCGGACAAGAGCATGCCGGTGCTGGAAATCAAGAACATCAAAAAACCCCGTGAGGTAAAGGAATTGATCCACCACCAGGTGGAGGAAATGAAGATCAAGCGCCGTATGCGGGTGGGTGAAATCCTCGACAATGACGCCCAGGACCACGACGAGGACTACTTCGGCCTGCACGACGACATGGAGGAAATCGAGGGATAAGAGCCAAGGGACTGGCTGGAAAACCGCCCCGCCCATGCGCCCGTAAAAAAGCGGAGCGTCTGTGTCTCGGGAAAACAGAGAAGGTTCTTTGCAAGAAAGCTTACATACAAAAGGCCAGGCAAAGCGGCGCCGCTTTGCCTGGCCTTTTCACATATATGGAGAAAGCAGCCCAGTGCCTCACCGGTGCTGGTAGTAGAAGATGGCCAGCTGGGTTCTGTCCCGCAGGGAGAGCTTCTCTAAAATGCCGCTTAGGTAATTGCGCACCGTGCCCTCGCTCAGATAAAGAGCATGGGCAATCTCCCGATTGCTGAGGCCCTTAGCCACCAGGGAAATGAGCTCGAGCTCCTTTTCGCTGATGTCGTAATCCGCGTAGCAAAAGGCTTCGTCCGCCTGCAAAAGCCCCGGCAGCTTAGTGACGATTTCGTCCCCGAACACGCTCTGCCCCAAATGCACCGCTTTGATGGCCGGAACAATGCTTTCGAACTTTTGTTTAAGAATATAGCCCTTGGCTCCGATTTTCAGCGCCTTGACGATGTATTCGTCGTCCAAAAAGGTGGTCAGAAACAGGATGCGGGCCTGGGGAAATTCCTTTAAAATCTGTTCGCCCGCGGCAAGGCCGGTCATGCCGTCCATACGGATATCCATAAGCAGCACGTCGGGGCGAAGCTCCCGGTAAAGGAGGATGGCTTCCCGGCCGCTGTTGCCGGCACCTGTCACCTGGATGGCCCCGTCTGCCTCCAGGATGGTTTTTAAGGATGCGCATACGAGTTTATCGTCATCCACGATTAGGATTTGCATGGCGAACCTCCTTTGGAATGGATAGAAAAAGAGTCACGCCGTCCTGAAAGGTGACGTGAAAGTGGCCCTGGAGCGCTTCCACCCGCTCGGCCATGTTGCGAAGGCCCAAACCGTCCGATTGCTTGGGTTGGGCGGCAGTTGTGCCGTTATCCCGTATAATGAGCTGATAAAGGGCCGGGTGCTCGCGCAGGGTGATGGAGGCCTTGGTGGCGTTGGAATGCTTCATGATGTTGTTGAGCGCCTCCTTGACCACTGCAAGAAAACAGTATTTTACGTCCTTTTCCACATCGCTTTCCATGTCATAATCCAGCGAAACTGGGCAGAAGGTAAATTCTTGGAGGAGCGCTGTAATCTGAACCGACAGGTCCACTGAGTCGTCGTGCAGGTCATGGACGCTTTCCCGGATGCTGTCCATGGCCTGGGACAGGGTATCCTTAAGCCCCAGCAGGTATTCGTTGACCATTTCGTCCCGATTGACCGCCAATAAAGCCCCCGTCTGCAGGATGGACCGGGAGAGCATATGCCCCACACTGTCGTGGATTTCCCGGGCGATGCGGTTTCGTTCGTTTAAGGTGGCGAGACGGATTTCGTAGTCCTGCTTTTCCATCAGATCCCGGTTTTTCTGCTCGAGCAGGAGGCTCAGTTCCCGGCCCGCGTCCCGGGTGCGAAGGGATTCCTTCTTTAACTCCTGCTCCGATTGGGTCCGCTTCTTTAGCAAAAGGGCAGTGAGCAGCAAAAGGGCCAGCAAGCCCAAATAAAGAGGAGACAGCTTCTCATGCTGGACCGCCGGTCCCAGTAGGCACAGGGCCCACCATCCCGGCGGGGAGGAAAAGAACACGTCGTAGTAAAGAAGGGGAAGATAAAGGCAGCATAAGGGGAAAAAGAGAGCGCCCGCGGTAAACAGAAGGGCAAAAAGCAGGGAAACCCGTCTATACTCCATAAAGCTTCCCAGGGAAGAAAGGGTTAAGGCCGCCAGCATGCTCGCCACGCTCTCCACCGTGACCGGCAGAGAAAAGAGCAGGATACATCCGCCTGCGAACAAAAGAAGTTTATCGATAATCACTTGCATCCGCCGCACCTTCCTTTCTACCGCTGATTGTAGCATGGAATGAGGCGGGTCACAAGCACCGCATTTTGGGTTGTGACAAATGTCACCGCCCGGTTGTGAGGTTTTTCACTACCGCGCGGTAGTATCTTTTGCTAAACTTAGGGTATCACAAACCGGCAAGGAGGGATTCCCATTGGTCATAAATGTGAAAAACCTGGTCAAACGGTACGGAAGTATTCTGGCGCTTGACCATTTCAGCCTCCAGATTGAGGAGGGGGAAGTGTTCGGATTATTAGGCCCCAATGGCTCCGGAAAGACCACTGCCATCAACTGCATCCTGTCCCTGCTCAAGTACGACAAAGGGACCATCGAGATTTTCGGTAAGCCTATGCGTCCCGACGCCTATTCCATCAAGCAGGACATCGGCATCGTTATGCAGAATGTGGCGGTGTTCCAGGAGCTGTCGGTACAGGAAAACATCGACTATTTCTGCGGCCTGTACGTGAAAGAC
Source organism: Solibaculum intestinale (assembly GCF_040096205.1). Taxonomy (NCBI): domain Bacteria; kingdom Bacillati; phylum Bacillota; class Clostridia; order Eubacteriales; family Oscillospiraceae; genus Solibaculum; species Solibaculum intestinale. The sequence continues at coordinate 347,472 of NZ_JBBMFD010000001.1, read as the reverse complement.
CGGCAAAAGCGCCGGGAGCTTGTGGAAGAAGCCATCGACTTCGTCGGCCTGCAGGACTTTCGCAGGTTTCACCCCAAAAAGCTGTCCGGCGGCCTGCTGCGCCGGCTGAACATCGCCTGCGGCATCGCCCACAAGCCCCGGCTTATTATCCTCGACGAGCCGACGGTGGCGGTGGACCCGCAAAGCCGCAACAGCATTCTCGAAGGCATTTTAAAGCTCAACGAGCAGGGCGCCACCATCGTCTACACCTCTCACTACATGGAAGAGGTGGAGCAGATCTGCAGCCGCATTGTCATTATGGATAAGGGCAAGACCCTGGCAACCGGTACCAAGGAACAGCTCAAAGGGATGATCAAAGGCGGGGAAACGCTGACAGTGGAGCTCTTCGGCTTAAAGGAGGAGCAGCTCGACGAGGTCAAGCGCCTGCCCCATGTGACCGGGGCCGAGTACGACGGCGCCCGCTTAACCGCCCATTGCAGCGGCGGCGCGCATAACCTGATCCGCCTGCTCGATTACCTCAGAGAGCAGGAACTGTCCTTCGGCCGGGTTTATGCCGAGCCGCCCACCCTCAACGACGTGTTTCTGGAAATCACCGGAAAACACCTGCGGGATTAGGAGGCTGTTATGTTTCTCCACATATTTATAGGAAGGCTCAAGTGCCTGACCCGGGATAAGCTGATGCTTTTCTGGACGCTGCTGTTTCCCGTGGTGCTGGGTACCTTCTTTAACATCGCCTTCGGCAACATCATGAATATTACCGAGGAATTCAGCCCTGTCAAGGTAGCAGTGGTGGACAGCGCCGGTTACCGGCAAAACGAGGCCTTCCAAGAGACCCTTGACGCCGTTTCCCAGCCGGGAGACGGGCAGCTTTTAAGCGTATCCTTCGTGAGCGGAGAGGAAGCCGACCGGCTTCTGGAAATAGGAGAAGTGGACGGCATTTTGGAGGCGGACGGGGAAGTCCGCCTGACCGTGAAGGAAAGCGGAATGAACCAAAGTATCCTCAAGGCATTTCTGGACGAATACGCCCAGAAGTCCGCCGCCATGATGAAGATTCTCCGTGAGAATCCCAAGGCGGACCTGTCCGGCCTTTTGGAAGGCATGGGGAAGGAGAGCTTTGTAAACGAAGCCTCCCTTTCCGGCGCAAAGCCGGACACCATGCTCAACTATTTTTTCGCCCTGCTGGCCATGACGGCATTGTACGGCTCCTTCTGGGGCCTGCGCAACTCCACCGATATCCAGCCAAACGTCTCCGCCCTGGGCGCCAGGCGCAGCGTGGCGCCTACCCATAAGATGACCGCGGTGTTGGGGGATGCGGCCGCTTCCTTAGTGCTGCACGTGGCGGAAATGCTCCTGGTGCTGGCCTACCTGGTTTTTGTGCTGGGCATCTCCTTCGGCAGCCAAATCGGATATGTTCTTTTGACCTGCCTGGTGGGCTCGGTGACCGGCATCTCCTTCGGCACCTTTATGGGCTGCCTGTTTCAAAAGAGGGATGGGCTCAAAACCGCCCTGCTCATCGCCGTCACCCTATTCCTGTGCTTCCTTGCGGGGCTGATGATGGTGGATATCCGCACCTACATCAACCTTTACGCCCCCGTCCTTTCCTACATCAATCCCGCCGCCCTCATAGCCGACGCGTTCTATTGCCTCTACGTCTTCGAATCCCACACCCGGTATTTTCTCAATATCGGCATTCTTTGCGGCATCTCGGCGCTTTTCTGCTTGGGAAGCTATCTATTGGTAAGGAGGCAGAAGTATGCAAGTATTTAAAGCTTTTTTCAAAGTTCTGCGCGCAAGCTTCCCCTCCATCATCCTATACGTTGCCATTTTCATCGGCATTTCTCTGATCTTCAGCGGCAACGTGATGAACAACGCTGTGGACGGCTTTACTGTCGAAAGTGTGAACCTGGCCGTCATCAACCGGGACGGGGACACCCCGCTTTTGCGGGGCCTGACCGATTATCTGACCAAGGATAACCATCTCGTCGACCTGCCGGACGATTCCGAACGGCTGCAGGACGCGCTCTTTTACCGGGAGGTTTCCTACATCGTCCTGGTGGAGGATGGGTTTACCGACCGGTTTCTGGCCGGAGAACCGGTGACCCTTGATGCGGTGAAGGTACCCGACTCCACCACCGGCTACTACTGCGACCAGCTTATCGAAAAGTATCTGAGCACCGCCCGGCTTTACCATGAAGCGAACCCCGATTTGACGGAGGAACAGCTGACCGCCGCCGTAGCGGAGGACCTGGCTATCGAAACTCCGGTCACCCTCAAGGAATACGACGTCAATACAGAGGGGACGCCCAATTTCGTTTACTATTACCAGTACATGGCCTATGTGCTCATCGCTATGATGATCCTGACCATCTGTACCATCCTGATGGTCTTTAACCAGCCCGACCTGCGCCGCAGAAACCTGTGCGCGCCGCTCCCGCTTCGCAGCGTGAACGCCCAAGTTACCTTAGGCTGCGCGATTTTCACGATAGCCTGTTGGGTGCTGCTCATCGGCCTGAGCTTCCTTCTTTACGGTAAGGCTCTTCTTTCCTTCGCCGGGCTTCCGATGCTGCTGGCGAACACCTTCGCCTTCGCCCTGGTTTCCCTGAGCATCGGCTTTTTGGCCAGCAGCTTTGTCAAAAGCTTTACCGTACTTTCCGCCATCTCCAACGTGGTGTCCCTGGGGCTGTGCTTCATCAGCGGCGTGTTCGTCCCCCAGGCAATCATGAGCCCCGGCGTGCTCACCGCCGCCAGCTTCCTGCCCGCCTATTGGTATGTGAAGGCCAATAACGCCATCGGTTCGCTGGCGGTGCTCACCAGCGAGACCACCAACCCCATTTGGACCGCCATTTTCATCCAGCTTGGCTTTGCCGCCGCCTTCTTTTCGGTGGCCCTGTTCATCACCAAGCAGCGGCGCACAGGGAACAACTAAACGTCATCTCTAAAAAATCGCAGACTCTGTATACACAGAGTCTGCGATTTTTGTCATAGAATGGGGTACAAGGAAAAGAATACGGCTTTGCCCTCGCCGTGGATCTTCGGCGGTCTGGCCGCGGGCCGGTCCTTTGGCAGACCCAGCCCGTATAACAGAAGAAAGCTACGCCCTTCGCAAGAGGAACAGTTTGTACCTCCTTTCCGGTTGCCGGGCGGCCATTTCAACCCCTGTCCCTCTCACGAGAGGCAGGCAGGACAACGGTCACCTGTAGCACGTACCGGTACATGCGTTCCATGCGGAGGAAAGCTTGCCTTACACGGTATCCGGAGAAAGGCCGCCATCCGGAGCATCTCGGCAGGTGCTTTCTGGAAAGAGGCGTGGAGGTTTCGGAACAAAGCCGGGCTTGCGCCCGCTTTGTCAGTTTTTCTCCGCTGTCTCGCCCAGAAGCCAGGCGGTCGTCACCTTTAAGGCCTTCGCCAGGGCGCAAAGCTGTATGTCGGTCACCGGACGGGTGCCGTTCTCAATTTTGCCGATGGAGCTGGCGGACAGGGACACGCCCATGGTAGCCAGACGGGCGCTCACTTCCTCCTGCGTGGCCTTGGGCCGCTCGGAGAGCCTTGCCTCGCGCAGCCACCCGCCAATTCGATTCTTTTTCGCGTCCATTGGTTTCCGCCTCCGTTTTTTCCTTGATTATAGCACAGAAGAATCATTTTTGTACCAGAGGGAGGTTGAGTGGGAACGCAGGCTGTCTTACACCCATACGATTTTCAGGGAGGCGGGCAAATGAAATTTATATTGCAGCGCCCATTCTCCTAAAGACCCGCCCGACGAAAAACGGGTGGAAAAATCCCTCGTCCTTTTGGAGGGATGGCTCCAATCCTTGCAAAACGCACTCCGGTAAAGCTCCGCTGGACAAGCTTTGCTGCTGTCACAAGCCGGCTTGTCCGCAAATATACTGAGAAAGGATAAGCTGTCGCTTGCCCAAGTAAGACTCGCAGAAAAGAATTGTTCCCCGGATTCTTTTCATGTTTAAGCACGCGCCGAATGGGTAAAAATACTTCATGAGGAACGATTGAATAATGGAGTGTGACAATTTGTGAACATCAGAAGGGGAGACATTTATTATGCCGACTTAAGTCCGGTGGTCGGCTCGGAGCAGGGTGGAATCCGCCCCGTGCTGATCGTGCAGAACGACGTCGGAAACAAATTCAGCCCTACCGTTATCGCCGCGGCGATCACCAGCCAGAAGGACAAAACCAAGCTGCCCACCCACATCCAGCTGGACGCCCAGGATACGGGCTTAAGCAAGAATTCCATCGTATTGCTCGAGCAGGTGCGCACCCTGGACAAAAAGCGGCTCAAGGAACGTATGGGCCGGTTGGACGAAACCTCCATGGAGCTCGTCAACCACGCGCTGTCGGTCAGCTTCGGCCTGGAACTGGGAGAGCCGCGCAGGAAAGAGGCTACATAAGCCTTACAAAATCACAGCCGTAGAAACAGCGGATGCTTCTTAAGAATTGGGTCCGGCGCAATTTGCATGGAAACAAACGGCGCGATGGGCTTGGATGTAACGCATAGCGGACGGTTAGAAAAAGGAAGTGGAAACGTGGCGAACCTGACCGGTGAAGAGCGCAGTGCCCTTGAGGATCAAATCCGATGCGAAGAGATCCTTGTCAGAAAGTACAAGACGTACGCCGCCATGGCGGCCGACCCCACGGTGAAGCTGAAATTCGAGCGGTTTGCGAAAAAGCACCAGAACCATTATATGCGTCTGCTCGGGCATTTGCATGGAAAAGAAGCATACCATACGGATTTTCCCGGCGCCTTTGCGCTTCCATCCGAAGCGGATAACCTTTCGGTGCCGCACGACGATTTCCTAAGCGTGCCCAAGGACGAGCACGGCGGAAAAGACCGGAAGAGGCCGATATGATGGACGGGAAAGAATTTCTGAACCTTTTTCAACGCTGATTTTGGTCATATCCCTTTATAAAATAGGAAAATAAGCCGCTGTAACCGGATTCGGTTCCAGCGTTTTCAGCGCCCGGCGAAGTTTCGCCGGGCGCTTATTTTGCGCTTGATAAAGCACGCGCATCCTGCCGTCGCTTCTTCCTGTTACGCGCGTAAACCACTTCTGCGTTTCCAGGCGTTTTTTTAATCTGCAGCTCCTTGTTTGCCAATTCCCCTTGCTAAACACATTTTATCCAAACCCGTCCCACTATCAACAGATTCCACAGAAGTTTCAACAATCAAATAAATAATTTAGTATTTCTATTGAAAAACAGCATGCGGATTCCCTACCTTTCGAGAAAAGCGGGAACGTTTGCGGAAAATTCTGCCCGTGGTTGCCCGTCAGTTTGGTTCTAAACCGCGGACAGGCTCCATATTCTTTACCATAAGCCGAAACCAGTATTGGCTTTCAGGATGTTGGAAAGGAGTGGTAAGGATGATCGACGATCGCTTTGCCAAGCGGTTTGACGAGGCGGCAGCGCAGCTCGGATGCCGATTGAGCGGGATGCTGTCCCAGCTGCCCTCTTCCATAAAAGCGAAAACCCAGGAAATCCGCATCCGTATCGGGCAGCCGGTGGCATTAAGCAGCGCAGACGGGGAGCTCTTCCTCGACCAGAACGGCCGCACCTCCCGATGCTGTCACGACGGGCTTCCCAAGGTCACGTCCGGACAGATGGAGCAGGCTTTCGCCTGTCTGTGTGAATACTCGGTACATAGCTTTCAGCATGAGATCAATCACGGCTTCATTACCATCCGAGGAGGCCACCGGGCGGGGTTTTGCGGCACGGCGGTACTCCAGGAGGGGGTCATCCACAACATTAAGGACATTTCCTCTCTAAACCTGCGCATCGCCCGGCAGCATTTCGGCGCCGCCGACCGGCTTCTTCATTCCAGGGAGTTCGCCAAGGGCGGCGGCGTCCTGGTGGCGGGGCCCCCTGCCTGCGGAAAGACCACCCTTCTCCGTGACCTGGCCCGCCAGCTTTCCTGCGGCGGGACCGGGCGGATCTTAAAGGTCTGCGTGGTGGACGAACGGGGCGAAATCGCGGGTGTTTACCGGGGCCAGCCGCAAAACGACTTAGGCCCCTGCTGCGACTGCCTGGACGGTTACCCCAAGGCCCAGGGCATCCTGCACGCCCTGCGCTGCCTGTCGCCGGACGTCATTTTGTGCGACGAGATCGGGGAGGAGGAGGAGATCCGGGCGGTGGAAGCCGGAGTCCATTCCGGCGTGCGCTTTGTCACCTCCATCCATTTGGGCTCCATCGGGGAGCTCTCAAAGCGTACCCAGGCCGTCAAGCTCCTAAAAACCGGGGCCTTTTCCTGTGTCGCCATGCTGGCGGGCCGGGACCAGCCCGGACAGCTCAAACACATCTATACGATGGAGGACAAAGATGAAATACGCGGGACTGCTGTTGATTGTGCTGGTGTGCGGCGGGATGGGGATGATGAAATCCATGCAGTATACCGCCCGGGTGCGGTATCTGGAAGCCATCCTCTCCTTTCTGCAAACCCTGGCCAGTGAAATGGAATACCGGGCCGCACCCATTGCGAAAATCTTAGCCGACGCGGCGGGCCGGGAGGAATACAAATGCCTGCCCTTCCTTCGGGAATGCGAGCGGCTCTGCCGGGAAGGAACCGAGTTTCCCATTGCTTGGGCAAAGGCGGTGCGGGATAAGGCTAAGGCCATGGATTTGAGCGAACGGGACTTGAAGCTTCTCTTATCCTTCGGCTGCGGAATAGGCACCACCGACGTAGACGGCCAACTGGCGAACTGTTCGCTGCATAGGGAACTATTCGGGCAGTCGCTCCAGTCGGCCCGGGAAGAGAAGAACAAACACGGAAAGCTCTATTTGAAATTGGGACTGCTGTCCGGCATCGGCATCTCCATTGTTCTGCTGTAAAAAAGACGGACCGGTCCAAAGACAACGGAGGGTGAAAATGGACATCGACCTTATCTTTAAAATCGCCGCCATCGGCATCATCGTCGCGGTACTCAACCAGGTGCTCATCCGCTCGGGAAGAGAAGAACAGGCCATGCTTACCACCCTTGCCGGGCTCATCGTGGTGCTGACCATGATCATTCAGGAGATCAGCGACCTGTTCCGCATGGTAAAGTCGGTGTTCGGGTTATGAACGTCATCGCCATCGCAGGGGTTGGTATCGTGGCGGCGGTCATCTCGGTTCTCATCCGCAAGTATAACCCGGAATATTCCATCGCCATCAGTCTGTGTGCCGGCGCGGTCATTCTGCTGATGATTCTTTTTCAGATCAGGCCCGCGCTCACTCAGCTGGGAGACTTAGTAAACCTGTCTGGGATGCCGGTGGAATACGGCATGATCCTCATCAAGTCCCTGGGCATTTGTTACATCACGCAGCTTTCCTGCGACTCCTGCCGAGACGCGGGAGAAACCGCCCTTGCCTCCAAAATTGAGATCGCGGGCAAGGCAGGAATTCTCATTTTATCGCTGCCGCTGTTTGAAAAGGTGATCGAGGTGGCGCTTTCCCTTATCCGCGGATGAGAAAAGCGGCACATGGAAGTAAAAGAGAAGGGAGGGGCAGGCATGGGCAGACGAATCGTCCTGATTGTGCTCTTTCTTTTGCTGGTGACCATACCGGTCACAGCTCAAAGCGCCGTAGAGGACGGTGCCGACTATGATGCTCTCCTAGAAGACAGCGGCGCGAATGACCTGGCACAAAGCCTTCCCAAGGAAACCAGGGATCTTCTCAATCAGCTGGGGCTTTCGGATATCGACGCGGATTCCCTCATCGGCCTGACGCCTGAAAGTATTCTCAATACCGGGCTGCAGGCTCTTTTGAGCAGTGCCGGCGCTCCCATCAAGGCTGGGGCCGCCATCATCGGGGTTATCCTCCTGTGCGCGCTGCTGGGAGGCTTTCGCTCTACCATGGGAGAACGCCCTTTGACCGGCGTATTCAGCGTAGTGTCCACTTTAGCGATCTGTACGGTGATTTTAGTCCCCTTGGTGGGCGTCATCGAACGAGCGGGAGCCGCCATCCAATCGGGAGCCGCCTTCATGCTCTCCTTTATCCCGGTGTTTGCCGGGATTTTGATGACCTCCGGCCAGGCGATGAGCGCGGGAGCATACCAGGTGCTGCTTTTGGGGCTGGCGGAGCTTTTAAACTGGGGCGCCTCCACCTTCTTAGTTCCCCTAATGACCATCTTCCTGGCTTTTTCCATCGTGGCTTCCTTAGCGCCTGACTTAAACCTGACCTCCTTAGCCAATATGCTTCACAAGACCGCTTCCTGGGTGCTGGGCATTTTGATGACGGTATTCGTAGGACTGATGACGGTGCAGGGGGTAGTGGGTTCGTCGGCCGACACGGTGACGCTAAAAACCGCCAAGTTCATGGCCGGCAGCTTCATCCCCGTGGTGGGCAGCGCCGTGGGGGACGCGTTAGGCTCGGTCTATACCTGCTTAAAGCTTCTAAAGTCCACCGTGGGCGCCTTCGGCATTTTCGCCGTGATTCTCATCTTCCTGCCCGCTCTGCTGGAAACGCTGGTGTGGCAGCTGGCTTTGAACTTGACGGCGGCCATCGGGGACGTGTTCGGCTTAGGGCAGCTCACTGCCGTCATCCGGGCGGCGGCCAAGGTGCTGGCTCTTCTGAGCGCGGTGATGATCTGCTGCGCGCTGGTGATCGTCGTCTCCACCGCCATTATGATGATGCTGGGGGGAAATGTATGATCGAGATGCTCAAAGCCTGGGCCGTTACCCTGTGCGCGGGCGCAGTGGTGGCGGCGCTGGCAAAGATGCTCATTCCGTCGGGAAAGATGGAAAAAATGTTTCAGATGGTGCTGGGCGTGTTCTTTTTATGCTGCCTGATTTCCCCTTTTCTTTCTATGAAAGGCCTGTCTCTCAACCTGGATGTATCCTCTTTTCAGGAGGAGTCGGCCCAGGTAGGCGGGCGGCTGGCCGACCAGGTCAATGCTCAGATCCGCAGCCAGATCGAGAAGCGCATTTCCGCCCTGGCCCAGGAACGTCTTGACGCCTTACAGGTTCGTCCGAAAAAAATCGCCGTGGATATGGATATTGCCGAAGACGGCGGCATATCCATGAAACAGGTTACGGTTTTGCTGACCGAAAAGGACGCTTCCAAAAAGGAGGCCGTGGGAACGGCCCTGCAAAGTGCACTCGGCCTTAATCCCGTGGTAACGGTGGCCGGGGAATAGGAGGTGAAGAGCCATGAACAAAACAGGCAGCGCATCTTTTTCGCTTGCAAAGCTCACCGAATACCTCAAGGGAGACAAAGGGCGCAAGCTTTTGCTGATTGTGGGAGCCGTCGCCATCCTCTTAATCTTCCTTTCCAGCATCCTGCCCTCCTCCACGCCAAAGGAGGAAGCAAAGACCACCCAGACCTTTTCCGTGGAAGCATATACCAAGGAACTGGAGAACCGATTGATGGGGGTGGTGTGCAGCATCCAAGGAGTGGGGGAAACCCAGATCATGGTGACCCTGGAAAACGGCGTGGAGTATGTCTACGAAAGCGAGGAGCGCAAGAATACCGACAAATCCCAAGACATTTCCGGCGACGACACCAAGCGCATTACCGAAAAGGACGATACCCAAAGGTCGGTCACCGTCGTCGACGGGTCGGACGGGAAGGAGGCGCTGGTGCGAACCCAGAAGGAACCCACCGTCAAGGGGGTCATCATCGTGTGCGCCGGCGGAGACGACGCCGTGGTACAGCAGCGGGTAACTCAGGCGGTAACCACCGCCTTGGATATATCATCGAAACGCGTATGCGTTACCAAATTATCGAAATGATGAGGAGAGAGCAGTATGAACGCGATTTTAGGAAAAAGACAAATCGTCATTGCCGCACTGGTTGTGGCGCTGGGCCTGGCGGTCTATCTCAACTGGCAGTTTTCCGTGGCGGGAGACGACCTGACGGCGACGGGGGCGCTCACCTCGTCCAAGCAATATGGAGACGCGGCCTTCGTCAACACCTCCGGTGATGCCACCGTCTCCGGCTCGGGTTCCGAGAGCCTTCCTTCCGACGCCTCTACCACCCAGACCAACGCCCAGGCCAGCCAGTACTTTGTGGAAGCCCGCCTCAACCGGGAACGCACCCGGGACGAAGCCCTCGATACCATCAAGGATGTACTCAATAACGTAGACGCCGACGCGGCCACCCAGACCCAGGCCATGGCCCAGTCCGCCCAGATTGCGTCCAACATCGAGACGGAAGGGAAGATTGAAAATCTCATCAAAGCCAAGGGCTTTGCCGATTGTATGGTATACCTGGACGGGGAGAAGGCCACCGTGGTAGTCCAGTCTCCGGAACTGGTGGCCAGCGAAGTCATGCAGATTAAGGATATCATCACCGCCAATTCCGAGGTCAAGGGTGACGGCATCAACATCGTGCCGGTTCAGTAGCCAGCCACAGAACCCCTGATTCCGAGTTTTCTCACCATATGCAAAAAGGGATCTCTTCCAAGTAAACGGAGAGATCCCTTTTTGCATATATCCTTCGTTCTACCGGCGTGCTTTGCTCCGGCGGCGCTTGCGCCGCTTTGCAGAAGCGCGCTTGACCGGTTCGATTACAAAAAGCCTGCGGCAGCCCGCCAGCACCAAATAGGCGACGATACAGCCTGCGGCGTTTAAAATCACATCGTCAAGCTCCACCGCTCTTACCCGGCCGCCCAGTATATTGGTGAGAAGCTGCAATCCTTCCAGCGCCACGCTGGCAAGCAGCGCCATCAGCGAAACCGACGGCAGGCGCAGCTGCTTTCGAAGCAACGGCACCAGAATGCCAAGGGGCATCAGCGCTACAAAGTTTCCCACCACCAGCTTGAAAAAGGAATAGTAGTCGTTGTGGACGAAGCAGTAGTGAAGCACCCGGGACACCGACGCAAAGGGTACCCACTGGATGTTCTGCAGATGCTCGGCCGTCGCCTGGGCCGACACCTGGATGGCCCAGGGGAACAGAATGGTCTGCGTCATAGAGAGGACCAGACTTGTGTAAACAAAAAGCAGGGCAAGACAAACATTTTCAAAGAGGCGCTTTCGCCTGAAACATACAAAATAGCAAATCAGATATGCTGCAAACCCTACGATCATCGCGTCCGCTTCGGACACATAAAGAAAGGTTCCGTTTGCCACGCTTCCCAATGGAGTGGTAAAGTTCATCTGCGTTTCGCCTCTTTCCGCCTCGGACGGACCTCAGGGCCCTTTCTCCGAGCAATCCGGCTTTCCCTTTCCAAAGAAATTTCAGCAAAGAAGAAACCAGAAAAATTTTACATGCCGTTATTATAGCAATCCCCACGCGCATTTGCAACCGCAAGGCCGCAATCTCGAAAAAACGGTTGTTTCATTCACAGAATGTGGTATAATAAATGACGAATCGTTTCCACGGCCTTTTGCGGCGGGAAAACCCGGAAAAGGGCGGCGGCTTGGCGTCGTCCCCTTGCGATTTCGGGAATCCTTTAGAGTCGTGGGGACCGCGTCGCGCTGTTTTTGAGTGGATAGGAGGCTTTTTATGATGGAGAACCGTCTAAGCGAGGGCAGCGAAGGAACCTGCATCATTTCCCAGGAGGTGTTGGTGTCTATCGCCGGTACGGCCGCTTCGGAAATCGACGGGGTGGCGTCCTTGGCGAACCGGACCGATTTTAAGCGCCTGATGGACAAAAAGCACAGCGCCCGGTCGGTGCGCATCGAACGCGAGAACGAGGGGATCGTCATCGACGTTTTCGTGAATCTCAAAAGCACCGCGCGGATTCCCGAAACTGCGGGGCGTGTGCAGCAGAATGTGAAATCCTGCGTGGAAAGTATGACGGGGCGCCCGGTCAACCGTGTCAACGTGCATGTAATGGATATTTGTTTTCAAGATCCTGCGGCAGTACAGCCGTAATTACTAGGAAAAGGCTTCCCCTTTTCCGTCGGGAGGAACCAGGATGACAAGGCGAGAAGCCAGAGAACAGGCATTTTTGCTGATATTTGAAAAGAGCTTCCGTGAGGAGAGCATGGAAGAAATCATAGAGGCGGCGGTGGAAGCGAGAGCCATCCGGGAGGATGCGTTTTCCACGGCGGTAGCTTGCGGCGTATGCGAAAAGAGAGGGGAGCTGGACGCTCTCATTGAAAAAAACCTCATCAACTGGGAGAAAAAACGGATCTCCCGGGTGGCGCTGTCGCTTTTGCGCATGGCGGTGTATGAAATGAAGTTCATTTCCGATGTGCCGGTGAGCGTTTCCATCAACGAGGCGGTGGAGCTTGCGAAAAAATACGCCGGGGACGAGGAATCCTCCTTTGTAAACGGCGTGCTCGGCTCGGTGGCCCGTCAGGAGGAGGCGGCGCTCTGATGGCCCGCGTCCTTGGAATTGACACGAGCAATTATACCACCTCGGTGTGTCTTTATGATATGGTCCGGGAAGAAATCCGCCAGGAAAAGAAGCTGTTGCCGGTAAAGGAACAGGCCATCGGCCTAAAGCAAAGCGACGCGGTGTTTCACCATACCGTGCAGCTTCCCGGGCTGATGGAGGCCCTGGCGTTGGACGGGCCTGTAGATGCCATCGGCGTATCCACCCGCCCGAGATCGGTGGAAGGGTCTTACATGCCTTGTTTTCTCGTGGGGGAAGGAACCGCCCGTTCTCTGGCGGCGGCGCTCCATGCCCCACTTTTTCGGTTTTCCCATCAGGACGGGCATGTGATGGCGGCCCTCTATTCCTCCGGCTCTATGGAGCTGCTTGACGGCCGGTTTCTGGCTTTTCATGTGTCCGGCGGTACCACGGAGGCGCTGTTAGTTACTCCACAGGGGGACGGTTTTGGCTGCGAGTGCGTAGCCAAAACGCTGGATTTAAACGCGGGCCAGGTCATTGACCGGGTGGGGGTCATGCTGGGCCTGGCCTTCCCAGCGGGCCGGGGTTTGGACGCCCTTGCCGGCGAGTGTGAACAGGAATTTCGGGTAAGGCCCGCCATGAAAGGGCTCGACTGTTGCCTTTCCGGCCTGCAAAACCAGTGTGAAACGCGGTTTTCCCAGGGAGAGGAACGGCGGGCGGTGGCGAAGTATTGCCTTTGCTACGTGGCCGCCGCGCTGGAAGAGATGACGGCTGGCCTTTTGCAGCAGTACGGACCTTTGCCCCTTTTATACGCCGGCGGCGTCATGTCCAACTCCTACATCCGCGCCCGGTTTACCAAGCGCTTTGGCGCCCGGTTTGCAGACCCGGCCTTTTCTTCCGACAACGCGGCGGGCGTCGCCCTTCTGGCGGCCCGCGCTTTTTTGGCGAAAAACCCATCATGAATCGGAGGTATCTGTGAGCAGCTTGCTTTTGACTGTTTCTCAACTCAATACCTACATCAAATCCCTTTTGGACGGGGATCCCCATCTCCAATCGGTCTATGTCTGTGGGGAAATTTCCAACTTTGTTAACCACTACCGTTCCGGCCATTTCTACCTGTCTCTCAAGGACGACAACGCCGTCATTCAGGCGGTGATGTTCCGAAGCGCCGCTTCCCGTATCAAGTTTACCCCTCAAAACGGGATGAAGGTGCTGGTGCGCGGGCGGGTATCCCTGTTTGAACGCAGCGGCCAGTACCAGATTTATATCGACGATATGCAGCCCGACGGCGTGGGCTCTTTGCAGCTGGCCTTTGAGCAGCGCAAGGAAAAGCTTGCGAAGGAAGGGCTTTTTGACGCAGATCGCAAGCGCCCGATTCCCAAGTACCCGGCGCGCATCGGCGTGGTAACCTCGCCTACCGGCGCGGTGCTTCAGGATATCCGCAACGTGCTCACCCGGCGCTACCCGCTGGCGACTTTGGTTCTCTGCCCGGTTTTGGTGCAGGGCACAGAAGCGGCAGGGCAGATTGCCGCCGCCATCCGCCGCTTTCACGATTGCGGGGCCGCCGACGTTCTCATTGTTGGACGGGGCGGCGGATCTATGGAGGACCTGTGGGCCTTTAACGAGGAAATCGTGGTCCGTGCGGTAGCGGCTTCGCAGATCCCGATCATTTCCGCCGTGGGCCATGAGACGGACTTTACGTTGTGTGACTTTGCCGCCGACCTGCGCGCCCCCACCCCTTCCGCTGCCGCGGAGCTGGCCGCCCCCGACCGAGGGGATCTTCACATCCAGCTTTTTGAGCGCCAGGCGGCTATGAAACGCGCCTTGCAGCGGCGTGTGGAGGAAAACCGCCGCCGCCTTCTGGCCATTCGCCAAAGCCGCAGCATGGCGTCCCCGCTTTACGCGGTGGAGCTTCGCCGGATGAAGCTCGACTACCGGGCGGAGCAGCTCAAATCCACCTTTTTGCATACCGTTCGGGCCCATCGCCAGGCCTTTGGCGTCTTGGCGGGCAAGCTCGACGCGTTAAGCCCCTTAAAGGTGCTGGCGAGGGGCTATGCCATCGCGTCGAACGAGCAGGGGCTGGTTACCAAGGCGGCACAGGCCAAGCCTGGTGAGAATCTGAATCTGAAATTCATGGACGGCAGTCTTTCCTGCCGGGTGATTTCCCGGGAAATCACAGACTCTGTCCCTTTCAAAACCACCGATAGAAATGGAGAAGACCATGCCGAAACGAACCTTTGAGGCCGCAATGAAGCGGCTTGACGAGATTGTGGCGCTATTGGAGCAGGGAGAAGCTCCGCTGGAAAAGTCCTTAAAGCTGTTTGAAGAGGGCACCGAGCTTGCTCAGTTTTGTGACGAAACACTGAAAAACGCCCAGCTTCGCATTGAAGAGCTCAGCGAGGAGGCGGACGGGGAGCCAGCCGGTCCGCCGGCACAGGAATAAGATACCGGGAAGTCAAAAGAACGGAGGAACTGTCATGCCCATCGAAGAAATGCTGCGTTTTAATTCCCAGAAGGTAGAGAAAGCACTGGAAGATTTTCTGCCCAGGCAGGATTGCCGGCAGGCTGATTTGATCGAAGCCATGCGCTATAGCCTTTTGGGCGGCGGCAAACGGATCCGTCCAGCCTTGGCGCTGGAATTTTGCAAGGTGTGCGGGGGAAGGGAAGAGGACGTGATGCCCTTTGCCTGCGCGGTGGAGATGGTGCATAGCTATTCCCTCATCCACGACGACCTTCCCTGTATGGACGACGACGACATGCGCCGGGGAAAGCCCTCCACCCATAAGCGGTTCGGAGAGGCACTCGCCCTGCTGGCGGGGGATGCGCTTTTGAGCCTCGCGTTCGAAACGCTTTTGAAAAGCCCGGCCGAACCCGCCCGTGTGCTGCTTGCCGCCAAGGAGCTTGCCGCCGCTTCGGGGTATCTGGGGATGGTGGGCGGCCAGGTCATTGACCTAGACTCCGAGGACAAGCAGATTGATTACGAGACTCTTAAAGCCATGCACGCGGCGAAAACCGGCGCGATGATTCTGGCCGCCGCCCGCATGGGCTGCTATGCCTGCGGCGCGAAGGAAGAGTCGCTGGCGGCCTGTACCGCCTACGCGAAGAACATCGGCATGGCCTTCCAGGTGACCGACGACATTCTCGACGTGGTCAGCGACGCGGTCACTCTGGGCAAAAGCACTGGGAAGGACAGCCGGGACAAGAAATCGACCTATGTGACCCTCTACGGTTTGGAAGAAGCCAAACGGATGGCCGGCGCCTTTACCAAGGAAGCGGTGGACGCGCTGGCTCCCTTCGGGCAAAGAGCGGACTCTCTTCGAGAACTGGCTTTCTACTTAGCCGACCGGAAAAACTGACGGGTGGAGAAACAATGAATACCATTAACGCAGCCTTCCATAACTACGTGCTCATGTCGGCAGTCATCGCCTGGCTGATTGCCCAGGTAATGAAGACGACGGTCACGTTTATCAAACTCAAGCGTTTCGAGCCGGAACGGCTGGTGGGCGCCGGGGGGATGCCCAGCGCCCATTCGGCTACCGTATGCGCGCTTACCATCGCCATTTCCCGGGCGGAAGGCGTCAGCTCGCCCTTGTTTGCCATTGCCTTTTTGTTCGCCATCATCGTCATGTACGATGCCATGGGGGTGCGCCGGGCGGCGGGCGAACACGCCAAGGCCATCAACGAGATGCGCCGTATGCCTCCCTTCAACCAGGAAGAAGGGGAAAATGAAGGAAATTTAACCGAGCCGATGGACGAGGAAGAGAAGGAACTGAAGGAATACCTGGGTCATACGCCGCTGGAAGTGCTGGCTGGCGCCCTGCTGGGAATTTTGGTTGCGATGATTGTTCCCCAATAATCGCTTTGAATTTACTTGCATCTTGTGGTATAATTATTCAATTGGGATGTGTCCGGAGTTTGAGTATCAGGACCACGCCCAACAGCCATGGGGAATTTGAGCAAAGGAGATCGTTTCGCAATGGCGTCTGAACGAATATTGCCGACCATCCATTCGCCCGCGGACGTAAAGGCGCTGCCGTTTGAAGCGCTTGGCGGCCTGTGCGGTGAAATCCGGGAAGCATTGATTCAGACGATTTCCCAAAACGGGGGGCATCTAGCCTCCAATCTGGGCGTGGTGGAGCTGACTTTGGCGCTGCACCGGGTGTTTTCCTCACCGAAGGACCAGATCGTATGGGACGTCGGGCATCAATGCTATCCGCATAAATTGCTGACCGGCCGCTACGACCAGTTTTCTACCCTTCGCCGGGAAAACGGCCTTTCGGGTTTTTGCCGGCCGGAGGAAAGCGAGCACGATCCGTTTGTGTCCGGCCATTCGAGCACGTCGATTTCGGCGGCCTTCGGCCTCGCCAAGGCAAAGAGCCTGCAAGGGGACGACGGTCATACCATCGCCGTGATCGGAGATGGGGCATTGACCGGCGGCCTCGCCTACGAGGGGCTCAACAACGCCGGACGTAGCAAGGACCGGCTTATCGTGATTTTAAACGACAACAAAATGTCCATATCCAGAAACGTGGGCTCTGTGGCGCGCCATTTGGCCGTGCTGCGTTCCAGTCCGCGTTATTTACGTTTTAAAAAAGGGGTGGAGCGTTTTTTGCAGAAGGTTCCCCTTGTGGGGCAGCCGCTGGACCGGGCCATCGTCAAGGTGAAATCCGGCGTCAAAAGTATGCTTTACGGCAACACCCTGTTTGAGAACATGGGCTTTACCTATATGGGCCCGGTGGACGGGCATGATCTGGGAAAGCTCTGCGCAGTGCTCGAAAGCTGCAAATCCATCCATCAGCCGGTGCTTTTGCACGTATGTACCGTCAAGGGTAAGGGCTACACCTTTGCCGAAGAGCGACCCAAGGACTTTCACGGTACCTCCGGGTTTGACATTGAAACTGGCGACGCTCCCGCCAGCCGGGAGAATTTTTCCAGTGTCTTCGGCCGGGAGATTTGCGACCTTGCCTCCGGCGATCCCCGTGTCTGCGCGGTGACCGCCGCCATGACCGAGAGCACGGGGCTGACGGAGTTTTCCCATACCTACCGCAGCCGGTTTTTCGACGTAGGCATTGCCGAGGAGCACGCCATCACCTTCTGCTCGGGCCTTGCCAAGAATGGGATGCTTCCGGTTTTCGCCGTCTATTCCACCTTCCTGCAGCGCGGGTATGACGAACTCATCCACGACGCGGCTCTGCAAAATGCCAAGATCGTGCTGTGCATCGACCGGGCGGGTCTGGTGGGAGAGGACGGGGAAACCCACCAAGGCGTGTTCGACGCAGCGTTTTTAAATACCATTCCCAACGTCACCGTTTTCGCTCCCAGCTTTTACGCGGAGCTCCACTGGATGCTTAAGGAAGCTGTTTACCAGTATAAAGGGGTGGTGGCGGTGCGTTATCCGCGCGGCGGGGAACCGGTCCCGCCTCAGGGCTACACACCTGCCCCTGCATCCTATTCTCTACTGGGCGGTGGGGCAAAGGTACTTCTCATCACCTACGGGCGGATCTTCGCAAACGCCTGCAAGGCCCGGGAAAGCCTTGCGCAAAAGGGAATCGAGATGGATATTCTCAAACTAAACCGCATCAAGCCCATGGATCCCCAGGCGCTGTACATTGCCCGGGGATATCAGAAGGTTTTTTTCTTCGAAGAAGGCATCCGTACCGGCGGGGTAGCGGAGCATTTCGGTTTTTCCCTGCTTTCGGGCGAATTTAATGGAACCTATTCGGCTCATACCCTGCCGGACGGCTTTATCGCTCAGGCAACCGTGGCAAGCGCCATGAAAAAATACCATCTGGACGCCGATTCCATGGCGCAGATAGTCGAGCAGGAGTGTGAGCTGTGACGGAAAAGAAAAGACTGGATGTCCTGCTTTTTGAGAAGGGGCTGGCTCCCAGCCGGGAACGGGCCCAGCGCTTGATTATGGCGGGCAGCGTCTATGTAAACGAACAAAAATCCGATAAGCCCGGCACCCAGGTGCCGGCCGACGCAAAGGTGGAACTGCGAGGGGCGGACATTCCTTTTGTCAGCCGGGGAGGCTTGAAGCTGGACAAGGCGGTAAAGCGATTCGGCCTAAACCTTACAGGCACCACCGCCATGGATATCGGCGCCTCCACCGGTGGATTTACCGACTGTATGCTGCAAAACGGCGCGAAAAAGGTATATGCGGTAGACGTGGGATACGGCCAGCTGGCCTGGAAGCTTCGCACCGACGACCGGGTGGTGAACCTGGAGCGCACCAACATCCGTTATGTCACCCCTGACCAGCTGGGCGAACCGCTGGACTTTGCCAGTGTAGACGTTTCCTTTATTTCTCTGAAGCTGGTGCTGCCGGTGCTCAAAGAGCTGCTGAAAGAGGAGGGCGAAGCGGTCTGCCTTATTAAGCCCCAGTTTGAGGCCGGCAAGGGTAAGGTGGGAAAGAAGGGCGTGGTGAGGGAACCGGAAATCCACCTGGAGGTGATCGAAGCGGTCACCGCCTTCGCCAGAAGCTTAGGCTTTTCCCTGCTGCACCTGGATTTTTCCCCGGTGCGCGGCCCGGAAGGAAACATTGAATATCTGATGCACCTGAAAAAGAACGGGCTGGGCGAGTGCTTTGACGGCTGTGATGCCAAGGCCTTGGTGGAGGAATCCCACAAGGCGCTGCAAGGGGGAAAAGCCACATGAAGATTGCCATTGTCGCAAACCCCGGCAAACAGGGGGCTCAGGCGTATTTTCCGGAGATTGCCTCCCGTCTCGCTTCTCTGGGCGCTGAACTGTTATTGGAGGATAAGGACCGGGAAAAGTTTCCCTATGCAGGCGCTTGTTATCTGCAAAGGGAAGAGCTTTACCGGGAGTGCGACCTAGTTCTCGCCTTGGGGGGCGACGGTACCATCTTGCACACGGTGACCTATGCGGCTCCCCTTGGAAAGCCGGTGTTGGGGATAAACGCCGGGACGCTTGGGTTTATGGCGGGCCTGGAAACCAACGAGCTCTATAAGCTGCCCCGGCTCTTTACCGGGGAATACACCCTGGACCGGCGCATGCTTCTGAACGTACGCATTGAAGGGGAAGACGCGGTTTATTACGCCTTAAACGATGCGGTCATCTCCAAAGGCACCGTTTCTCGGATTCTCGATTTGACCGTGACCTTAAACAGCCGTGAGATCGCTTCTTACCGGGCGGATGGAGTGATCCTGTCCACCCCAACCGGCTCGACGGCCTATTCGCTGTCGGCCGGAGGCCCAGTTCTGGACCCGGAGATGGACGGTATGCTGGTCACGCCCATCTGCCCGCACTCTCTTTTTGACCGCAGCATTCTGTTTAAGGACGATTCGGTGGTATCCATTACCGCCAGTACCCGCTACGGAGAAGGGGCTTACCTGACGGTGGACGGCCGTCTGGGCCGGGCGCTTAAACCCAAGGATACCGTTACCATACGAAAGGCGGCCATTTCCGCCAAGCTGATCCGTCTCAAGGAAGGCACGTTTTACGAAACCTTAACTCAGAAACTCATGCACCGCAGAGGATAAAGCCCTGCTTGGGCTGATTTTACCTTGTCAACTTTGGAGGAACAACATGAAAACAAAACGCCATGCGAAAATTCTCGAGCTGATCGAGCAATACTCCATTGATACCCAGGAGGAGTTGCTGCGGTGCCTCAAGGAGCACGGCTATAACATTACCCAGGCTACCGTGTCCCGGGATATCAAGGAGCTGCGTTTGGTAAAGTCGCTTGACAGCGATGGAAAATACCGCTATGTAGCCGCAAAAACCGAGCATGCCGGGATTTCATCAAAGTTTCGCACTATTTTTGCCGACGCTGTCCTTTCCATGGATTCCGCCCAGAACCTCATCATCATCAAATGCTATTCAGGCATGGCCAATGCCGCCTGCGCGGCGCTTGATTCCATGCATTGGGAAGGAGTGGCCGGGACTCTGGCGGGAGACGATACCATTCTGGTAGTCTGCCGTACGAGTGAAAACGCCCAGACACTGATGCAGGATTTAAAATCCTTTCACCGCTAGGGGATAGAACGATGCTGGTAACGCTTCATATCGAAAACATTGCAGTCATCGAATATGCGGACATTTCCTTTGGTCCGGGGCTTAACATCCTGACCGGCGAAACCGGCGCGGGAAAATCCATCGTGATCGACTCCATCAACGCCGTGATGGGGGAAAGGGTGTCGCGGGACGTGGTGCGCACCGGGGCGAAGACCGCTCGGGTCAGTGCACTGTTCGATTCGGTCGGCCCCGCTGCCGCCCGGATCCTGGAGGAAAACGGTTTTTCCTGTGAAGAGGACGGTACGCTTCTCTTGCAACGGGAAATCAGCGCTGAGGGAAAAACGGTCTGCCGCATTGGAGGCCGCCTTACCACGGTGTCCATTCTGCGGGAGGTGGGCCGTACTCTGTTGAACATTCACGGCCAGCATGAAAACCAGGCTCTTCTTTCCCCTCAAAAGCATATTTATTACCTGGACAGTCTCGGAGGTTATCCGGACCTGCTTGCCAAGTACCATTCTGTCTATGACCGGCTTTGCCGGATCAAAAAAGAGCTTGCCGCCACCGATATGGATGAGGCGCTTAAAGCCCGCCGGATTGACCTGCTTCGGTATCAGATTCAGGAGCTCGAGGAAGCCGGTTTGCGCCCCGGCGAGCTCAAAGAGCTGGAAGAGCAGCGAACTGTGTACCTCAATTCCGAACGCATCGCTACCTCGGTTTTGTCTGCCCGCGCGGCAATCGGCGGAGACGAAGAAAATGAAGGGGCTTCCCAGCGCATTTCGGACGCCGCCGCTGCTTTGCAGGATGCCGCCCGGTATTATCCTCATCTGCATCCTCTGGCGGAACGGATGCAGGCAATGGTGTATGACCTGGACGACGCAAACGAAGAGCTGCGCGAGGTAGGGGAGCAGCTGGAGTACGACCCCAGGCAGCTTGACGCCATCGAAAGCAGGATTGACTGCCTGCACCGCCTTGCCCGAAAATATGGAGATACCGAGGAAGAAATGCTCCGGTTTTTGGATAACGCCAGCCGGGAGCTTTCACAAATTGAGCTGTCCGACGAGCGTGCGGCCAAACTCTCGAAGGAATTCGAACAGGTACAGGCGCAGGCGGTGGAGCTTGCGGGGGAACTGACGGTTAAGCGGATGGAGGCGGCGAAAAAGTTCGAGGAACGGGTACGGCGCGAGCTTGCCTTCCTTGATATGCCGGGTGTACGGCTGCAAACGGCCTTTACGCCCTGCCCGCTTTATGCAAACGGCGCACAGACGGTGGAGTTTCTGCTGTCGGTGAATCCCGGTGAGCCGCCCAAGCCTATTTCGAAAATTGCGTCAGGGGGCGAACTCTCGCGCATTATGCTCTCCATTCAGAACGTTCTGGCCGACCAGGATGAGATCGGAACTTTGATCTTCGACGAGGTGGATACCGGCATCAGCGGCCGGGCCTCTCAGAAGGTGGGGCTTAAGCTTAAACAAGTTTCCAAGGGCCGGCAGATTCTCTGTGTTACCCATTCCGCTCAAATTGCCGCCTTTGCCGACCTGCATCTGCTTATTGAAAAGCATGTGCGGGGGGAGCGTACCTTTACGGATGTGCGTGCGCTCAATGAGGATGGACAGAAACGAGAAATTGCCCGCATCATCGGCGGCGAGACGATTACACAGCTGACGCTGCAAAATGCCAGTGAGATGCTGCGGCTTGCACAGGAAGCGTCCAATCGGGAAAAGTAAAATAATGCAGAAAGCCTCTTGACAAAATATAGATGGATACGCTATAATAGCTACTGTTGCTTTGGTAAAGCAAGTATCCGGGTGTAGCGCAGATTGGTAGCGCGCTTGAATGGGGTTCAAGAGGCCGCAGGTTCGACTCCTGTCACTCGGACCAACAATACAGACCTGCCTTTTATTGAAAGATAAAGGGCAGGTCTGTTGTTATTCTATAGCAGTGTTTGGGAAAACCTTTTAGTTTTCGCGGAGTGCGAGGAGCACGGTAAAAGATCTATATGGACGTCCTCTCTTGCGCTCAGAAGCTCAAAGGATACTCCAATATAGAATGGGTTGTATCCTTTGAGGAAAATTCTGCGCCTCATCACGATATGGAGGTCTTTTGATGCACGTTTATCACCACGACGGCCGCGGCGATTTTGAATGCTGCCGTCCGTGCCCACCCTTTCCTTGTCCACCACCGTGTCCGCCCTGTCTCTGCCCTGTTATAGGACCGACGGGACCTACTGGTGGACCGGGCAGTACAGCCTATATATTTAGCAACTGACCAGCTTGTTAGTGACGGAGGATGGGGTGGATTGGGAACATCTTCATCCCCTTCTCTATTTACGTCCAGTACAGTGACGCTATCGGCCCATGTTACAATTGTCGGTCTTATATTAAACGTCAGAGATAATACGCTTCCGGCCGAAACAAACTTGACCGCAGAGATTTTTACAAGTCCATGCGGCTTCACTGATCCTGTCGGCACAGGTATAACGGCTACAATCACAGGATCAAGTAATGCTGAAACGCCAAATTACCTTGCAATCGGAACCGGAAGTGTTGGGGTAACACAAGACTCTCTGTTATCCGTGCGGTTGACGACAAGTCAGGGTGTAGGGTTCTAACCAGAGGCGTGGCCGTTACAGTGCTTACGACCATTCCTTAAATGAAACAGAGTAACCAATCGAAGCTGTCAGAAAACAGAATAGTCTAAAGAAGATAAACAGCTGCAAAATACGATATACGCATTCAAAATGGGAACAAGTATAGAGAAATCTTTTTTACACCATAAAGGCAAGAAAGAACCGCTTAAATGCAGGAAAACCCAATGTTTAAGCGGTTCTTTTGTATTTCTTCTGATTTATCCATCGTGTTTGAGAGGCATTTAATTAATGCGGTCATCCGTCAGAACAGAAGGGGAAACGTGCGTAATGTACCGTCATTTTCGTATTCTTCTGCCTTATTAAACCGAACCTTGCTACCCGTGTTTAACCAATCTGCTTGGGGAGTGAAGCATAGTTACACTCATTCCCATTTAAAAAAGCGTATGGATGCTCCGATACAAACGGCTGCTTTGCTGCGTCTGAGCATGCATAACAATAAAAAGCACAGGCCCAAATATCTTCGGGCATGTGCTTTTTTAACCGTTTTGTTTACTGGGCGCTGAACTTCTGCTTAACGGAATCCACTTTGTTCTGCTCCGCCTGCTCGGTGGGATACCAGCCCTTTGCCGCCATCTTGTCATAAATGGTATCTTGCATGCACAGCGCGTCGTTGAGGGCGGTACTGAACGCCTGATGCACGTTTGCTGTGGGAGATTCGATGGTTCCGTGCATAAAGAGGTCGCAGACCCCTTTCTCTAAATGGAGAAGGTTTTCCATCAGGTTTTTGTCATCCATGTTTCTTTTCTCCTTTCGTCATCAAAGCAAGCCGTAAAAACTCTGGAAGATCTGCTGATGCTTCTGCGCCATTTGCTGGACACAGGCTTTCAAGTCTGCGTCCTGAATCTGGTTTGCCGTCTCGTTGCACTTGGTCTGGAAATATTTCTCGTGGCCCAGTGCGTCTTCCACATACAAAAGTTCTTTTGTCGTCATGGATATCATGCCTCCTGTGTTTTGGTTTCCTTTTTATTTTGTTTGATTTACCTGGCAATATACATCCCCATACCGCAAATTTTGACGAAGAAATCCGCTGGATTTTGAAAAGCGGCCGCAAATCGTCAGAGGATTGTCCGTCCCGTAAAGAACGGCCGGGCCACGGAAAAGAGCAATAAGATATTTCAAAATTATGAAAATGAAAAAGGATAGTAGATTTATGTCAACAAATTCGGTATAATAAAAAAAGGGATTCATCTCAAATTTTCGATTGCGCGAGGGATTGCACAAATGAACCGGATATTAATTGTAGAAGACGAAATCGCCATAGTGGAACTGATTCAGGCCGGTCTTGCAAAGGCTGGCTATGCCTGTGAATATGCGCTGGACGGAGCGGCAGCGGCGGACTTAATCGAGCACAGGGAGTACGACCTCATTTTGCTGGACATTATGCTCCCAAAGCTGGACGGATATGAATTGATGGAATACATTGAGCCGCAGCGTATCCCCGTCATTTTCATCACCGCCCGCGCCGCCACCAGCGATAAGGTCAAAGGCCTTCGCATGGGGGCGGACGACTACATCGTCAAGCCCTTTGAGGTAGACGAGCTGCTTGCCCGGATCGAGACGGTGCTGCGCCGCTATAACAAGAGCCAGACGCAGATTGTGCTCGAGGATGTCACCATCGACATTGAGGCGAGAAGCGTAGTCAAGAACGGGGCAGTCATAGAGTTGACCCCCAAGGAATTTGACCTGCTTTTGATGCTCGCCCGCAATAAAAACACCGCTCTGTACCGGGAAACGCTCTTTGAACGGGTATGGGGCGAAGAGTTTATGGGCAACACCAGGACGCTGGATCTGCACATTCAACGGCTGCGCAAAAAGCTTTCCTGGCAGGACAAAATCAAGACCGTTTACCGCATCGGCTATAAGCTTGAGGTCGAGTCATGAGGTTTTCACTCAAGCTGGTGCTGTGCACTACCGTCATTACCGCGCTGCTTTTTTCCGTCTGCGGAACCCTGATGGTCAAGGAAAACTTTGACCGTTCTCTGGAGCTGGCGGTTAAGCAGAACGTCAACCAGCATACACTGGAGCGGTATGCGCTGGAGTCAAACATGCTCGGGTACATACTCAGCGGTGAAGAATTCACCGATGAAAAGCTGGCCGAATATGGGTACCGTCTGTCCGGCTACGCCGGAACCAAGTCCCAGCGCATCGCCATCTATACCGAAGACCGGCAGGAAATTTTTTCGAACCTTCCCGAGGGCTTAACCAGAGAAGCGGTGGCCGGAGTTCTGGGTACCAATGGAGACGATTATCAGCTGGAAAAGGCCGGGCAGGAAATCTACATGCTTTTGGCTTCTTATTTGAATATTGAAAACCATCCCGTTTACGTAGCCAGCGCCTACGACATGACCAGCGTTTTTACCGAACGGGACCGGCAGTTGCGTACGTTTTTAATCTTAAACGGCATCATCATCGCCATCTCCCTGTTCGCCATTTTCCTTCTTTCCATGCTGCTAACCGCGCCCATCAAAAAGCTCAATACAGCCAGCCGAAAAATTGCCAAGGGCGCGTACAGCGAACGTACCCATATCCATTCGCAAGACGAAATCGGCGAACTCAGCCGCAGTTTTGACCAGATGGCCCAGGCGGTGGAGGACAAGATCGAGGCCTTAAACGCCGCGTTGAAACAAAGGGAAGATTTTATTTCCAGCTTTTCCCATGAAATTAAAACGCCTATGACCGCCATCATCGGCTATGCGGACATGATGCGCCTGACCCCCTGTGAAAAAGACACCCAGCTCAAATATGCCAATTATATCTATTCCGAGAGCAAACGGCTTGAGGAGCTGTCCAGAAAGCTGATGGACCTGATGGCCCTGTCGGAGGAGCCGGCGGTGCTGGAACCAGTGGATACCGGGATGCTTTTTTATCGGCTCAAAAAGCAGCTGGAACCGGCCCTGGGCGAAATTACGCTGGAAATTGAGGCGGAGGACGCGACTGTTTTAGCGGAAGAGACGCTTTTAAACTGCCTCATCCGAAATCTGGTAGTCAACGCGAAAAAAGCGGACCCCAAGGATGGACAAGTGCACATCAAGGGAACGATCGAAGGCAGCCGCTACGGCGTCTGCGTCACCGACAAAGGGTGCGGTATTCCAAAGGAGAAGCTGTCACGTATCGTGGAACCCTTCTATATGGTGGACAAGTCCAGAGCCAGAGCCTGCGGCGGCGCGGGGCTGGGCCTCGCCATCTGCCAGAAAATCGCCGAGCTGCACGGCACCAAGCTGGAATTTGAAAGCGTACTGGGAGAGGGGACTTCGGTGCGATTCCTGCTCAGATGCTGGAAAGGAGAGGAAGAGGGAGATGCGACGCAGGCTTAAAAGTGTTGCAGCGGTGCTGCTGACGTTGGTTTTGGTTTGCCTGGCTGCCTTTGCGCCGCTGGAATATTTCCGCCAGCAGGACAACGAGCTGCTGCATACCGCCCACCCCCGGCAGCAGGTAACGGCTACCATCGACCCGGAGGCGAAGGAGATTTATCTGGTGCGTGCCATCCATCGCATTTACGACGAAGCTGCTTCGAATTTGGTGTCCTTTACCAATGTGGACGATTCCATGATGCGGATGTACCTCAATGCACAGCTTGGAGACGTGATTGCAGCGGGTTTGCTGTCTGAAACCATAGCGGAGGACATTGCGAAGACCCAGTCCTTTTCCCAGATTGGAATCACCTGGCGGGATGGGGACGAAACGGTGAAACTCGCCAAGTATACGGTGCAGATTGCCGATACCTTTCAGTTTTATTACCAGATGGAGGGGAAGACGAACAAACTGCTGTCCATTTATCTGCGGGACGAAAGGCTAACGGGACACACCGAGTCGCAGAAAATGGGAATAATGCGCAGCTTTATCTCCTATCTGGGACTGGATATGGTGGATGACTGGGTGTATTCCAGCGAGGGCTTTTCTTCGGAAAAGGCCCAGCTTCAGGTATACGGCAGCATGGGAAAGGGGGAGCTGGCGCTGGAGGTGGTTCCAAGCGGCCTGTACCAGACGGGGACTTGGCGCAAGCGGTTCCTTTCCAATTTCTTTTTGATTCAGCCCAGCCAGCCCTGGGGATGGCAGAACGCGGGCAAGCCGCAGGAGTCCGCCTCCGAACAGGAAGAAGCGTCTCTTCCGGCTGATTAAGCTTGCTGCAGGAATTACTCTTCTGAAAGCGTGGGACGCAGCTTCATTGGCATAGGATTTCATTTTTGAGGGTATGCTTCCATTGAACAGGCATCAAAAAAAGAAAAGGGCAGGCGGTGCGAAGTCACGCCGCCTACCCTTTTCTTTTTTTGCTATGCCTTGGGAGAACGTGTCTCGGTTACACTGGACAAAAGCCGGAAAGCTTCCTGCAAATCCAGCTGCAGCTTTTGAGCCGTAGCCGCTACCGATTTCAGAGAATTGCTCAGCTGGTCGGCCTTTTCTTCCGTAAGACCGCCGATAGAAAGCGCGCCTTGCAGCTTTTCGCTTTCCTGGCTGAGGGTCTGGGTCAGAGCGGCTTCGTCCGCGGCAACCGTTTGAATGAATTCGGCCAACGCCTTTGATGCCTCCGGAGAGATGGGTGAAGAAGAGGATGGTTGCATCGGGTATCCCTCGCTTTCACGGTACTCTTCCCAGTTTATGAAAGAAGGAAACTTTTGGTGTATCAATTTACAAACTGCATGCTGGG
This sequence comes from Solibaculum intestinale, assembly GCF_040096205.1. Lineage (NCBI taxonomy): Bacteria > Bacillati > Bacillota > Clostridia > Eubacteriales > Oscillospiraceae > Solibaculum > Solibaculum intestinale. Next base: position 319,982 of record NZ_JBBMFD010000001.1, on the reverse strand, counting down.
ATATACCCGTTTGAGATAATCGTCCGGATAGTGCTCGTCGAAATATTCGTCCACGGCGTTGGAAGCCGCAATGCCGTTATGCCGTTGGGACTGGCGCGATACTGCCAGGGCGGAGACGGTGATGTTAAAGAGCATAAACGCCACCAGCACCCAGGTCAGGGGAATCCCAGCTTTGTTGGGGATCTTTTCAATGAAGTTCGATAGCTTCGGATAAAACCAACGAAGCCACAAAAGGGCAAGGGCTCCCCAGAACATACAAAACAGCAGGCTGACCCGTCCGTTCAGGTTAAAAGGCAGATGACGGTACTGCCAGGAAACGGTACCGAATAGCGTCTCCTGCACCCAGCTGCACAGATATTCAAACCCGCCGCCCAGGACGGAGCCGCCGAGAAAAATCCAGACGGCATGTTTTTTCGTCAGCCAGTGAAGGCCGATGGTCATCAAAAGAGCGCCGAACCCATAGACCAGGTTGAAAGGGCCGTAAAGAAGCCCCGTACGGTTGGTAAAGCGAAGCTCAGTTACCAGGTAAAAGACTGTCTCCACCACTACGCCCAGAAAACAGCCGATGAAAAAGACCCAGAACAGCTTATAGAAGTTAAGCCCCCTGGCGAAGGAAGGAACGGTCGCCTTGGGCATGGCTGCCGGCTTTTTGATTCGGTTTTCGTTTTGAATCCTATCATCAATCATAGGCGGGATTTCCTCCAAGCATATGGGTAAATGGGCGAATAAAAAGACACTTTTCCCATTTGATACGTAAATTCTATTGTGTCGTCTCCCAAAAGGAATATACCGTACGGCGATATTTGACAGGTGCGAAACAAATGACATTGATTTTGATTGTATTTAAAAGGTCATAAACGGGATACTCGGGTCAAATCCTCCCGCCGCCGCTTGGTAACCGCTTTGTGTATGAAATAAATATAAGGAAGTCCCAGATTGGTTTCCAGAAGGGAGTTGACCACCAGCGGCAAAATGCCCTGGGGACGGATACCGGTAATGAGCAGAACAAATTCCCAGGAGAACTGGACCAGAATTCCAATGGCAAGAATCCATTTCAGATTCACCCGGTCTTTTTCCTCCTTGGTCTGGATGTTTTTCAGGCACAAGGCCGCATAGCCCACAAAGAGCAGGATAGCCATAATCCCATGATAGCTGCCGGTGCCCCGGGAGATGGAGACCTCTGCGAATTCGCCTCCGAAATTCTGGCTCAAAAGCGCCGAGGTAAGCCACCCGGCAATGATGAGAATCGACCATTCCAGGCTGTGATGATCCCGGTCAAGCCACAGCCAGATCCACACGAAATTCGTAAACCCGTAGCTCATACTCAGCCACAATAAGAACCAGAAAGGATCCGCGCCGCTGACCACCCGGGTGCCAAGCAAAAGGTAAAAGCCGCCGTAGTCCACAAGAAAATAGAGAAGGCCGCCCAGAATGCCGAAAATCGCGGCTGCATACCGTTTGGTATAGAGCAAAATTCCAAGCAGAATGAGAAGAAACCCAATATCCAGATAGATATAGAGTTCATTGAGCACTCGCGCCGCAACCACTTCCATAAAGTTCCCTCCTATTTGATATTGTCTTAAATGATACATGATTTTGTCGAAATTTCAAGCAAATCGTCCAAATGCACAAGCGAATCGCCGAGAAAGTGGCAATTGCTTCGGTAAAATGACTTTGATCATACAGGAAATCTGGAGAGAGGCACAAGCAAAGGATCACCGGATTATGCCGACGCCAGGAACTCGTTTGCCTGCATCGGCCGGCTTTCATTCGTATTCATAAAAGGGTATAATAAAAAGCCCGGCTGGGAGTCCCAGCCGGGCTTTTTATCCATTCGCCGAAAAGGCCGCTTTATATTCCTGTATCCTGGCATTGGGTTCACTGCAGGCCATCAGCTCTGACATGACGCACACGCCGGCCGCCCCCGCCGTTTTCACGGCAGAGAGGTTTTTAGGACGGATGCCGCCGATGGCCAGAACCGGGATGGAAACCGCACTGCAGACCTCATTTAAAAAGGAAAGCCCTCTTGGGGGCAGGCCCTGCTTGCAGGCAGTCTCGAAAATGTGTCCGGCAATGAGAAAGGCGGCGCCCAGGGCTTGGGCCTTCCTTGCCTCGAAAACGCTGTGCACCGATACGCCTGCTTTTGGGAAGTCCCGGCAGATCCCTTCGTTTTCGAGAAGCATGGGAAAGGGTACCTGAACCGTGTTAATCCCCAGCCGCTTGGCGACGCCGACCCGGCTGTTGACGATGAGCTTCGTTCCGAAAGCGTCACAGATGTCTCGGCAGCGAAGGGCCAGGTCCTCGTACGCTTCCTCCCGCAGGTCCTTTTCCCGCAGAAGGATGCAGTCAATCCCGCCCTCGGCCAGCGCCCGAACCCGGTCTTCCAAGGAATCGGAACAGAGCAGGCGGTTGGTCACCGATACGATCATTCTTTTCTCCTTACATACGGATGTAGTCCCGGTAGACCGGCTGCATTCCGCGGGCGACAAGCATCTGCTCGATTTCGGTGACGCTTCTCGGGTCGGAAATCTGAAACTGGGCGTCTCCCTTTTCCTCTTCCTCATGACCGCCCACGCCGGTTTTAACCCCGGCGGAAATCTTGGTGGCGGCCAAACCCACCACATGGTCCCGGAATCCCGCCCGCTCCCGGGTGGAAATGTTGATCCCGGCAAAGGGGAGGAGCAGGCGGTAGGCGAGCATCACTTGGAGAAGCTGAGGCTCGTGGACGTCATTGGAGCTGTTCTCTGCGTTGTTCTTATAAGGGCGCAGCCGGGGAACTGAAAAGCTGACCTCCGCCTTGGGGTACTTCTTCTGCAGGTAGCTTGCGTGCAGCCCTGCGGCGAAGGCATCCTTCCTGAAATCACCAAGTCCTAAAAGGGCACCCACGCCCACTCCGCGCATGCCGCCCATCAACGCCCGTTCCTGGGCGTTGAAGCGGTAGGCAAAGTCCCGTTTGGGGCCGCTTAAATGTACCTGGGCGTATTTTTCCCGGTCGTAGGTTTCTTGATAGACGCTCACAAAGTCCGCCCCGCACCGCTGCAGATGGGCGTATTCCTCCACTTCCATGGGATACACCTCAATGCCGATGGTGGTAAAATACTGCTTGGCAATCTCCACCGCTTTGCCGATGTACTCCACGTCGGAATGGTATCGGGATTCCCCGGTCAGCAGGAGAATTTCCCGCAGGCCGGTTTTCGCAATGGCGGCAAGCTCGTGGTCAATTTCCTCAAAGGTCAGCTTGCCGCGGTTGATGTGATTTTGGCAATTAAAGCCGCAGTAAACGCAGTGGTTGACACAGTAGTTCGCGATATAAAGAGGGGTGTAGAGGCCCACGCTGTTGCCGAACTGGCGGGTGGTCAGATGCTGTGCCTTGCGGGCCATCTGCTCGAGAAACGGGGCCGCCGCCGGGGACAGGAGCGCTGCGTACTGCTCTTCGCTCAAGCTCTCGCTTTCGAGAGCCTCGGCCACGTCTCTGGCGGTGAAGGCGTCAAAGTTATATCGGTCATACCGGTCCATCACCGCGTCTAAAAGATCCGTCATTTTCGTCTTCGCTTCCTTTCCAAAGTTGCGTGTTTAGTCCTGCAAAAAGCCGGTCAGGGGAGAGGAAGCCTCGCCGGTGTATTCGAGCACCCGTCCAAGCCCCGCCAGATAAGCGGCCCGGCCCGCCTCTACCGCCAGCTTAAAAGCGCGGGCCATGGCTACCACGTCTTTGGCGGTAGCCACCGCCGTGTTCGCCAGCACCGCCGCCGCGCCCATCTCCATAGCCTCGCAGGCCTGGGAGGGGCGGCCGATTCCCGCGTCCACCACGATGGGCAGGTCGATTTCCTCAATGAGCATGCGGACAAAATCACGGGTCAAAAGGCCTTTGTTGCTGCCGATGGGGGCGCCCAGAGGCATGATGGCGGCGGCGCCCGCATCTTGGAGGGCTCGGGCCGCGATCAGGTCGGGGCTGATGTAGGGCAGGACCACGAACCCTTCCTTGGCGAGGATTTCGGTGGCCTTGATGGTCTCCATATTGTCCGGCATCAGGTATTTCGTGTCATTGATGACCTCGATTTTCACAAAGTCCCCGCAGCCAAGCTCCCGGGCGAGCCGGGCGATGCGCACCGCTTCCTTTGCATCCCGGGCCCCGGAGGTGTTGGGCAGGAGGGTGACAGTTTTCGGGATATAGTCGAGAATATTGCCCCCGCCGCCCAAATTCGCCCGGCGCAGGGCCAGCGTTACCATTTCCACTCCGCCACTTTCGATGGTTTCTTTCGTTTTCTCCAGAGAAAATTTTCCCGTCCCCAGAAAGAACCGGGAGGTAAATTCCTTTCCTCCGATGAGGAGCGTATCTTTTTGCATTTGTGTCGTCTCCTTTTATCGAGGTTAAACCTCTGTGATTCCCAGCAAGAGGCGCAGGGCCATGTTAGCCTGATGAGCGGCGCAGACCGTCACCCGCGGTGCCATCAGGCCATTCCCTTCCCTTGCCTCATTCGTACCGTCGCCGCACAGGTAAAGGTTTTCAAACCGGCGCACGGTCTTAATCGAATTGGCGCTTTCAAACCCGGCCATACCGGAGGCGGCCACCAGTTTGATTTTGGGCCGTCCTTCCAGCAAAGCGCTCACCAGCGCCGCCTTGGATGCAGGGTCGTCAAACGCTTCGCACACCACGTCGCAGTCCCCGAAAAGGGCGGCGGCATTGGCTTCCTCCACCCGCACAGTATGGGTATCTACCGAGACATAAGGATTGATTTCCCCAATCTGCTCTTTGAGCGCCTCGGTTTTGGGCCTGCCCAGATGACGCATCAGGTAGCTCTGCCGGTTTAAGTTGCTGGGCTCTACCAGATCAAAGTCCGCGAGGATAAGTCGGCCCACGCCGGTGCGGGCCAGCATCACCGCAATGTTCGACCCCAAGCCTCCCAGGCCCGCGATTCCTACCGTGGCCTTTTTCACCCGTTCATGAACATATGGGGTATGCCGGGCGGCCATCATGCGTTCAAGCTGGGCTTTGTCCGGCATTTTTCCCTTCTCAATGAGGGTAATTTGGTCCCCGTTTCTAAGAGGAAGCGTTCCTTCCACGGCGAATCCGTTGCGGATATAGACATCCGCGGCAATAGAGAGCCGCTTTGCCAGGGAAGAAACGGTTTCCCCTTCCAAAGCTTTTTCCTCTTTCCCGTTTACCGTGACCCGCAGCATCTCTCAGCCGCCTCCCACAAAGCTGACCACTTCCAGCTCGTCGGTGTCCGTTAGAATAACGCAGGCAAACTGGGCTTTGGGCACAATCTGGCCGTTTCGCTCTACCGCCACCTTAGCAGGATCGCAGCCCAATGCCGTTAGATAGGAAAGCAAGGATACCGGTTCCTCCAAGGGACATGCTTGACCGTTAAGCTTCATTTGATTTCCTCCTTTTTGCAAAAGAAAAAGGCCAAACGCACCGCGCTCGGTACGTTTGGCCTTACTCAATTCGGAACAAAAATCCGTTTTTAAGCTCGAAACTCCCTCCGCCGGTACTAACCGCACAGGTTCCATGAGTAAGAGGACCACACCTCACTCTCAGCCAATTTCATTGGCTCCCCAGTTCTTGCGTCTTATTCTTTTGTTTTTTCTAGTATAATCCGCCAAAATTCCCTTGTCAAGCCTGTTTTTTTCGCCTTTTTTGCGGGGCGCTTGTTTTTTTCTCTTTTCGCGGTTACAATCGGGGGCGTTTGGACTATAATAAGGCATGGGGCAGAAATGCCGTTTTCACTGAAAAAAGAAGGGGCTGGTACCGAATGTGGGCATATGAAAGCGTATTCTATCAAATCTATCCGCTTGGATTTTGCGGAGCGCCTTGGGAGAACGACGGGGTGACCGTCAACCGCATCGGCAAGGTGGTCGATTGGGTGGAGCATATCAAAAGCGTGGGCGCAGACGCCGTCTATTTTTCTCCTGTCTTCGAGTCGGACGCGCACGGGTACGACACCCGGGACTACCGGAAAATAGACGGCCGCCTGGGCACCAATGAGGACTTTGCCGCAGTCTGCGATACCCTGCACCAAAATGGTATCCGGGTGGTGCTCGACGGGGTGTTCAACCATGTGGGCCGGGGCTTCTGGGCCTTTCAGGACGTGCTCAAAAACCGGGAGGCTTCCCCTTATAAGGACTGGTTTTTGATCCACTTCGGCGGCGACAACGGCTATCACGACGGGCTGTGGTACGAGGGCTGGGAAGGCCATTATGAGCTTGTCAAGCTCAACCTGCGAAACGAGGCGGTGATCCATCATCTATTCGAATGCATCCGGGGCTGGGTGGAGCAGTTCGACATCGACGGCCTGCGTCTGGATGTGGCTTATTGCCTGGACCCGGAGTTTTTGCACCGGCTGCGTTTCTTTACCGACACCTTAAAGCCGGACTTTTTCTTGGTAGGCGAAATCTTAGGCGGGGACTACAACCGCATTCTCGGCGGCTCGATGCTTCATTCTGCCACCAACTATGAGTGCTACAAGGGACTTTACTCCAGCTTTAACAGCCTCAACCTCTTTGAGATCACCCATTCCCTCCTGCGCCAGTTCGGCCCGGAGAACTGGACCTTGTATAAGGGCAAGCACCTATTTAACTTCGTGGACAACCACGACGTGACCCGGGTGGCTTCCATCCTGCATGACCCGGCGCATCTTCCGCTTATTTACGCTCTTTTGTTCGCCATGCCGGGGATTCCCTGTGTGTACTACGGCAGCGAATGGGGAGCGAGAGGGGAGAAGGCCCAGGGGGATCATGCCCTTCGCCCATGCTTTGACGCGCCTGAGAAAACAGAGCTGACCGAATGGATTGCCAGGTGCGCTGCCGCCCATAAGAAAAGCAAAGCCCTCTGCTATGGAGACTTCCGCTCGGTTTTGCTGCAAAATAAGCAGGTGATCTTTGAGCGCGCTTTCGAAGGGCACAGGGTGCTTACGGCCATCAATGCCGATTCCAATCCCTACACCGCTCACTTTGATGCAGGTGCCGGCCGGGCCAGGGATTTGCTCACCGGAAAGGTACACGACTTCGGGGGCGGCAGCGAGCTGCCTCCTTACAGCGCCTTTTATTGGGAAATATTCTGAGGAAAAGCGGATTTATGCTATAAAACTATAGAATATTTATCCATATTCCTCTTTTTCGCATCTCATCCTTTTAGAAAATAAATTCGCTAATAAGAAAGGCGATTATCTGACAAGATAATCGCCTTTACATCTTTATTCGATAAATTATAGAATGAAATATCTATATTATATCCTATGGCGTGCCGTTTTACTGACAGTGGCGGAAGGATGTTTACCGCCAAAGGAAAGGGATGCTCAAAAGCGCCTGTAAATAACATGGAAGAAAGGCAAAGGACCTAATTTGGCTGAAAGAGGAAGTAGCGTAGGATGAGGCGGGGCGCTTGCTTCCGGTCTTTTAGGCTGGTATAATAAGAATTTAGACGCAAGGAATTGCGAAAAATGCCACAAAGAAACGAGGAAACCCATGCTTACCATTACCCATACCCAAGGACGGGCCCGGCGGGGCGAGTTCGTCACCCCTCACGGCACGGTGCAGACGCCTGCCTTTATGAATGTAGCCACGGCGGGCGCTATCCGCGGCGCCGTGTCCGCCTATGACCTCAAGGACCTGAAATGCCAGGTGCAGCTGTGCAATACCTATCATTTGCATGTCCGCCCCGGAGACGATCTGATCCGGGAATACGGGGGGCTGCACGCCTTTACCGGCTGGGACGGGCCGATTCTGACCGATTCGGGCGGATTTCAGGTTTTTTCCCTGGCCTCCCTGCGCAAAATCAAGGAGGAGGGGGTACACTTTTCCTCCCATGTGGACGGGCGGAAAATTTTCATGGGCCCGGAGGAAAGCATGCGCATCCAGTCGAACTTGGGCTCTACCATCGCCATGGCCTTCGACGAATGCGTGGAAAACCCTGCGGCCTACGACTATGCCGCCGCTTCCTGCCGCAGGACGGTGCGCTGGCTCAAGCGCTGCCAGGCGGAGATGCAGCGGCTGAATCACTTGCCGGATACCTTAAATAAAAAGCAGATGCTCTTCGGCATCAACCAGGGCTGCACTTTTGATGACCTGCGGGCGCAGCACATGCAGGAAATCGCAGAATTAAACTTAGACGGCTATGCTATCGGAGGTCTGGCGGTGGGGGAGCCCGCTGAGGACATGTACCGCATCATCGACACGGTCACTCCCTTTATGCCAAAGGACAAGCCCCGGTATCTCATGGGGGTGGGTACGCCGGTGAACATTCTGGAAGCGGTGCGCCGCGGAGTGGATCTTTTCGACTGCGTCATGCCCAGCCGAAACGGTCGCCATGCCCATGTGTTTACTTGGGAAGGAATCCGTAATTTAAACAATGAGAAGTATAAGCTCGACCATAAGCCCATTGACGAAGAATGTGACTGCCCTGCCTGCCGCCGGCATTCCAGAGCCTATATCCGGCATTTGTTCAAATGCGGGGAGATGCTGGCCATGCGGCTTTGCGTCATGCACAATCTCTATTTCTACAATACTTTACTGGAAAAGATCCGGTTCGCTATTGAGAACGCCCAATTTGATGAACTATATGTAAAATTTGCCCCGGTGCTGGACAAACGCATTTAAAAAAGCTTGCAAGTGCCTTATTTACCCGCTATAATGATCGGGAATACTTTTGGAGGTGTTTTGTGTAATGGTAGAACAAGGACTTCAGCTCCTAGACGCAAACGCGGCGGCCGGCGCCAACGGCACGATGACGATGATTTTGCAGTTTGGCCTGATCGCTTTGATGATCGTGGTCATGTACTTTATTTTGATTCGTCCCCAGCGCAAGAAGCAGAAGGAAGAGGCCAAGATGCGCGACAATTTGCAGGTGGGCGACGAGATCGTGACCATCGGCGGAATTGTTGGCAAGGTTGTCAGCATGAAAGAGGATTCGCTTTTGATCGAGACGGGTGCCGACCGGGACAAGGTCCGCATTATGAAATGGGCGGTCCAGACCAACAACACCGTTCACGACAAATAAGCAACGCATAATTGCCTTCCCCTGGGAATATCATTTGGTAGGCGGCATCCAAACGGGTGGAATGCCGGGTACGAAATGCTAGGCCGAATAAGGGGAGGGCTTTTCCATGAGAACCGATCGTGTCAGTCCGGAGAACAGCAGTATGACGGTGAAAGTCAAGCCGATCATGATTGGAATTTCCGGCGGTGCGCTGATCTGCGCGCTGGCGCTGCTTTTGTTTTCGTTAATCATTTCGATGAACAATATTCCCCAGTCGGCGGTGACGCCGCTGGCCACCACGGCAGCTTCGGTGGGCGCCTTTTTCGGCGGGCTTATGACGGCGCGGATGATCCGGTCAAAAGGGGCGCTGTTCGGCGCCATCACTGGTTTTGTGCTGTTTGCGGTTTTGTTTATCATCAGCGTGTCCGCCGCCGGGGAGACGCTGGGAATGGCTACGCTCATTAAGCTCATCTCCATGCCGGTGGCGGGCGCTCTGGGCGGAATTTTAGGGGTCAATCTGCGAAAAAGATAGGTTTTATTTGAAACCGGGTTTCTTTTGTGCTATAATATCCCTACAGCGGCGGCTTTTGAAAGCCGTCGAAGCGGTGTCATACCGCTTCGGATGGGAGTCCGTGGGCTTTCATCCGTGAAAACCATTGTACCGCAGCAAAGCAGCACAGCCGCTTTGCTTGTGGCAAATGGACGACCAATGAACGGGCAAGGGAGGTACAAACGAATGAGCCATATCAAGACCATCAACAAGGCCAATCTCAAGGAGAGCGCGGCGAAGGGCGGTTGCGGCGAATGCCAGGCTTCCTGCCAGTCCGCCTGCAAGACTTCCTGCACGGTTGCCAACCAGAAGTGCGAGAAGTAAGAACCCGGACAAAATCAGGGTTTGCCGTTTAAGGGACAGAGTTTCTGTCCCTTAAATTATGTCCTTTTTGAGAAAATCCCGTTGTCCGCACGGCTGCATAGGCGGCCTAGGAGGAGGTACTTATGATTCACCGATACGAACAAAACGGCTTTTTCATCGTACTCGACGTGCACAGCGGCGCGGTGCACGTACTCGATGAGATGACCTATGAAATGACCGGGCTCTTGAAAGCCCCGATGCCAAAGGAGTGTCCGAAAGCCCTGCTCGACGCACTGGCACCCAAGTACGGGGCGGACAAGCTCAGGGAAGCCTACGGGGAGCTGTATACCCTTTATAAAGAAGGAACCCTCTTTTCCGAGGACGACTATGAGCAGTTTTCTGGAAAGATGGTGTCGTCCCCAGTTAAGGCCATGTGCCTGCACATTGCCCACGACTGCAACCTGCGCTGCGAATACTGCTTTGCGGCCAAAGGGGACTTCGGCCACGGCCGCAAGCTGATGCCGCTGGAAGTGGGGAAGGCGGCCATTGATTTTCTGCTGGAAAACTCCGGCTCCCGGCGCAACCTGGAGCTCGACTTTTTCGGCGGCGAGCCGCTGATGAACTTCAATGTGGTCAAGCAGGTGGTGGAATACGCCAGAAGCAAGGAGAAAGCGTACAACAAAAACTTCCGCTTTACCATCACCACCAACGGTCTTTTGCTCGACGACGATAAAATCGCGTTCATTAACAAGGAAATGTCCAACGTGGTCCTTTCCATTGACGGGCGCAAAGAGGTCAACGACCGGCTGCGGGTCACGCCAAACGGCAAGGGCAGCTACGATGTGATTCTGCCCAGGTATCAAAAGCTGGTAAAAACCCGGGGCGGGAAGGACTATTATGTCCGCGGGACATTTACAAAGTTTAACCTGGACTTTTCCGAGGACGTGTATCACCTGGCCGGGGAAGGGTTCGACCAGATTTCGGTGGAGCCGGTGGTGTCCGACCCGAACCTGCCCTATTCCATCAAAGAAGAGGATCTGCCCCGGGTGTTTGAGGAATACGAGCGCCTGGCCAAGCGGCTGCTCGAAAGCAAGCGCAAAGGGGAGGGATTCAACTTCTTCCACTTTATGATCGACCTGGACCAGGGCCCCTGCGCCATCAAGCGGCTGCGCGGCTGCGGCTGCGGCAACGAATACGTGGCCGTAACCCCGGAGGGGGACATCTATCCCTGCCACCAGTTTGTGGGGATGGATGGCTGGAAGATGGGAAACGTGCTGGAGGGGACCTTCGACCGGGAAGAGAAGGCGCGTTTTGCCAAGGCAAACATCTACGGCAAGGAAGGCTGTCGGGACTGCTGGGCCAAGTTTTACTGTTCAGGCGGCTGCAACGCCAACAACCAGCAGTACGCGGGCGACATCTTAAAACCCCACGCCCTTTCCTGCGAATTGGAAAAGAAGCGTCTGGAATGCGCCATCATGATGAAGGCGGCGTTGGCCCAGGACGAATAAGCAACGATAAAAAAGAGGCGAAGCGGAGGCTTTGCCTCTTTTTTTGCTGTGCAAAAGGCTTACCGGGCAGTTTCCATAACCAGCTTGACATCATTTTGTATTCGTTAACATAATATAGTTACCATAATATTTATGCAGTTTCCATAACAACGAACACATAAATTGTGAAAGTGGAACGAAAATTGCCTTCCATGACATTTTCCTTGATAAAATCCGCCGAATATACTATAATGAACATTCATGAGGACGGTGTTATAAAAATGGATCGAATGTACGGTTTTATCGGCTGTGGAAATATGGCCAGTGCCATTCTTGGCGGGATGCTGGCGGGCGGCGTTTGCGCTCCAGAGCAGCTGATGGTTTATGATGTTTCGGCGGAAAAATGCGAAACCTTTCGGCAAAAAGGCGTTTTTGTCGCCAAAGACGCGGCGGAGCTGGTGCGCCGCTGCGACGTGGTGGTGCTGGCGGTCAAGCCCCAGGTTTACGGCTCGGTGTTGGAAGGAATTAAGGACGCGGTTGACGAAACAAAGATTCTCGTGAGCATCGCGGCTGGCATTTCCACCGATTATGTCAAGAAAGCCATCGGTTTTCCCTGTAAGGTGGTGCGTGCCATGCCCAATACCCCGCTGCTGCTGGGATGCGGCGCTACCGCTCTTTCCAGGTGTCCTTCGGTGACGGACAGTGAATTCGAAGAGGTTTCCCGCCTCTTTTCCGCTTCCGGAATTGTGGAAAATCTCCCGGAGGAGTCTATGAACGCGGTGATCTCGGTCAACGGCAGCAGCCCGGCCTATGTTTATCTGTTTGCCAAGGCGGTGATCGATTCGGCGGTAGCCCAAGGGATTGAACGCAAGGCAGCCAAGCGCCTGATCATCCAGACCCTCAAGGGGAGCGCGAAAATGCTCGACGAAAGCGGCATGGAGCCCGACGAGCTGATTAAGATGGTAGCTTCTCCGGGAGGTACCACCCTGGCAGCGCTCAATTCCTTCTCCGACGACGATTTTGAAAAGGTAATCGACAACGCCATGATGGCCTGTACTACCAGGGCCGGGGAACTGGCAAAATAGGAATATTGCCGCTTATAAAAGCATACCTATCCTTCAGACGGAGAATTTTCGGCTGGAGGACTGCATATGAACTGGACAACCAATATACATACCTTTCCCAAACGGGCGTGGGAAGCCCTGTCTCAGAATCGGATGCTGCTTTTTTTCACCTCGCTTTTGGTGTGCGGCCTCTTTTTCGGGGTGCTCATTTCCAAAAACATCTCGGAGGAAAACGCCCAGACGCTGGTAAGCCTGCTGGGGGGCTTTACCCTCAACCGGACGGCACAGCCGGTGCTGACCACATTTCTCAATTCGCTGATGTCGGTGCTTCCCTTTGTGCTGGTGCCGTTTTTCCTGGGAGTGAGTGCAGTAGGGATACCGCTGATTCCCTGCGTGCTGGTGTTTCGCGGGCTGGGGCTCGGCACGGCGCTTGGGTATCTGTACGGGGTAAACGGCCTCAAGGGCATCGCCTTTTCGGTGCTGCTGATTATCCCGCCCGCCATTGTATCTTCCATTCTGATTATTCTATCCTGTAAGGAAGCGTTCCGTTTTTCTATGCTGCTGTGCCGCCGGTTTTTACCAAAGGCGGACGGGCAGGAGGGGCTGTGGCCTCAGCTGAAAATTTATCTGGTTCGCTTTCTGGCGCTGCTGATCCTGTTGTTCCTTGCGGCATTTGTGGACACGGTGTGTTCGGCGGCTTTTTCCCAGTTTTTTGTGACTTAAATTCCGGCAAGATGAGGGGACAAGAAGATGGACTATCTCGCACTGTTTGAGAGATACTTGACAGACAACAAATCGGTTTCCGCCAATACCCTGTCGTCCTACAAACGGGATGTGCAGCGATATCTGGCCTTTCTGCAAAAGCAGGGGCTTTCTTCGCCCTGCGACGTGGAGGAGCCGGTGATGAAGCGGTTTGTCAGTTTTCTTGAACTGTCGGGAAAGAGCGCTGCTACGGTGACCCGGTGTGTGGCGTCCCTGCGCTGCTTTTATCAGTTTCTGGCGGCGGCAGGCTACTCCCATACCAATCCCGCCCGGGACATTAAGCTCAAAAAGGTGGAAAAAAAGCTTCCGCAGATTCTAACCGGCAAGGAAATCGAGCTGTTTTTGTCCCAGCCGGACCCCTCCGACGCGAAGGGCTGCCGGGACAAGGCGATGCTGGAGCTTTTGTATGCCACCGGAATCCGGGTATCCGAGCTCATCAGCCTCAACGTGGAGGACGTAAACCTCCAGGTGGGGGTGCTGCACTGCCACAACGAAAAAAGCGACCGGATTATCCCCATCTACCCCACGGCGATTACGGCGGTGTCCGACTATTTGTGCCGGTTTCGCGGGGTGATCGCTTCGAACGAATGCGGACGGGCGCTTTTTACCAATTTGAACGGCCAGCGTATGACCCGCCAGGGTTTCTGGAAGATTGTCAAGGGGTATACCGCGCAGGCCCATATCGAAAAGGACATCACGCCGCACACGCTTCGCCATTCGTTTGCCGCACATCTGCTGGAAAACGGGGCGCAGCTGAAGGATATACAGGAAATGCTGGGACACGCGGATATTTCCTCCACCCAGATCTACGCGCAGGTTTTGCAGGAGCGGTTTAAAGAAGTGTACAAAAACTGCCATCCCCGTGCAAAGCACGCATAGCAAGGGACAGGGGATATACCGAACCCGGACGTTTGAATGACAAAGGAGTTGTAACGCATTGGCAGGATTTTTTGGTTTGCTCGACTACAACAAGCCTGGAAAAGGAGTGGAGAAGGGGGGACCCCAGAAACAACCGTTTTTCGTATTCTTTGAGGTTTTGTTCCGTAAGTTCTGGAAGCTTGTTTTGCTCAACTTAATATACTGTCTGTTCTGGATGCCCATTCCAATCGTCGGTCTGCTGCTTACCCTCTATGCTTTTCCGCAGCCGCAGCCGCTTTTTTTCCTTGGTTCTCTTGCGCTGACCCTGCTGATTTCTGGCCCCATTACCTGCGGCCTTACCTATGTTACCCGCAACTTTGCCCGGCAAGAGCATGCTTTCGTCTGGCATGATTTCATCGGCGCCACTAAGGCCAACTGGAAGCAGGGACTGGCCGCTTCGGTGATCAACGGCCTGGTCTATGGAATTCTCGGCTTCGCGGCGTATTTTTATGTTCTGAATAAGGACAATACCAATTTCCAGGCGATTTTCTATCTTGCTATTGTGGTCTCCATCATCGCGCTGTTGATTTTCACTTTCATGCAGTATTATATTTACCTGTCCATCGTATCCTGTAAGCTGACGATCAAGAAAACCTACCAAAACGCGTTCCGCTTGGCACTGGCCGGCGTGCCGCGCAATCTCCTGATTTCCATTATTGTGGTGCCGTGTGTGATCGTTCTGGCGCTGCTGGCAGTGGACTATCAGCCGCTTTTGTTCTTTGCGTTTCCGATTTCGCTGATCTTCACCTTTGCCTTCGGCAGCTTCTTCATCAACTTCGTTGCCTATCCGTTTTTCCAGAAGAACGTCATTGATCCCTATTACCGCGAGCATCCGGACCAAATCTCGGATACCATGCGTACCTGGGGGTATCTTGAACAGGAAGAAGAGGAAGAGGAGGACGAGGAAGAGACGGATGAAGAAGTGCAGACGGCCCCATCCGAGCCTATTGGCAAACCGGATCCGTCCAAGTCTTAATTCGAATCATTTTAGGGGTGTTTTGTGCTTTGGGCATAAAATGCCCCTTTTGTTTTACATGGATGGGCGGCCTGCGATTTTCCCGGCAGAGAAAACGCGGTTTTGACTTTACACCGAAGGTTAAATATAGTAAAATAAACAAAACAAAAGAACAAAGTAAAGGATGTTTTCCATGCAGCCAATTTATAAGCGGATGCTTTTGAAACTCAGCGGCGAGGCGCTGGCGGGCCAGCAAAAGTTCGGCCTGGATTATGACGTAGTGCTCAATATCTGCCGTTCCATCAAGAAATGTGCGGATATGGGGGTGGAAATCGGAATCGTCGTGGGCGGCGGCAACTTCTGGAGGGGCCGGTCCAGCGGCAAGATGGACCGCACCCGGGCCGACCATATGGGAATGCTCGCCACGGCCATCAACGCCTTGGCGCTGGCCGACGCCCTCGAACAGCTCGGCGTGCCGGTACGGGTGCAGACTGCCATTTCCATGCAGCAGGTGGCTGAGCCCTATATCCGTAACCGGGCGGTGCGGCATCTGGAAAAGGGCCGGGTGGTCATTTTCGGCTGCGGTACGGGAAATCCCTTCTTTTCCACGGATACGGCGGCGGCTCTGCGCGCGGCGGAAATCGACGCGGATATCATCATGAAAGCTACCAATGTGGACGGCGTGTACGACGCAGACCCCAACAAGAACCCCGACGCCAACAAGCTAGATTCCCTGACTTTCTTGGAGGTACTCAGCAAAGAGCTGCAGGTGATGGATTCCACCGCCGCTTCCCTTTGTAAGGACAACAAGATTCCGATCCTGGTCTTTAACCTGGACAACCCCGACAACATTGTATCCGCTCTTCTGGGCGAGAATATCGGTACCATCGTGAAGGAGGACTAAGCTGTGAAAGAAGTATTCGAGAAAACAGAAGTACACATGAAAAAAACCATCCATGTGCTTAAAGAGGAATATGCGGAAATCCGCGCTGGCCGCGCCAATCCTGCTGTGCTGGATAAGGTGCGGGTGGACTATTACGGCACCCCCACTCCCATCAATCAGATGGCGGCGGTATCGGTGACCGAAGCGCGTACCCTGACCATCCAGCCCTGGGATGTTTCGACGGTTCGTTCCATTGAAAAGGCCATCCAGGCTTCTGACATCGGCATCAATCCCCAGTCTGACGGCAAGATCATCCGGCTTATTTTCCCGCCGCTGACCGAGGAGCGCCGCAAGGAAATCGTCAGGGAGATCAGCAAGATGGGCGAAGACGCGAAGATCGCCATCCGTTCGGTACGCCGGGACGCCATTGAAAAGCTGAAGGCTCTTAAGAAGTCTTCGGAAATTACCGAGGACGACCTTAAGCAGGGGGAAAAGAAAATTCAGGATCTGACGGACAAATTCTGCAAGGAAATTGATCAGATTGCCCAGGATAAGGACAAGGAGATCATGGAAATCTAACCTCAGATAGAACAAAATGCGCGCGGTGCCCCGGAACTCCGGGGCATTTGCACATCGTATACCGCATACCGGCGAACCCGATGGATACGGAGGTCGAAACATGTTTGAAAAGAAAAGCGGATTGCCGCAGAATACGCCGCTTCCCAGGCACATCGCCATCATTATGGACGGCAACGGCCGGTGGGCAAAGAAGCGGTTTCTGCCAAGGAAGGCCGGACATAAGGCGGGCGGGCAGACCTTCCGGAAGATTGCCCGGTACTGCAATCAGATCGGCATCGGCTATCTGACGGTATACGCCTTTTCCACGGAGAACTGGAAGCGGCCCCAGGACGAGATCGACGCGCTGATGAAGCTGTTTCACGATTATCTGGAGGAAGCGCTGCGGGATTTCGCGGATGAAACCATCGTGACCCGCTTCATCGGGGACCGGTCGGTGCTCTCGCAGGATTTGCAGCAGCTCATGGCCCGAGCGGAGGAAGCGACCAAAAATAAGCCCGGCATGGTGCTCAACATCGCCATCAACTACGGCGGCCGGATGGAAATCCTTCATGCCGCCAAGGAGCTTGCCAGGAAGTGCGCCGACGGAACCCTGGACCCGCAGGCTCTCACTGAAGCGGATTTGGAGCGCCAGTTGTACACTGCCGGCCAGCCGGACCCGGATTTGATCATCCGTCCCAGCGGCGAGCAGCGCATTTCGAACTTTTTGCTTTGGCAGTCGGCATATTCCGAGTTTTTGTTCGATAACATATTATGGCCGGACTTTAAGCCGGAGCACATCGACCAGGCGATCGCGGCATTCGCCGGGCGGAACCGCCGGTTCGGCGGTGTGGTGGAAGAAGAGACTGCAAAATAAACGGGGCAACCTTGGGTTGGAGAGAGTCATATGAAACAACGTATCATTACAGGAGCGCTGTGCGCGGTTCTACTTTTGCCGGTGTTGTTTTTTTACAATACGCTGATTTTCAATTTGGTCATCGCCATTATTTCAGCCGTCTCGGTGTTCGAGGTGCTGCAGGCGGCGGGGCTTCATAAAAACCCGGCGTTTCTGGCGGTATGCATTCTTTTTGCCGCCGGCGTTCCCTTTGTCAGCTTTACCTACTTCTCCTTCTTGAGCTTTTTCTTTATGGCCCTCATTTTTGTGGTGTTGATTTTTACCAAAAACAGTCTGAATTTCGAGAAGGTAGGCACGGTATTTCCTATGCTTGTGTTCGTGCCCTTCGGCATGGCGGCGACCGTATATCTGCGGGATTTTAACGAGCATGGGCTTTTTTATCTGTTTTTGGCCATGATCGGCTCCTGGGTCACCGACATCGGCGCCTATTTCATCGGCAGCTTCTGGGGAAAGCACAAGCTCATCGAACGCATCAGCCCGAAAAAGACGGTGGAGGGAGCCATCGGCGGCTTTGTCAGCTGCATTGTGTGTTTTGCGCTGGCCGCCTGGATTTATCAGCATTTCTTTTTAGGCGACACGGCTACCGTCTCCATCTGGATGCTGGTGCTATTGTCCATTCCCTGCTCTTTGGTGGGCATGGTGGGCGACCTGGCTGCATCCTTGGTCAAGCGCAACTGTCACGTGAAAGACTACGGCAACATCCTGCCGGGACACGGCGGCATGCTCGACCGGTTTGACAGCTTTGTGTTCGTCACGCCGCTGATTTATTGTGCGGTGTATTTTATCCCGTTTATCTCCTGACTTTCCGGAAATGCTAAACTATCGGAGGAAGCTATGCGACGGATTTCCATATTAGGTTCGACCGGCTCCATCGGCACCCAGGCCCTCGACGTGGCCGACTGCACGGGAGCGCAGGTAGCTGCGTTGACGGCAAACCGCAGCGTGAGACGCCTGGAAGAGCAGATTCGCCGGTACCGGCCCCGGTACGCGGCCCTCTCAGACGAGGAAGCGGCCCGGGACTTAAAGGTGCGGGTAGCCGACACCGGCTGCCGCATCGGCGCGGGACAGGAAGGAGTCTGTGAAGCGGCAAGGCTTGCGGATGTGGATACCGTGCTCAATTCCGTCGTGGGCATCGCGGGGCTTTTGCCCACCATGGCCGCCATTGAGGCGGGAAACCGGAGACTTGCGCTGGCGAACAAGGAAACGCTGGTGGCGGGCGGGCGCATCGTGATGGACGCCGCGAAACAGGCCGGGGTGGATATTCTACCGGTGGACAGCGAGCATTCGGCCATTTTCCAGTGTTTGCAGGGAAAGGCGCCAAACGGCGCTCTCAAACGCATTCTGCTAACCGCCTCGGGCGGTCCGTTTTTCGGCAAGACCAGGGAAGAACTCGAATCCATCACGCCTGCCCAGGCCCTCAAACATCCCAACTGGGACATGGGCGCGAAGATCACCATTGACTCGGCCACCCTGATGAACAAAGGACTCGAGCTAATTGAAGCGGTTTGGCTCTTTGGAGTCAAACCTGAACAGGTGCACATTGTGGTGCATCGGGAAAGCGTGGTCCATTCCATGGTGGAATACGACGACCATTCGGTCATCGCCCAAATGGGGGTGCCGGATATGCGCATTCCCATTCAGTACGCGCTGACCTATCCGGACCGAGTAAAAAGCCCGGTAAAGGAACTGAATTTTGACTACTACCCGGCTTTGACTTTTTCAAAGCCGGATGAAGATACCTTTCGCTGTCTGCCTCTTTGCCGGGAGGCCATCCGCCGGGGGGGATTGTATCCGGCGGCGGCCAACGGTGCTAACGAACAGGCGGTGGCGCTTTTCTTGGAAGGAAAAATCGGATTTTTAAAGATTGCGGACCTGGTGGAAAAGGCGATGGAAGCCCAGTCTTGGGTCAAGGAGCCGACGCTCGAGGAAATTCTCGCCGCCGACCAGGCTGCCCGCGCACAGGTACGCTCATCTATCTGACTCAAACGGAGGGATTGCTATCAACGTTGTACTCACCATTGTCATCGCTATTTTGGTATTCGGTTTTCTGATTTTCTTTCATGAGCTGGGGCATTTTCTCGTGGCCAAGGCCATGAAGGTAAAGGTCAACGAATTTGCCATCGGTATGGGACCGACTTTGCTCAAAAAAAAGCACGGAGAAACCACCTATGCGCTGCGTGCGTTCCCCATCGGCGGCTTTGTGGCCATGGAAGGGGAGAACGAGGAAAGTGACGACGACCGGGCATTTAACCGCAAGCCGGTTTGGCGCCGGGTCCTCATCTGCATTGCCGGCGCGTTTATGAATATATTGCTGGGCGTCATCCTCCTGTGCATAATGAACGGGTGTTTCGGCGGGCAGTATTTGGCCTCCACCACCGTCGCACGGGTGGACGTGACCTTTGCGTCGGAAAATAAGCTGGAGGTGGGGGATGAAATCACTTCCATTAACGGCGCGCCCGTTTATGTAGATTACGACATTTCTTTTAACCTTTTGCGGGATAACGACGGCGTGGTGGACATCGGCGTCAACCGAAACGGCCAGGCTATGACCCTGACCGGCGTGGAATTTCCCACTACGCTGGGAGAGGATGGAAAGCTCTATATTCAAAACATCGGGGAGAGCTTCAAGGTCTATCCGGAAGAGAAGAATTTCTTTTCCGTCTTAAAGCACGGGGCGCTGCAGACCCTGTCGGTGGCCCGGCTGGTATGGGCCAGCCTTATCGACTTGATTACCGGCAACGTGGGGCTCGAGCAGTTGTCCGGCCCGGTGGGTACGGCGGGCGTCATCAGCCAGGCGGCCTTCATGGGTTGGGACCAGTTTTTGTTCGTCGTGGCGCTTATTACGGTAAACTTAGGCGTATTTAATCTTTTGCCGATCCCGGCTCTGGACGGGGGACGGCTGGTGTTCTTAATCATCGAGGCGATCCGCCGCAAGCCGTTAAACCCCAAGTACGAGGGCTATGTCAACGCGGCCAGCTTCCTGCTTTTGATTTTGCTGATGGTGGCGGTCACCTTCAACGACATTGTGCGCATTGCAACCGGAGGATAGCATGAAACGAAGGAATTCGAAACAAGTCCGGGTAGGAAACCTGGCGATTGGCGGCGACGCGCCGGTATCCATCCAGTCCATGCTCAATACGCCCGCCCATGACATCGAAGGAAGCGTGCGTCAGGCGAAGGAGCTGGAGGCGGCCGGATGCGAGATCATCCGGGCGGCGGTGCCGGACAAAGAGGCGGTCCGGCTGATTGCCGCGTTGAAGGAAGCGGTTTCCACCCCGATCGTAGCGGACATTCATTTTGACTACCGGCTGGCCCTGGAAGCGGTGGCGGCCGGGGTGGACAAAATCCGGTTAAATCCCGGCAACATCGGCGGGAAAGACCGGGTCAGGGCGGTGGCGAAGGCCTGCGCGAACGCGTCGGTTCCCATCCGCATCGGGGTTAATTCCGGGTCGCTGGAAAAGGATATTTTGGCCCGGTACGGCGGAGTGACCGCCGAAGGCATGCGCGACAGCGCCCTTTACCACGTCTCCTTGCTGGAAAAGAACGACTTTACCGATATCGTCTTGTCCATCAAGTCTTCCGACGTGGCCACCATGGTGGACGCCTATGAGCTGACGGCCGAGGCCTGCGCTTATCCCCTTCACCTAGGGGTAACGGAAGCGGGGACCGAACGCATGGGGCTCATCAAGTCCTCCGCTGGAATCGGTTCTCTGCTGCTTCACGGGATTGGGGACACGATCCGGGTGTCTTTGACGGCGGACCCGGTTCGGGAGGTATACGCCGCAAAGGATCTGCTCAAGGGTCTTGGAATCCGCAAGGGCGGAATCCGGTTTGTGTCCTGCCCCACCTGCGGGCGGACAAAGATCGATTTGATCGCGCTGGCCGGCGCCGCGGAGGAACGGCTGCGCGGCTGCGATAAGGATATCAAGGTGGCCATTATGGGCTGCGCCGTCAACGGGCCGGGAGAAGCCAAGGACGCGGATATCGGCATTGCCGGCGGAGACGGGTGCGGCCTGCTCTTTCAGAAGGGCGAAATCATCCGCAAGGTGCCCGAGGAGGCGCTTTTGGAGGAACTGGTCAAGGAAATCGAACGGATGTAAGAGAATTTGGGTGGTATACATTGAGCAATACGTTTGCCGAGGTGTTCGGCGGTTACATAACGAAGGACGAGAGCAGGGAACTGCTTGGTTTTGGAGAGGTCCTGAAAATCAAATACCGGGAAAAGAACAAAAGCATGGAAATCCAAACGGCGTTTCCATGCTTTGTTGCGCATTCCGTTCTCCGTGAAGCGGAGACGGACATTGCAAAAGCATTGGACGCGGCGGTGCAGATTGCGCCTCGTTTTCCAGGGGAAGCCTTGTGCCCGGAAGCGCTCGACAGTGTGGTATTCTACCTAAAGCGCAAGAACGCCGCGGTCAACGGTACCTTCGAGGGGGCCGCCATGGAGGTGGACGGTGAAACGGTCACCATCACTCTCACCCACGGGGGGCTCAATATCCTGGAGTCCACCGGATGCGACAAGGCGCTGGCTTCCTTGCTCTTTGAGCAGTACGGCAAACGGGTAAAGGTGGCTTTTGCCGGCGTGACCGAGACCGACGAGGTCATCCCTGCGCCGCCGCGGGTGGAGGAACGGGTCCCGTTCCCCATGGACACGGACGTGCCGCCGGAAAAAGAGGCACCCTTTGCCGCGCCGTCCAATATGTCGTCTCCTGCTGAGAGGCAAGCGCCAAAGCGCCGGGCACCCGTGCGGCGTGTGTCAAGCAATCTACCTAAAAACCTTCCTATTCTCATGGAAACCGCTCAGGTGGTATACGGCAAGCTCATCAACGACCCGCCCATCTCCCTCAAAGACCTGCCGCCTGAACCGGGGGAATACACCGTCTGGGGTGAAATCTTCGATTTTGAATCGCGGGATACCAAATCTGGCAAAGCCCGCATCACGTCTTTTAACATTACCGACCTGACTTCCTCCACGTCCGTGAAGATCGTGCAGTTTATCGGAAGGGTGAAGAAGTTCCAGGAGTTCGAGGACCTGAAAAACGGGGTCTGCGTGCTGCTCAAGGGGCAGTACACTTATGACACTTACATGCACGAATATACCTTTGACGCGAAACACATTTCCATTGTCAAGCGGCGCAAAAAAGAGGACAAGGCGGAGAAAAAGCGGGTCGAGCTGCATATGCATACCAACATGTCCGCCATGGACGGCATGACTCCGGCGGAAAAGCTCATCAAGTTCGCCGCCAGTCTGGGGCACAAAGCGGTGGCGGTGACCGACCACGGGGTGGCCCAGGCGTTTCCGGAGGCAATGAACGCGGCCGCCGCGGTGGGGAATGATTTCAAGGTTCTCTACGGAGTGGAAGCTTACTACGTCAACGACGAGGTTCCCGCCGTGTCCGGCAGCGCGGATACGCCTTTTGACGGGGAATTCATCGTGTTTGACTTGGAGACCACCGGCCTCAACGCCCAGAATGAACGGATTACGGAAATCGGCGCGGTAAAGATGGGGAAGGGGGAAAAGACAGCGGAGTTTAACACCTTCGTTAATCCCCAGATTCCCATTCCCCAGAAGATTACCGAGCTTACCGGCATCACCAACGACATGGTCAAGGACGCGCCGCTGGAAGAAGAGGCATTAAAGCAGTTTCTGGACTTTTGCGGCGATGCACCCTTGGTGGCCCACAATGCACCCTTTGACACGTCCTTTGTCAAAGCGGCAGCCAAGCGGTGCAAGCTTTCCTTTGCCAATACCTCCATCGATACGGTTCCCATCTGCCGCAAGCTGCTGCCGAATCTTCGTAACCATAAGCTCAACACGGTAGCCGATCATTTGAAGCTGGGAAAGTTCAACCATCACCGTGCCTGCGACGATGCGGCGATGCTGGCCGCCATCTTTCAAAAGCTCCTTTTGATGATGGAGCAGGAGTCGAAGGTCCATTCGGTTTCCCAGATTAACTCTGCTCTGGCGGGCGGGGACATTAAGAAGCTGCGCCCCTACCACATGATTATTTTGGCGAAGAATTACGTGGGGCTTAAAAACCTTTATAAGCTCATCTCGTTATCCAACCTCAAGTATTACTATAAAAAGCCCCGCATTCCCAGAAGCGAGCTGACCCGGTACCGGGAAGGGCTCATCATCGGCAGCGCCTGCGAGGCGGGCGAGCTGTACGAAGCGGTGAGCCTGGGGCGGCAGTGGGGTGAGCTTTGTGACATTGCCCGGTTTTACGACTATCTGGAAATCCAGCCCATCGCCAACAACGAATTCATGATCCGCACCGGTAAGGCTGCGGACGAGGAAGAGCTGAGAAAGCACAACCGCACCATCGTCTCCTTAGGCGAAAAGCTGCACATCCCGGTGGTTGCCACCTGCGACGTGCATTTTCAAAACAAGGAGGACGAGGTGTTCCGCCGGATTCTGATGGCAGGGCAGGGCTTCCAGGATGCGGACAACCAGCCGCCGCTTTACTTCCGCACCACTGATGAGATGCTCAAGGAGTTCCAGTATCTGGGCGAGAAAAAAGCCTATGAAGTCGTGGTAGAGAATACAAACAAGATCGCCGACCTGTGCGAACCCATGCGCCCCATCCCGGAAGGCACCTTCCCGCCGTCCATCGAAGGATCGGACGAGGAGCTGCAGCGCATCTGCTGGGCGAAGGCCAAGGAGGTCTACGGAGACCCGCTGCCAAGTCTTGTGGAGGACCGGCTCAAACGAGAGCTGGACTCCATCATCAAGCACGGATTCTCGGTGATGTACATCACCGCCCAAAAGCTGGTGGCCGACTCGGAGGCCCATGGGTATTTGGTGGGGTCCCGTGGTTCGGTGGGCTCTTCCTTTGCCGCCACCATGGCGGGCATTTCGGAGGTAAATCCTCTGTCGCCCCACTATGTCTGCCCGAACTGCAAACACAGCGAGTTCATCACCGACGGCTCCATCGGCTCCGGGTTTGACTTGCCGCCGAAAACCTGCCCCAAGTGCGGCACGCCGTATAATCGGGACGGGCACGAAATCCCCTTCGAGACCTTTCTGGGGTTTAAGGGGGATAAATCCCCCGATATCGACTTGAACTTCTCCGGTGAATACCAGCCCTATGCCCATAAATATACCGAAGAGCTGTTCGGCAGTGAAAACGTGTTCAAGGCCGGTACCATCTCCACAGTGGCGGAAAAGACGGCCTTCGGTTATGTGCGCAAATACCTGGATGAACGGGAAATGACGGTACACAAGGCGGAAATCGCCCGGCTTACCAACGGCTGTACCGGTGTCAAGCGCACCACTGGCCAGCACCCCGGCGGCATGGTGGTCGTGCCGCGCAACAAGGTGGTGGAGGACTTTACTCCGGTCCAGCACCCGGCGGACGCGGCAGACTCGGACATCGTCACCACCCACTTCGACTTCCATGCCATCCACGATACCATTTTAAAGCTGGATATTCTCGGGCACGATGTTCCGACCATCTATAAATACCTGGAGGAATTCACCGGTATCCCGGTTATGGAGGTTTCCACCAGCGACGAAGAGGTCATCAAGCTCTTTACGTCTCCGGAGCCCTTGGGGGTGACGGCGGAGGAAATCGACTGCAACACCGGCACCCTCTCTTTGCCGGAGATGGGCACCAATTTCGTGCGCCAGATGCTCATTGACTCTCAGCCCAAAAGCTTTGCGGACCTTTTGCAGATTTCCGGTTTGTCCCACGGTACCGACGTGTGGCTGGGAAACGCCCAGGAGCTTATCAAAAACGGCACCTGTACCATTTCCGAAGTCATCGGTACCCGCGACAGCATCATGACCTACTTGATGCACAAGGGGCTCGATCCCAGCATGGCCTTTAAGATCATGGAAATCGTGCGAAAGGGCAAGGCCACAAAGCTTCTCACCGAGGAGCATTTTGCCGCCATGCGCGAGCACAACGTCCCCCAATGGTACATTGATTCCTGTATGAAGATTAAGTACATGTTCCCGAAAGCCCATGCGGCGGCCTACGTCATTGCAGCGCTGCGCCTGGGCTGGTACAAGGTACATAAGCCGGTGGCTTATTACGCGGCTTACTTTACCGTGCGTGGCGGGGATTTTGACGCCGAGGCGGCGGTCAGCGGTCCGGCCATGGTCCGCCGGCGGATGGACGCCATTAAAGCAAAGGGCAAGGAAGCTACTGCCAAAGACCAGGACCTGTTCTCCAATTTGCAGATCATCATGGAAATGCTGGCCAGGGGCATCACCTTCCTACCGGTGGATTTATACAAGTCCGACTCGCATAAGTACCTGATCGAGGACGGGAAAATCCGGCTTCCCTTCGGCGCGGTCAAGGGCATCGGCGGCTCGGCGGCGGAATCGTTGGCGGCGGCCAAGGACTCGGGCGGGAAATACATCTCGGTGGACGACCTGCAGAATCGAGCGGGCGTGTCCAAATCGGTGATCGAATCGCTGGCGGCGTTGCACGTGCTCGACGGCCTGCCCGCCACCAGCCAGATGACCTTGTTTTAATGGAAAAAATCCCTTGACAGCAATTTGCTGCTATGCTATCATATTAGCATGTTAAAGTGAATGGAGAGAACCACATGCGCAACTATGCCAAAATTACCCCGGAAGGAACCCGGGACCTGCTGTTTGAAGAGTGCAAAGCCCACCGCCGGGTGGGGACGCTGCTGACAAAGCTCTTCGAGGAGCGGGGATACAATGAGGTGGAAACCCCCAGCCTGGAGTTTTCCGACGTGTTCGATTGTGACTCGGTTTCCATGCCGCTGGAATGGATGTATAAGCTCTCGGATCAGAAGGGACGGCTGATGGTACTGCGGCCTGACTGCACCATGCCTATCGCCCGCCTGGCGGCGACCCGCCTTAAAGATGAAACGCTGCCCCTTCGGCTTTTTTATCAGCAAAACGTGTACCGGGTCAATCCCAGCTTAAAGGGGAGAAACGATCAGTTCTCCCAGGCGGGGATTGAATTGATCGGTGCTTGCGGGCGCCGGGCGGACCTGGAGGTCATCGTCACCGCCATCGACGCGCTGGAAGCCTGCGGCGCGCCTGAGTACATTGTAGAGCTGGGGCACGCGGGATTTTTCAAAAGCCTTGCTTTGGGCCTTCCGGTGGACGAGGACGGGGTTGAGCAGGTGCGAAGCCTCATTGAAGCGAAGAACTATGCGGCATTAAATGATTTGCTGGACACCATGGAGGATTCTCCGGCGGTGCGGGCCATCAAAGCGCTCCCGAGGCTTTTCGGCGGGGAAGAGGTATTCGAAAAAGCGGCCGAGCTTTGCGGCAAGGAAGTGGAAGCGCCGCTTACCTATTTAAAGAAAGTCTACCGGGATTTATGCAAACTGGGCTTAAACGGCAGAATCCGCATTGATTTGGGCCTTGTGCATCAAAATAACTACTACACTGGCGTCATCTTCCGCGGCTACATGCGCGGGTATGGGGACACGGTGCTCTCCGGCGGACGGTATGACCGGTTGCTGTCGGAGTTCGGCTGTCCTCAGCCGGCTACCGGCTTCGGCGTCAACGTGGATTCCCTGGTGCGGGCAATGCTCGAGCGTGGCGAGGTCACCCCTCCTGAAGCGGCCCAGGTGCTGGTCTTTGGGGAGGACGGGTTTGAGATGAAAGCCTTGTGCCACATGCGGGGCTTAATGGAACAGGGCGTTCGCTGTGAAAGCAGCGTGTTCGATACCCTTTCCGATACGCTCACGTATGCGAAAGCCCACGGCATCCAAAGGGTAGACGTGGTTAGAGAGAACTGCCGCACCATCAAAACCGGAGAGGGGGACGCAAAATGAGACCGCTTCGTATCGCTCTGACCAAGGGCCGGCTGGAAAAGGACACGGTTGGGCTTTTTGAGCAGATGGGAAAAGACTGCGAGGCCCTGCATAACAAAGGGCGCCGTCTGATTCTGCCGGTGGGGGATGGGAACCTGGAGGCCGTCCTTTGCAAGGCGGCAGACGTGATTACCTATGTGGAACACGGCGTGTGCGACCTAGGGGTAGTCGGCCGGGACACCATTCTCGAATACCCCGGCAGCTTTTACGAGGTGATGGACTTAGGGTTCGGCCGGTGCCGGTTTGCTCTGGCGGGCCCGAAAGACAAGGACTTTTATTCCGGCTACCGGGAAAAGACCATCGCTACCAAATACCCCAATGTGGCCCGCGCCTTCTTTGAAAGCAAGGCGATGGACGTAAACGTGATCAAAATCGAAGGTTCGGTGGAGCTGGCCCCGCTGTTGGGGCTCTCGGACGCCATTGTGGACATTGTGGAGACCGGGTCCACCTTAAAGGAAAACGGGCTTCAAGTGATCGAAGAGATCACCCCTATTTCTGCCCGACTGATTGTCAACACCGCCAGCATGAAGCTGCGCAAGGAAGAAATCGAGGCGCTTCTTTCCCAGATGGAAGCGGCGCTTTCTGAAAAAGGACGGTGAATCCCATGCTGAAGATTACCATGGCGGACGGGGTTGTGGAGCAGCAGCTCATCGACGACCTGAAAACCCGCAGCCGAGAGACGGTTCCCGAAATCATGGAGACCGTCAACGAAATCCTCAAGGAAGTCAAAGAACGCGGTGACGAAGCCGTGAAGGAATATACCGTCAAGTTTGACGGCCGGGCACCCGAACACCTGGAAATCCCCAACTCCGTCCTGGAGGACGCGGTGGGCGAGTGCGACGGGGAGTTTGTGGAAGCCTTGTACCGGGCGGCGGAGAACATCGAGGATTTCCATACCCGTCAAAAGCAGCAAAGCTGGCTAGAGACAAAGCCGGACGGCGTGATTTTGGGCCAGCGCATCCGCGGCCTTTCCCGAGTGGGCATCTATGTGCCCGGTGGGACGGCTGCATATCCTTCCTCGGTGCTGATGAACGCCATTCCCGCCCGCATCGCCGGGGTGGAGGAGATCATCATGGTCACCCCGCCCGGCAAGGACGGCCGCCCAAACCCCGACATTCTGGCTGCCGCGGCCATCGCGGGGGTGGACCGGGTATTCCTGGTGGGCGGCGCCCAGGCGGTAGCAGCCCTGGCCTATGGAACCGAGAAAATCCCGAAGGTGGACAAAATCGTCGGTCCGGGGAACATCTTTGTGGCCACCGCAAAGCGTCTGTTATACGGCGTGGTGGATATCGACATGGTGGCCGGGCCCAGCGAAATTCTGGTGGTAGCGGACGATTCCGCCAATCCCCAATTTGTAGCGGCCGACCTGATGAGCCAGGCGGAACACGACGTGATGGCGTCGGCCATTCTGCTGACCACCTCAAAACGGATTGCCGAAGAGACGGTGAAGGAAATCGAGAAGCAGATCCAAACCCTGTCGCGGAAAGAAATCATCGAAAAGTCCCTGACCGACTACGGCGCTATTTTGGTGTGCCACGATTTGGACGAAGCGGTGGACTTCGCCAACGACCTGGCCCCCGAGCATCTGGAATTCTGCGTGGAGAACCCTATGGAGTACATCGGGCGTTTGGATAACGCGGGCTCGGTCTTCCTCGGAAATTACAGCCCTGAGCCGCTGGGCGATTATTACGCCGGTCCCAACCATGTGCTGCCCACTTCCGGTACGGCCCGGTTCTTTTCCCCCTTGTCGGTGGACAGCTTTGTGAAAAAATCCAGCTTCATCTATTATACGGAAAAGGCGCTTCGGGACGCGAAGGACAACATTACCGCCATCGCACAGGCCGAGGGGCTGACCGCCCACGCCAATTCCATTGAGGTGCGGTTTTAAATCTGAAAAGAAGGGGCGGTGTGTCCGTTGTCCTATTCCTTGCATGAAAAGCTCAAAGGGCTGACCCCCTATGAGCCGGTGGCCGGGACCTTTTCGGTCCGCCTGGACGCCAACGAATCCTATCTGAACTTTCCCGACTGGCTTCGTATGGAGCTTTATGAGATCATCAGTACCTTTGATTTTCACCGATACCCGGATGTGACCGCCAAAACGGTGCGGGAACGGTACGCCTCCTATTACGGAATTGATCCGGACCTTCTGACCGCGGGCAACGGTTCGGATGAACTGATTATGCTCATCGTGTCCGCCCTCTTGGGCAAGGGAGAGCGGGTCATGGTGATCGCACCTGACTTTTCCATGTACGGCTTTTACAGCCGCATTTGTGAAAATCCAGTGCTGGTCCTGCCGAAGGGAGAGGACCTGACCATCGATGTGGACGAGGTGATCCGAAAGGCGAAGGAAGAAAGGGTGCGGGCCGTTTTCTTCTCGAACCCCTGCAACCCGACCGGCCAAGGGCTTAAACGAGAGGATGTTCGCCGGCTTATCCGCTCGGTGGAAGCACTTGTGGTGTTGGACGAAGCTTATATGGACTTTTGGGATCAATCCCTTTTGTCTGAGGTCTGCGATTATGAGAACCTGATCATCCTGCGCACCTGCTCGAAGGCTTTTGGCATGGCCGCCCTGCGCCTGGGCTTTGCCGTGGCAAATCCCGTGATTACCAACGCTCTGCGGGCAGTCAAGTCCCCCTATAACGTCAATGCCTTAACCCAGGAAATCGCGGCGGCGGTCCTCAAATATCCGGACTATATCCGCGCATGCATCCGCCAGATTCTGCAGTCCCGCGACCGGCTTCAGGAAAAGCTCACCGAACTCTTTGCAGGAAAGCCGGACACCCGGGTTTACCCCACCTGCACGAATTTTGTGCTGATAAAAACGCCGCTCTCCCGTTTGCTCTTTGAAGCGCTTGGGAAAAAGGGCG
This sequence comes from Solibaculum intestinale, assembly GCF_040096205.1. Taxonomy (NCBI): domain Bacteria; kingdom Bacillati; phylum Bacillota; class Clostridia; order Eubacteriales; family Oscillospiraceae; genus Solibaculum; species Solibaculum intestinale. The sequence continues at coordinate 289,941 of NZ_JBBMFD010000001.1, read as the reverse complement.
TGGCCGTTCGGGAGCTAAACGGCTGCCTGCGGATTTCCGCCGGCAGCGAAGCGGAGAATGAAGCGGTGCTCACGGCACTTTCCGACTGCTTAAAGGAAGGGGACAAAACTATATGAGAACCGGAGAAGTAAAACGCCGCACCAGGGAAACCCAGATCTCGGTGGAGGTGAATCTGGACGGCGGAAATTCCTCTATTGTCACCGGCATCGGATTTTTTGACCATATGTTAAACGCCCTTGCCACCCACGGCAGCTTTGGCCTTAAGGTCAACGCAGTGGGCGACCTGGAGGTGGACTGCCACCACACGGTGGAGGATACCGGCATTGTGCTGGGCCAGGCGTTTGCCAAAGCTTTGGGGGACAAGTCCGGCATCGCCCGGTATGGAAGCTTCTTTGTGCCCATGGACGAGGCGTTGGCCTTTGCGTCGGTGGATGTGAGCGGCCGGCCCTTTTTGGTGTTTGACGGGAACTTTCCGGAAGAACAGGTGGGCGGGTTCGACACCTGCATGTGCAAAGAATTTTTCCGCGCTTTCGCCTTTGCCGCCGGGCTTACCCTGCATGTAAAGGTGCTCTACGGAGAAAATTCCCATCATATGATCGAGGCGGCGTTTAAAGCGGCCGCCCATGCCCTGAAAGTAGCCTGTGCGGTGACAGACGGAAAAACCGCCCTGTCCACCAAGGGCTCGCTTGACTGATAAGGAGGCGGCAAGATGCTGATTTTTCCGGCGATTGATATCCACAACCAAACCTGCGTGCGGCTTTATAAAGGCGATTTCGCCACTGCCCAGAAGGTGGCGGAGGATCCGCTCGAAACGGCAAATTCCTTCCGGGAGGCGGGTGCCCAGTGGCTTCATATGGTGGATCTGGATGGGGCGAAGAACGGCAGCCCCCAAAACCGGGAGATTTTCGTCACCGTAGCCAAGAAAAGCGGCCTTAAACTGGAGCTGGGCGGCGGCATCCGGGACATGCAGACGGTTTCTTATTACTTGGAACAGGGTGTTTCCCGGATCATCTTAGGTTCGGCTGCGGTCAAAAATCCTTCCTTTGTCAAGGAAGCAGTGAAGGAATACGGGGAACGCGTCGCGGTGGGAATCGACGCGAAGAACGGCATGGTGGCGGCGGAAGGATGGCTTTCCACTTCGGACGTGCACTTTTTGGATCTCGCCAAGCAGATGGAGGCCATCGGCGTTACCTGCCTGATCTTTACCGATATTTCCAAGGACGGAACCCTGTCCGGCCCGAATCTCGAGCAGCTCGCTGCCATCAATGAAGCGGTGTCCTGCGATGTGATTGCAAGCGGCGGGGTAACGAACCTGTCCGACATCAAGGCGCTCAAAGAGCTGGGGCTATACGGCGCCATTTGCGGCAAGTCGATCTACCAGGGCACTCTTTCTTTGAAGGAAGCCATTCTTGAGGCGAGCCGGTAAAAGGAGAAAGCATGATGCAATTGGAGAAGTATTTCGTAAAAGGGGAGCTGATCCCGGCAATCGTCCAGGAAAAGGGGACAAAAGAGGTTCTGATGCTCGCGTATATGAACCGGGAATCCCTGCAAAAGACGCTGGAAACTGGGTATACCTGGTTTTACAGCCGCTCGAGGCAGGAGCTTTGGAACAAGGGCGCCACCTCCGGCCATCTGCAAAAGGTGGTTTCCATTTCCGGGGACTGCGACGACGACACCCTGCTTGTGATCGTGGAGCAGACGGGTCCCGCCTGCCATACCGGTTCCCATTCCTGCTTCTTTAAGAAGATCAAGGACTTTGCAGAATAAAAGCGCCGGGTGTTTTGCCGGAGCAGCTTGGAATACATAGTAGGAGGAACAAACGATGAGCGACGTGATAAAGGGCCTTTACGAGGTCATCGAAAACCGCAAGGAAAATCCTCAGGAGGGGTCTTATACCTGTTACCTGTTCGAAAAAGGAACGGATAAGATTCTAAAAAAGGTAGGGGAGGAAGCTGCGGAGGTCATCATTGCGGCGAAGAACGGAGAAAAGGTAGACACGGTCAACGAAATCTGCGATCTTACCTATCATGTGCTTGTTTTGATGGCCCAGGAAGGGATTTCGGTGGAGGATGTGTCGGCGGTGCTGGAAGAACGGCGTAAAAAGATTGGAAATTTAAAAAAATTTCATAAAACGGACCGGAATTCGTAGTAGAATAGAGACATGTCAGAAACATCGAGGGTGTTTCAAGTGAGAAAGGACGTGCTCTATTTGAATAAAAGCATTCCAAGGCAGGGCGCTCAGCTGATGCTTAGTTGTCTCCTGGCTTCTTTTTTCGCTCTGCTCTGTTGGGTTCTGGCACTGACCGCAGAGGGAACCGCATTTGTCGTGCTGACTCAAATCCTGCTGATTCTCGTTTATTTCGGCTCTCTTTACGGGACCATCTGGCAGATGGGGCATGAAGACCAGATTCTTGTGGACATCAACCAAATGAAATACGACAAGTTCCGCGGCGTTAAGATCGGCCTGTTTGCGCTGATTCCTTATGCAATCTTTGCGGTAATGCTGGTGCTTGGGAAGGTAATGGATATCCCATTTCTCGCAGTGGCCTACCGGGTGCTCAATCCTCAGTACCTGCATATCTTTAACGCCTTGATGGCGCCGGGTATGTCGGCGGATCCGTCTTCCATGTTCCTGTCCATTGTCAACGTGTCTTATCTTTCTATTCTGGCAGTGGTTGCCCTCAACCTGTTTCTTCCCATCTACGCAGGCGTGGTTTACAATATGGGATACCGGAAGGTTTCCGTTCTTCATTCCATCGTCTACAAAAAAACAAAAACCAAGTCCTCCAAATGATTTTTTACACCCCTGCGCATATACATGTGTGGGGGTGATCTTTTTTGCTGACAAAAAAACGAATTTGCATTCTCATCAGCTGCCTGGCGCTGGTGTTTGTCTCCATGGTATATGTCTCCAGTGACATACTGCTGGCCGAACCCACGGCAGCGGGCCCGGTGGTCAGCGGCAAGGTAATTGTGCTGGATGCGGGTCATGGAGGAATGGACGGGGGTGCGGTAGGGAAAAGCGGCATTCTGGAAAAGGACCTGAACCTAGCGATTACCCTAAAGCTGCGGGACGCTCTGCGGGCGATGGGCTACCGGGTGGTTTTAACAAGGGACAGCGACATTTCCTTACACGATCCAAAACTTTCCACCGTCCGCTCCCAGAAGGTGGCCGATATGCATGCGCGCCTGGCGATTATCGAACAATATCCTCAGGGGATCTTTTTAAGCATCCACCAAAATAAATTTGAGCAGTCCCAATACCATGGCACCCAGGTTTTCTATTCAAAGAACCACGCCGACAGCGAGCTCATCGCAAAATCAGTGCAAAGCGCGGTGGTGGAGATGCTCCAACCGGACAACAACCGGGTGGCAAAGCCGCTGGGAAGCGAATCTTACCTTTTGAGCAAGGCGAAGATCCCGGCGGTCATCGTCGAGTGCGGCTTTTTGTCGAACCCTGAGGAGGAAGCCAAGCTGCAAGACGAGGACTATCAAAACCAACTTACCATGAGCATCCTTTGCGGGCTTTTAAACAGCGGATGCTTTTGACGGGTATCTTTCAGGAGGAAGTAGAAAATGGCAAAGTCCAAATCCATCTATGTATGCAGCGAATGCGGCTATGAGTCGGCCAAATGGTATGGGAAATGTCCCGGTTGCGGGGAATGGAACACCATGAACGAAGAAGTCCCCGTCGTAGCTTCGGCAGGGACGGCGTCCCGCAGCAGAGGCATTTCCAGGGCGGTGGCGGTAAAAGACGTGGTATTCGAGGATGAACAGCGCTACCACACCGGCCTTGGGGAACTGGACCGGGTGCTAGGCGGCGGCATCGTCAAAGGGTCCATCGTCCTTTTGGGAGGCGACCCCGGCATCGGCAAATCCACCATTCTTTTGCAGGTGTGTCAGTTTATCGGCGAAACCTGCACGATCCTTTATGTATCGGGTGAAGAATCGGTCAGGCAGATTAAACTGCGGGCGGACCGGCTTGGGGTGACAAGCGAAAACCTGCTGCTGCTTTCGGAAACCCATCTGGAAAACGTTTTGGAACAAATAAACGCCATCCGGCCGGATATTGTGATTGTCGACTCCATCCAGACCATGAACTCGGAACTAACCCAGTCCTCTCCCGGCAGCATCACCCAGGTGCGCGAATGCACCAACGCCCTGATGCATACCGCCAAGGACATGGAAATTCCCATTCTCCTGGTGGGCCACGTCAATAAAGACGGGGCCATTGCCGGGCCAAAGGTGCTCGAGCACATTGTGGACGCAGTGCTTTTCTTTGAAGGGGACCGCAACATGTCCTACCGGATTTTGCGGGCGGTCAAAAACCGCTACGGCTCCACCAATGAAATCGGGGTCTTTGAAATGCGGGACACGGGTCTATGTGAGGTACCGAACCCATCCATGATGCTGCTCTCAGGCCGGCCGAAAAACGTATCCGGTTCCTGCGTCGCCTGTATTATGGAAGGAACCCGGCCCATTTTAGCCGAGGTGCAGGGCCTGGTGACCCCCACTTGCTTTGGCAACCCCCGCCGGATGTCCACCGGGTTTGATTATAACCGGATGTCCTTGCTGCTGGCGGTGCTGGAAAAACGGGCGGGGTACTTTTTCAGCAACCAGGACGCGTTTTTAAACGTCATCGGCGGCCTGCGGCTGGATGAACCGGCAGCCGACCTGACGGTGTCGCTGGCACTGGTGAGCAGTTTAAAGGACGTGCCGGTGAGTCAAAGCGTCATCGCCTTTGGAGAAGTGGGGCTAGCCGGGGAAATCCGGGCAGTCAGCCATGCCATGGAACGGGTCAAGGAAGCGGCGAGACTGGGCTTTCAGCGGATTATTCTACCCCAGCATAATATGAAGGCGCTTATGGGCCTCTCCCTTGCGGGGGTGGAGCTTATTCCTGTGCGCAATGTTCGGGAGGCGTTTGAGGCAAGTCTTGGCTGACGCCGGGATTTCGCTGAATGTAATGGGCGCAGCCATGTTCCTGCACACTGTTGACCGTGGTGGGATGTTCCAGCTGGCAGTAGCCATCTGACTGGTACTGGCAGTCGGCACTGCAGGGAATGAGGCACATGCTCGTCACCTTCCTTTTCCATGCGCTCTTTTTCCTATAGGATTCCTTTCTTTCCCGGAAATATGCGAAAGGTCCGATTACTAAGAATTGACTTGCTTTTTTAGAAAAAGACGGACATAAAACCGCCTTTCCTTCAAAGAATAAAGCCAGACAGCCGAACGCGCGCCGTCTTGGCTTTATTTTTTCCATTACATACCGTCATTTCCATTGGAAAAGGCGGTTTTGTGGGATAAGGAGAGGGTTATTGGATGAAAAAGTATGTGATTCTGTTGATTTCCACCGCGTTGGTGATTGCCTGTGTCTTTACGGGTGCGAACCTGTTTGCGCCGCCTGTAACCGAGGTAACCATCTATACCGCTCAGGTCAGCGAAGTGGAGAATACCGTCAAGTGCTCCGGAAAAATCGAGGAAACCAATAAAAAAGACGTAGTTTTGGACACGCCGGTGGTGGCATCGGAAGTAAAGGTGGCCGTGGGGGACACGGTTACCGAAGGCCAGCCGCTTTTTTATGTGGACCAGCAGGCAACCTTTACCTTGCTTTCCTACAGCAGTTCCATGGGCCTGTCCCAGGAGGTGCTGGGAAGCCTGGGGACATCCAGTTCCTCTGTTCCTTCTTCCTCCAAGCAACAGAGCTCCACGGTCGAGAGCGTGGATGACATTCCCGGTGTGGTCAAGGCCCCCATTTCCGGCACCGTCACCAGCCTGAGCGTCTCCCAAAGCGGGCTGACCACGCCGGGCACCGCCGTAGTCACCATCTCCGACCTGGAGAGCTTGCAGGTAAAGGTGTCCATCAACGAATCCAAAATCGGGGACGTGGCCGTGGGCCAGCCGGTTTCCATTACCGGGACAGCCTTTAAAGACCATACGTACACCGGTACCATCCAGAAAATCTTTCCTTCCGCCCGGCAGCAGCTAAGCGGCGCTGCGTATGAAACGGTGGTGGACGCCATTGTATCCATCGACGGGGCGGACGAACATCTAAAGCCCAACTACAATGTGGAAGCGAGCATCACCACCTCACAGCTCAGCCAGTCCATCCTGGTGCCCTATGAAGCGGTGCGTCAGGACGAGGAGGGCAACGAATACGTGTATATCTACTCCATGGCCCAAGCCCATCGGGTGGACGTGACCACCGGGCGGGAGCTGACCGATGGGGTGGAGATCACCAGTGGACTCAAGGCGGGGGACAAAATCATTTTAAACCCGGACGACATCACCGGCCATGGAGTGCGGGTAAAGCTTGCGAATGGGGTGGATGCGGATGCTTGAAATGCTCAAAATCGCAGTGCGTAACCTGACCCGCAAAAGCATGCGAACCTGGCTTACCATTGTGAGCATCTCCATCGGAATTGCGTCAGTGGTGGTCATCGGCGCCATCGGCGACGCGGGCAAAGCAGCGGTCACCAGCGAGCTTGACAACATGGGTATTACCGGTTTGAGCGTTTCCACCGCTGCTTACGGAACCTCCACCTCTGTACACTTGCAGATGGACGAGCTCAACGCCATCCGGGAGCTGCCTTCGGTGGAAAACGCCATGCCCCTGATTATGTATTATACCGATTCCACCCTAAAAGGGGAGAAGTCCGATTCGTTGGTCTGGGGAATCGACTCAGGCGCCAAGCAGATCATTTCCCTGGAGCTGCTTCACGGCCGGCTGATCAACAAAAACGATGTGGAGGATACCGCTAAGGTCTGCCTTGTGGACCAAAACTATGCCCTGTCCACCTATGGGCGGGAAAACATCGTGGGCAAAACCATGCAGATTCTCATGAACGGCAATGAGGAAACCTATGAAATCGTCGGCATCGTCAGTGCCGGCAGCAGCATCATGCAAAACGTCATCGGCAACTATGTGCCCTCCATCGTGTACGTGCCCTATACTTCCTTGCAGGAATACGCGGTCATCAATAAGTTTGACCAGATCGCCGTCAAGGTAAACCCCGGCAGCAACGTGGAGGATGCCCAGAGCAGCATCATTTCCGCCCTCGACCAGGTAAGCGGCACCACCGGCGCCTTCCATGCGGAAAACCTGGCTAAGCAGCGGGATCAGCTCATGTCCATGCTGGATATCATCACCCTGGTTCTTTCCCTCATCGGCGGCATCTCCCTGATTGTGGCAGGGCTTGGGATTATGACCATCATGCTGGTGTCCGTCACCGAACGGACCAGAGAAATCGGCATCAAGAAAGCCATCGGCGCCAAAAACCATAAGATCATGGTGGAGTTTCTCTTAGAAGCGGTGTTCATAACCGCCATTGGCAGTCTCTTAGGGGCGCTGGTGGGCTTGGGGATTTCCATGCTGGGGCTTATGGCGGTAGGTATGTCCGCCGCCATTCAGTGGCCCACCATTCTAAACGCCATCGGCGTCTCCATGCTCATTGGTGTTTTCTTCGGCGTTTACCCGGCCTACAAGGCCTCCAAGCTTCGCCCGGTGGAAGCGCTGCGCATCGAATAGATAAGGACCCCCTTGACTTTCCAAAAAAACAGTGCTAAGATGATCAAAACAAGAGTAACCGTGTCGACGGAGGAAGCCCAATGCCCTGCGCCATTTTGTGCGCACCGCAAGCAGAGAGAACGCACCACCGGCTGAGAGTGTGTTCGGCGGCAAAAAAAGAGCATTGCTTCGGATACCGCCTCCCGAGCCGCGCGCAGGAAATGGCGCGCCGTGTGGATTGCCCGCGTTAAGGGCTCGTCTGAGAAGACGGAGAAGGCGGTTTTGCCAGCTTCGCCGAATCAGGGTGGAACCGTGTGGTCGTTTGCCTCGCCCCTGTTAACAGGGACGGGGCTTTTTATTTTACGTGAGGAGATGTTTTGATGATCCAGATTACTCTGAAAGATGGCTCTGTTAAGGAAGCCGAGGCCGGCATTTCGGCGGCTCAGTTCGCCAAATCCATCGGCATGGGGCTTTACAAGGCTGCCTGTGCGGCCCGTGTCAACGGCAAAGCCGTGGACCTGCGCACCCCTTTGACCGAGGACTGCCAAGTGGAAATTCTCACCTTTGACGATCCGGACGGACGCTGGGCGTTTCGGCATACGGCGTCTCACATTCTGGCCCAGGCTGTCAAGCGCCTTTATCCGAAGGTAAAGCTGGCCATCGGTCCGGCTATTGACAACGGATTTTACTACGATTTCGATACCGATACGCCCTTTACGCCCGAAGATCTTACAAAGATCGAAGGGGAAATGAAGAAGATCGTCAAGGAAAACCTGGCCTTAGAGCGCATCGAGGTTTCGCCCGAGGAAGCGAAAAAGCTCTTTGAAGAGGCGGGCGAGAACTATAAGGTGGAGCTGGTGGAGGAGCACTCCGGCAAAGGCGAGCGCATCACCCTGTACCGCCAGGGCGAGTTTGTGGACCTGTGCGCCGGGCCGCATCTGATGTCTACCGGCGTGGTAAAGGCCTTTAAACTTACACAGTGCACCGGTGCCTATTGGCGGGGCGACGCCACCAGCAAGCAGCTGGCCCGGGTCTACGGCACGGCGTTTCCGAAGAATGCCCAGCTGGAAGAATACCTGACGGCGGTGGAAGAAGCGAAAAAGCGGGACCATAACAAAATCGGCCGGGAGCTCGAGTATTTCACCACCTCCGACCTCATTGGCCAGGGCCTGCCCATCCTGCTTCCAAAGGGCGCCAGAGTCATTCAGACCTTGCAGCGCTTCGTGGAGGACGAGGAGCAAAAGCGCGGCTGGCTGCTGACCAAGACCCCCTACATGGCCAAGAGCGATCTGTATAAGCTCTCCGGCCACTGGGATCATTACATGGACGGCATGTTCGTGCTGGGCGACCCGGAGAAGGACGACGAAGTGTTCGCCCTGCGTCCCATGACCTGTCCTTTCCAGTACCAGGCGTACTTAAACCGCAGCCGGTCTTACCGGGACCTGCCTTTGCGGTACAACGAAACCTCCACGCTGTTCCGCAACGAAGCCAGCGGCGAGATGCACGGCCTGATCCGGGTACGGCAGTTTACCATTTCGGAAGGCCACCTGATGTGCACCCCGGAACAGCTGGAAGGCGAGTTCAAGGGCTGTTTGGAGCTTGCCATCTACATGCTCAAGACCCTTGGCCTATACGAGGATGTGTCCTACCGGTTCTCCCAGTGGGACCCGGATGACCGGGAAAAATACATCGGCACTCCTGAGCAGTGGGATGAGGCCCAGGGCGCGATGAAGAAAATCCTCGATCACCTGGAAATTCCTTATGTCATTGGAGTGGGCGAGGCCGCCTTCTATGGCCCGAAGCTGGATATTCAGATCAAGAACGTCCACGGCAAGGAGGATACCCTCATCACCATCCAGATTGACCAAATGCTGGCGGAGAAGTTCGGCATGGAGTATGTGGACCGGGATGGTGTGAAAAAGAACCCCTATATCATTCACCGTACCTCTATCGGCTGCTACGAACGCACCCTGGCTTTGCTTCTGGAAAAGTACGCGGGCGCCATGCCCATGTGGTTAAGCCCGGAACAGGTACGAGTGCTTCCCATCAGCGAACGCCTGTTCGATAAAGCCGCTGAAATCAACCAGAGGCTGAAAGATGCGGGTATCCGCGCTACCATGGACGAGCGCAATGAGAAAATCGGTTACAAAATTCGGGAAGCGCAGATGGAAAAGATCCCGTATATGCTGATTATCGGCGACAAGGAAGTGGAGGCGGGAACTGTATCGGTACGCTCCCGCAAGGATGGGGACAAGGGTTCTATGACGGTAGAGGAATTTATCGACGGGGCGCTGGAAGAAATCAAAACCCGGGCAAGATAAGTATCGTATGGTTCTAGATTCGTCATTTTGGCAAGGAGGATGTCCATGAAGCTGGTGGTGTTGGAAGGAGTTCCGCTGAACACGGGGGACTTGAGCTGGGATGCCCTGTCCGCCTTGGGGGAACTGACGGTATACGACCGCACGGCCCCAGAGCAGATTATCGAGCGTGCGAAGGACGCGCAGGCGCTGTTCGTCAATAAGAGCATCCTGACCCGGGACATTTTGTACGCTCTCCCAAATCTCAGATACATCGGTTTGTTCTCCACCGGCTTTAACGTGGTGGACCTGTCCGCCGCCAAGGAGCTGGGCCTGGTTGTTACCAATATCCCCGCCTACAGCACCTATGCGGTGACCCAGATGGTGTTTGCCCTGCTTTTGGAGCTTACAAATCAGGTAAGCCGGCACAGTGAAGCGGTCCGTGCGGGCGCTTGGTGCGCTTCAAAGGACTTTTGTTTCTGGCTGACACCGCTGACTGAGCTTACCGGTAAAACCATGGGTATCATCGGTATGGGGCAGACCGGGCAACAGACCGCCCGGGTGGCTCTTGCCATGGGGATGCAGGTGGTGGCCTACTCGCCCCGGAAAAAGGAACTGGATTTTTCCGGAGTGCGCTGGGCTGACCGGGACACAGTACTGAAGGAGGCGGATGTGCTCTGCCTGCATTGCCCTCTCAATGAGGAAACAAAAGGCCTCATTAACCGGGATACCCTGGCTTTGATGAAAGAGGGCTCCTATCTCATCAATACCTCCCGGGGTCCAGTGGTCAATGAGGAGGACCTGGCCGAAGCTCTCAACTCTGGACACCTGGCCGGCGCCGGCGTGGACGTGCTGCGAAAGGAACCGCCAAAGCCGGACAATCCGCTTTTTCTTGCTAAAAACTGCGTCATTACCCCACACATTGCCTGGGCCGCCCATGAAACCCGCGCCCGGCTTTATCAGGTTGCCATAGAGAATTTTAAGGCCTATTTAAACGGCAATCCGGTCAATAATGTGGTGAAATAGGGAAGAGGGGGAGAGATCCCCAACGATAGCAAACAAAAAACACGCACAGAACCTTCTGTGCGTGTTTTTTGTTTGCTATCGGAACCAGAACACATGTTCTTTCAGCCAATTTTTCTGTCGTTGGGGCAGCTGGCCGGCGCAATCCTCCGCAAAGTTGCAGAGAAAAAGCCGGTCGGCAGGGGCAAGAAAAGGGCGCAACCGGTTTCGAAGGCCAAGCGCCGTCATACCAAATGGCATCAGGATACAGCCGTCGAACAGCTCCAATTCCTCTCCCTTTGCAAGGGAATGAATCTCATCAAAAAAAGCTTGGTAGGCTTCCTGGGCCTTGGTAAACCGATAGGCGATCAGCGTAGTCATGCAGTCAACTCCTTTTTCTTAGTGTGCGAAAAAGGAGGGAAGACATGCACACACATTCGTATTCGGCCGCATACACTGGTGCGAAGGGATGCTTGTCTTATATGATTACGGATTTTGTCCGTTTGGAATTGCTGGCGTTGATTCCTGTATGGTATCTGCTGGGAGTCTGGCTGCAAAAGCAGGAGGTCTATCCGAATGCCGTTATTTTTCTGAATAGAATGGTATCTTAAAACGGACGGCGAAAAGCCGTCCGTTTCTTTTGTTTGGTTTTGTATGAGAACCGACCGCAGCGAACAAAATACTCTAGGAAAGAAAAAAAGAATGTGTTACAATGGGAAAAACGACGGTACGTCATTTTGGAGGTGGAAGTATGGAAAACTGGTCTGCGCTTGCCTTGGCGGCGGCTGGGACCGGCTTTACCTTTCTCATGACCGCGTTTGGCTCGGCCACCGTATTTTTATTTGGCGGCGGGATCGGGCGGAAAGCGGAACGGATTTTTCTGGGGTTCGCCGCCGGGGTCATGATTGCAGCGTCCATCTGGTCGCTGCTGATTCCAGCCGTAGAAATGGCAGAGGACCAGGGGCAGATCGGTTGGATTCCTGCCGCGGGCGGTTTTGTGCTTGGCGGATTGTTCCTTCTGGTTCTCGACCGGCTTTTACCACACCTGCATCCGGGTGAAAGTGAGCCGGAAGGAGTCCGCTCCTCCTTTAAGCGCACCACCATGCTGGTGTTCGCCGTCACTCTCCACAATATCCCGGAAGGCCTGGCGGTAGGCCTTGCCTGCGGTCTGGCGGCCCAAGGGGTGGACAGTGCGGTCACGGTTACCTCGGCGGCCGTGCTAGCTCTTGGTATGGGTCTGCAAAACTTCCCCGAAGGCGCGGCCATATCGCTGCCACTGAAAAAAGAGGGCCTCTCCAGTGTAAAATCTTTTGTATACGGAGCCCTGTCCGGGATTGTGGAACCGATTGCGGGTATCATCGGCGTGCTGCTGGTGGGAAGCGTCACTGGCATCATGCCATGGCTTCTGGCTTTTGCCGCAGGCGCGATGATTTACGTGGTGGTGGAAGAACTGATTCCGGAAGCCCATTTGGGAGAGCATTCGCATACCGGGACCGCCGGGGTGATGCTCGGCTTTCTCATTATGATGATTCTGGACGTAGCTTTGGGGTAAGGAAAGAGGCATGGCTCCGCCGATGATACAAGAACGGCGCATTTTGTTTAGTTGCCGTATCGGGTGATATGTTGGGAAAGGCCAGGGACAGGAGGGCGTTGCAAACGCCCGGAAATATACCTGGCTTTTCCCAGAGGTAATTATACAAAATAAATGTTTTGTATAATAGGTGAGGGCAAAAAGCCTCTTCATAGTCCTCCAAGGTTACTTCCTTAGTAGGAGGAAGATTCTTGGCAAGCCATAACATCTACGAGCAGGCGTCGGTACCCATCCGTAACTTTCTTGGATACTTGGAAACCACCCGCAACAAGTCACCGTCCACGGTGGAAGAATACTTTATGGATCTGCGCACCTTTTTCCGGTTTATCAAATGGCAGCGCGGTTTGGTGCCTAAGGATGCGGACTTTGAAACCATTCCGATTGATGATGTAGACATAGATTTGATCCGTTCAGTTACTCTGACCGATGCCTACGAATTTTTTCGGTACGCCCGTGTGGAACGTCACAATCAGGCGGCTGCCCGTGCCCGTAAGGTTTCCAGCCTCAAATCCTTTTTTCAGTATCTGACGGTGAAGGCCCCCGAATCCATGCGATTGGAAGAAAACCCGGTCAAGGAGCTGGACGTGCCCCATCAGCGAAAATCGCTGCCCAAATATCTGACGCTCGAGCAGTCTTTGGAGCTGCTTAACAGTGTAGACGGCGCTCATAAGGAACGGGATTACTGCATTTTGACATTGCTGTTAAACTGCGGCCTGCGCCTGTCTGAGTTAGTGGGATTAAATGGAAAAGACATTCGCACCGATCATACCATGCGTGTGGTAGGAAAAGGAAATAAGGAACGAACGGTATACCTAAACCAGGCATGCCTGGACGCGCTGGACCGATATTGGAAGGTACGTGCAGAGGAAATCAAAGTGATCGTGGACCGAGAGGCCTTGTTCCTCAGCAGCCGCGGAAAGCGGATCAGCCCGAAGACCGTACAGGCCATGGTGTACGCCAATCTCAAAAAAATCGGTTTGGACGGGCAAGGCTATTCGGTACATAAGCTGCGCCATACCGCCGCTACTTTGATGTACCAGCATGGTAATGTGGACATCCGAGCACTCAAGGAAATATTAGGTCATGAAAATCTGGCCACCACGGAAATTTATACCCATATTGTGGACGAACAGCTGCAAAAGGCAGTGGACGCAAATCCCTTGGCTCATGTAAAGCCGCGAAAAGAAAAAGAGCCGGAATGAAATCTCATTCCGGCTCTTTTTCTTTTTTAAAACAGGCCGACCACCCAGTTGATGATGCTGTCGGAAAAAATAACGACCGCGGTAATGATCGCCAGCAGTACCACTACAAACAAAACCTTTCCGATGGTTGCCCCAAGTCCTGTCTGCTTGGACGGTTCTTCCAGCTGGGTCTTTGGCGTATCCTGAAGCTCTTTTTCTTCTGGCATCCGTCTCCCCCTCTACGTCTTTTCTTTGTGTTATTATACCTGGATTGGGACCGGATTACAATCGACTGCTTTATATTTTTTTCATTTTCTGCAATTTCCTCTTGAAATATAGAGGAAAACCGTGTAGTATATAGGTAAAGGCAATGGCGCCTCCCGATTATAAGGGAGAACTGCGCCCTTTTTTTATGTCTATTCATATTCTAAGGAGGTTTTTCCAGTATGTCATATGTCAGTGAAGTCCTTGAGGAACTGATCCGTAAAAACCCGGGTGAGAAAGAGTTCCACCAGGCGGCGACCGAGGTTCTGACCACGTTGGAGCCGGTCATCGAGAAAAACCCGCAGTTTCAGAAGGCAGCGCTTTTGGAGCGCCTCGTGGAGCCGGAGCGCCAGCTGAAGTTCCGCGTGCCGTGGGTGGACGACAAGGGCAATGTCCAGGTGAACGTGGGCTACCGGGTAGAGTTCAACAGCGCCATCGGTCCCTATAAGGGCGGTCTGCGGTTCCATCCTTCGGTAAACATCGGTATCATCAAGTTCTTGGGCTTTGAGCAGATTTTCAAGAATTCCCTGACCGGCCTGCCCATCGGCGGCGGCAAAGGCGGTTCCGACTTTGATCCCAAGGGCAAGTCGGACAACGAAGTGATGGCCTTCTGCCAGAGCTTTATGACCGAACTCTACCGCCATATCGGCGCGGATACCGACGTACCCGCCGGCGACATTGGCGTAGGCGGCCGTGAGATCGGCTACCTGTACGGCCAGTATAAGCGCATTACCAACCGCTACGAAAGCGTTCTGACTGGCAAGGGCCTGACCTACGGCGGTTCTCTTGCCCGTAAGGAAGCGACCGGTTACGGCTTGGTTTACATCACCGCGGAAATGCTGCGGGCCCACAATGATACCCTCGCCGGCAAGAAGGTCGTCGTGTCCGGCTCGGGCAACGTGGCCATCTACGCCACCGAGAAAGCCCAGCAGCTGGGCGCGAAGGTGGTCGCCTTGTCTGACTCCAACGGCTGGATTTATGACGAGGAAGGCATCGATCTTGCTCTTGTCAAGGAAATCAAGGAAGTGCGCCGCGGCCGTATCAAGGAATACGTGCAGACCCGCACCAACGCGGAGTATCACGAGGGCAAGGGCATCTGGACTATTCCCTGTGACGTGGCTCTCCCCTGCGCGACCCAGAATGAACTGAACGGCGACGACGCCCGCACTCTGATTAAGAACGGCGTCCTTGCGGTTGCCGAAGGCGCCAACATGCCTTCCACCCTGGAAGCGACCGAGGAATTCCTCAAGAATAAGATTATGTACATTCCCGGCAAGGCGGCAAATGCCGGCGGCGTGGCCACCTCTGCGCTGGAAATGAGCCAGAATGCCCAGCGTCTGAGCTGGTCCTTTGAAGAAGTGGACCAGAAGCTCCAGGGCATCATGGTCAATATTTATCGCCAGATTTCCGAGGCGGCCGCCGCTTACGACGCGCCCGGTAATTTCGTACTCGGTGCCAACATTGCCGGCTTCCTGAAGGTTGCCAACGCGATGATGGATCAGGGTATTGTGTAAGGAAAAACGTTTCAGAAAAGCAGGCTTGCTCCGAAGGCAAGCCTGCTTTTTACTTTTGCTGTGTTGTTTTCCGCGCCAACTTCCGGTAAGATAGAAAAAGGAGGCGATCCATATGTACATTAAAAAAGCATTTGGTAAAGCTGCCGGTTCCATCGGGATCATCGGCGGGGCAGACGGCCCCACCGCCGTCTATCTGAGCAAAAAAGAGGAGGAAACGGATGCGTTTTTGCAATGGGCGGCAGAGAATACCACCGTGAACTTGCGCCCGTTTTCAAATCTGATCGCCTATCTCAAAGTAGAATACAATGCGGTGGAATGTTCTCTCTCCACCGGGCAGCTTCAGATGCTCAAAGTCAATGTTATCCTAAACCACTACCCTCATCTTTTAACTCTCCCCTCTCCCCTTTCCGCTCATCCCAGGCGCCGGGAGTTGCGGCGCTATCTCAAAGAGGATACCTCATTTGAACAGGCGCGGGAATATCCGGCGGAAAGGTTGGGCCTTTCCTTTCATGCTTACCGGGTTCCTGCCCAATCCATCCGGACAAAGCTTTTGTGCGACTGCCAGGAGGACGCGATGGTACTGATGGAGCTAACATCGGAGTATCTCTGTATGGAAAACGGCTGCGATGCGTTTCACCGGGACCTAGTGATATGGCGGGGTGTTTCCGAAGAGGATATTGCGAACAAAACCCCGCGGTTTTATGGCTATGCCTATGCCAAAAAGGAACGCGGGGATTGGTTGTAACGCGCTGTAAATTATCATTGCGGATATTTTTGATGTAGAAACAATCCCCTGGTCATAAAGCTGACCAGGGGATTGTTTTATTCACTTTGCAATACCGCGCCTTTGTCCGCAGAGGACACCATTCCGGCATACCGTTTGATATAGCCGGAAACCTCTCTAGGAGGCTTGACCTGCATATCTTTTCTGCGCTTTGCCATCTCCTCTTCGGAGATTTCAAGGTCGATGCGGTAATGGGGAATGTCGATGGAAACAAGGTCCCCTTCCTTGATGTAGGCAATGGGACCGCCGCGTGCGGCTTCCGGGGAAATGTGGCCGATGGCGGCGCCTCTGGTGGCGCCGGAGAAGCGCCCGTCGGTGATGAGAGCCACCTGCTTATCGAGTCCCATCCCTGCAATCGCTGAGGTGGGCGACAGCATCTCCCGCATCCCGGGACCGCCAGAGGGGCCTTCGTACCGGATGACCACCACGTCGCCCGCTGTAATCTTCCCTGCGTAAATAGCCGCGATGGCTTCCTCCTCGCTGTCAAATACCCGAGCAGGCCCCTTGTGGGTGAGCATCTCTTTGGCTACCGCGCTGCGTTTCACCACCGCTCCATTCGGCGCGATGGAGCCGAAGAGTACCGCAATTCCTCCCGTTTCGGAATAAGGCGTCTGAACCGGCCGGATCACATTTGGATCCAGAACCTTTGCGCCCTTTATGGCTTCGCCCATAGCCACCCCGTAAATGGTGTTCGCATCCAGTTCAAGCAGCCCCTTTTTATTGAGCTCGCTCATCACCGCGTACACCCCGCCGGCTTGGTACAGGTCCTGCATATGATGGTGTCCTGCCGGCGCCAGATGACAGAGGTTGGGCGTTTTTGCGCTGATTTCGTTTACCTTCTTGAGATCGAAGGGAACCCCCGCCTCGTTGGCGATGGCTGCCAGATGAAGCATGGAATTGGTGGAGCAGCCCAGCGCCATATCCACCGTAAAGGCATTGTAAAACGCCTTTTCGTTGAGAATGTCCAGGGCGGTGATGTTCTCCTTCACCAAGGAAAGGATCCGTTCGCCGGTTGCTTTTGCCTGGCGCAGCCGATGGGCATAAACGGCGGGAATGGTACCGTTGCCCGAAAGAGCGATGCCCAGCGCCTCACACAAGCAATTCATGGAATTGGCGGTGAACATGCCCGAACAGGAACCGCAGCCGGGACAAGCATTGTCCTCAAAATAAGAAAGCCGGTCCTCCTCCATGTTTCCTGCCATATAAGCGCCTACCGCTTCAAACACGCTGTTTAAGTCCATGGCCTTTCCTTCATCGGAGGTCAAGGAAAGCATAGGGCCTCCGGAGACAAAGATGGAGGGCAGGTTGAGGCGGGCCGCCGCCATCAGCATACCGGGGACGATTTTGTCGCAGCTGGGGATGAACACCAGGCCGTCAAAGCAGTGGGCCCGGGCCATACACTCCACGCTGTCGGCGATCAGCTCACGGGACGCCAGAGAATACTTCATCCCCGTATGGCCCATGGAAATACCATCGCACACGGCGATGGTGTTAAACTCCACCGGCGTGCCCCCCGCCGCCAGAATCCCATCCTTGACCGCACGGGAAATCTGCTGCAGATGGACATGCCCGGGTACGATCTCGTTAAAGGAATTGACCACGCCGATAAGCGGCTTTTTGATCTGGTTGTCGGTATAACCGATGGCTTTGAGAAGGGAGCGGTGCGGCGCGCGCTCGGGGCCCTTCTTGATTTGGTCGCTAATCATGGAAACTTCACTCCGTTTCGCCGCTTCGCACCGGCAGAGATTTCAGATAGAAAGAGCCCCAGGTTCGCGAAGAACTTCCCTGGGAATGATAGGCGTTGCGCCTGGGGGAAAATCGCCCCAGGCGCAGCAGAAAAACCAAACGTTTTTATTTGCCCGGCTTCCAGCTCATCTTCTCACGCAGCTCGGCGCCCACCTTCTCCACCGGATGGTTGGCTTCCATTCTGCGGGTGGCGTTGAAGTAGGGGCGGTTTGCCTTGTTTTCCAACAGCCAGTTGCGCGCAAAGGTGCCGTTCTGGATTTCGGTGAGGACCTTCTTCATTTCCTTTTTGGTTTCCTCCGTGATGATGCGGTTGCCCACCGTGTAATCGCCGTACTCCGCCGTATCGCTGATGGAATAGCGCATCATGGAAAGACCGCCCTGCACCACCAGGTCGATGATCAGCTTCATCTCATGGACACACTCGAAGTAAGCATTCTCCGGCTGATACCCGGCTTCCACCAGGGTCTCGAAGCCCGCCTTCATCAGCGCGGAAACACCGCCGCACAGAACCGCCTGCTCGCCGAAGAGATCGGTTTCGGTTTCTTCCCGGAACGTAGTCTGCAGAACGCCTGCTCTCGCGCCGCCGATCCCCTGAGCGTAAGCCAGCGCAATTTCGAGCGCATTGCCGGTGGCGTCCTGTTCCACCGCCACCAGATCCGGGACGCCTTTGCCCTCGAGATACTGGCTGCGAACGGTATGGCCGGGGCCCTTGGGAGCCACCATGATGACATTGACATCGGCAGGAGGAACGATCTGGCCATAGTGGATGTTAAAGCCGTGGGCAAAGGCCAGAGTCATGCCTGCGCGCAGATAAGGGGCGATGTCCTTTTCATAAAGAGCCGGCTGCTTTTCGTCGTTGACCAGGATCATGACGATATCGGCCTGCTTTACCGCGTCGGCGGTGTTCATCACTGTCAGGCCCGCGTCCTTGGCCTTCTGGGCGGACTTGGAACCCTCGTAGAGGCCCACAATGACCTTTACGCCGCTGTCGTGCAGATTAAGGGCATGGGCGTGTCCCTGGCTGCCGTAGCCGACAACCGCCACCGTCTTGTCCTTGAGCACACCTGGGTTGCAATCCTTTTCGTAGTACATCGTTGCCATAGTAAATTTCCCCTTTATCAAATAGATTTTTGGAAAACCTTTGCGAACCAATGAAAGTGTTATTCTCCGGTCGCCAGACAGGAGGTACCCCGCCCGATGGCCGTTACGCCGGTACGGCACATTTCAATGATGCCGAAGGGCCGGACGTATTCGACAAATGCGTTGAGCTTGGAAGCCTCGCCGGTGATTTCAATGCCGATGGATTTGGGCGTGAAGTCCACCGCTTTGGCGCGAAAGACGTGAACCGCCTCCATGATTTCGGCCCGGTGCCCGTTCCTAGCGTCCACCTTAATGAGCATCAGCTCCCTGGTCACCGTGTTTTCCGGCTCCATAAGCTGGATTTTGCGGACTTCGTGAAGCTTTCCCAGCTGCTTGACGATCTGGTCCTTGATATAATCGTCGCCGGTTGCCATAATCGTCATGCGGGAAAACTCCGGATTTTCCGTCTCTCCCACGGTAAGGGAATCAATATTAAACCCCCGCCGGGAAAAGAGTCCCGACACCCGCGTGAGTACGCCGGCCCGGTTTTGCACGATGACACTCAAGACAAACTGTTCCTGTTCCATTGCCTTTCCCTCTTTTCTTTGCGAAAGTAAAGGTTTTGTGTTTTCTGCCACGCCGGGCGGATTATTTGAGCATAATGTCGTCGATGGTTCCGCCGGGCGGAATCATCGGAAGCACCTTTTCGTCCGGATGAATGACGCAGTCGATGAGTACCGGCCCCTGCGTCTCCATGGCCTCGCGGTAAGCGGCGTCCACTTCCTCCTCATTGGTTACCCGGATTCCCTTGGCGCCGAAGGCCTCGGCCAATTTGACAAAATCGGTCTGCCGGTCCAAAGTGGTGTTCGAATACCGCTGGCCGTAGAACAGGGTCTGCCACTGGCGAACCATACCGAGCACGCCGTTATTCATCACCACAATCACCAGAGGCAGCCGGTTGGCTACGGCGGTGGACATTTCGTTTAAGTTCATATGAAAGCTGCCGTCACCGGTAAAAAGGACGGTACGCTTTTCCCCATTGGCGATGCACGAACCGATGGCAGCGCCCATGCCGAAGCCCATGGTTCCAAGGCCGCCGGAGGTAATGAAGGAACGAGGCCTTGAGAAGGGATAATACTGAGCCGCCCACATCTGGTGCTGGCCCACATCGGTGGCCACCAGAAGGTCGTCTCCTAAAATGCGGTTGGCCGCCTGGATGACGTACTGAGGACTCAGCCCCAGAAAGACTTCCTGGTTTTCCTTCTCGTAAGCCCGCATAGTTTCCACCTGCGCCTTCCACGCCCCGTGGGTTTGCGGAGAAAGGAGGGCGCACAGCCGGGCCAGGATGTCCTTGATGTTGCCGATGAGGGACTTTTGGGCCGGGATATTCTTGCCGATTTCGGCCGGATCAATGTCGATGTGAAGAACCTGGGCTTTCTTTGCAAATTCGTCCTTGTTCCCGGTGGCCCGGTCGCTGAACCGGGTGCCTACCGCGATGATCAAATCCGCCTCCGCCATGGCTTTGGAGGCCGCGTACCTGCCGTGCATTCCCGTCATCCCCAGAAAGCCGGGATAGCCGCTTGGAACGGCGGAAAGCCCCATCATGCTCGTACCGATGGGAGCATCAATCCGGCCGGCAAAGGAAAGGAGCTCTTTGGAGGCGTCGGCGCTGACGATGCCGCCGCCGCTGTAGATAAAGGGGCGCTTGGACGCGGCGACCATCTTCGCCGCCTGTATCAGCTCCTCATCCGCCGGGCTTTGAAAGGGGTCCGCCGCAACCTCTCCTCCCTGCACATAGTCGCAAAGAGCAATCTGTACGTCCTTTGGCACGTCGATGAGCACCGGTCCCGGACGCCCGGACTTTGCAATCTGGAAGGCTTCGCGGATGGTATCCTCCAGAACGGCTACATCTTTGACGATGTAATTGTGCTTGGTGACCGGCATGGTGATTCCGGCAATGTCCACCTCCTGGAAGCTGTCCCGCCCGATGAGGGGCAAAGGGACGTTCCCGGTAATGGCGACCATGGGAGTGGAGTCGAGATACGCGGTGGCGATGCCGGTGACCAGATTGGACGCGCCCGGTCCGGAGGTGGCAATCACTACCCCGACCTTGCCTGTAGAACGGGCGTATCCGTCCGCCGCGTGGGCCGCGCCCTGCTCATGGGCTGTAATGATGTGCCGGATTCGGTCGCTTGCCTTATAAAGCTCGTCGTAAATGTTGAGAACCTGGCCTCCTGGATATCCAAATACCGTGGTCACCCCCTGACTGATCAGCGTTTCCACGATTATCTGTGCGCCCGGCATTTTCATTGTCATCATTCCCTTACCATTTCATTGATCGCTGCCAGTTTCTTTTGCATCCATGAAAAAACCCCGCAGTGAAAATTTCACTGCGGGGCCTGTAGCCATTCCAATGCGCGTCCTAGTCCGCGCGAACGGGAACCGGTCTTTTGTTTGCAGTGAAACGCAAAGAAGCACTAATCCCTACCAGTACGACAAGTACGAGGAAAATAATGCTAATACCAATATTTACATTTGCAAACAAAGTCCACGTCATAGCTACAATCTCCAAATCGGACCTTCCGGTCCCTTTATTTGCTGCTAGTTTAGCACAGGATACTCCCCCTGTCAAACCTTTTGACCACATTTTTAAAAGAAAAACAAAAAAAGGGCATGAGCCACAAATGTGCCCATGCCGGTGGAAGAATTTTTTACTATTTTGAAAGGAAATGTTCTACAAGTATCAAACCGTCACAGAAAATCCGCTTAAGATGGATGAAATCTGCAGGAAATGCCTGCGTGTCATGCAAGTTACTGCACTGTAATGCTCACCGGATAGGCGGCCGCGTCTCCCTGAATCCAGCAGGAATCCTTCCCTTTTACCCGAATCCAGCTGACCGGAGTGGTGGCTTTCCCTGCCGCGGTGGGCTTTCCTCTCATGTCAATGACCGCAACCACGTCCCCTTCCTCCGCCGTATTCAGCAGGCTTGCGGGACCCACAACCGTCACATTGGCAAGCTGCTGCTCATCGGGCGTAATGGTCATCCCGTCAGGGGCATTGAGCACCACAAACTGGCTGATGTTAAAGCTGCGTGAGGTCAAACTACTGCCGTCAATGGTCACCGTCACCGAGACGATGGTGGAGTTGTTGTTCTTGATACCGGACAGCTTTTCCAAAGCGGCGGCGATGTCAAAGTCAAACTGGGATCCGGCACCGATTTCATTAAAGTCAATGGTTCCTACCACCAATTCATTTAAGTTGTCGATGTCGTCTGGCCGGCCATACAGCTCAATCTCCGTGACGGGAGAAATGGAATATTTGAGCGGACTGTTTTCATAATCCGCCGGCACGTTCTTAAACTCCACCGTCAACGGCACCTTTTTGATCTTCTGCACCCCGATGGTCACGTCCATTTCCGTATACTGGGGCTGCACGCCGGTAATCAGGTTTCCATCGGCATCCAGAAGCTGAATGGCGCTCGTCACCTTGGTGGCGGAGGAAATGGGGCCTGGCTGCTCCGGCGTGACAGCGACCACCCGTTTGATGCGGTCCACCAACTGCCTGGAACCGGTCACGGAAATCTGCGGATAATCGGAAACTGGGCTTTCCTTTTTGTACCCGTCTGCTGCCGTGATGTTCGAGTCGTCGATTTCCACCGTAAACTCTCGGGTAATGTGAATTTCCACCTGGAAGGTCACGGTTTCCGAGGACTTTCGTACCTCGGTAATGCCGTCGGGATAGGTAATCAGCACCCGTTTGGTCTGCTCCCCTTCGCTTTCAATGCTGCTGACGTCGCTGGGACGCACCGACACCTGGATATCGTCCACCGAGAGCTTTGCAATGTCGAACCGTCCGCCCTGAACCACAATTTCGTCGATCACTGGAGGATTGTCCTGGGAAACCCGGAAGCCCTGCTCGACCTGGGAATCGGTAAACGCCACGTCCACAGGGACGTTGCGGAAGGTCCGCGTTTCCTCTGGATAGACCACCAGCACCATGAAAAACCACAGACCGATGGCACAGACGATGGAAAAAATCAGAACGAACCGGTTGTCATAAAAAAGCCGGCCGATCTTAATGTCCCGCAGATGGAACTCCTTGCGTACCTTCTTTTCCTTGGGAGGGCGAGGCGCCTTTTTTTGTTTTTCCCTGCTCATTTGTTTCTCCCCTTCCAGAAGGATGGCTTGTCCTTGGAGCCATCGGCGTTTTTCTCGTCCAAAAGCGCTGCGTCCAGCACCGCCTTGAGAGTATCCACGCTGATGCTGCGCCTTAATACGCCTTTTTCCGCCACGGAAATGGAGCCGGTCTCCTCCGAGACCACCACCACCATGGCGTCTGAATTCTCGCTCATACCCAGCGCCGCCCGGTGCCGGGTGCCAAGCTCGGTGCTGATTTCCCGGTTTTGAGACAGCGGCAGGATACAGGCGGCCGCGTAAACCTTCCCGTCCCGGATGACCATAGCGCCGTCGTGAAGCGGCGCCTTGTTGTAAAAGACGTTGCAAATGAGCTCCGGGCTCGGTGAAGCATCCACAATGGTGCCGGAATTGATGATATCCCCGAGCTTGATCTCCCGTTCAAAAATAATGAGCGCCCCCATTCGCTGGCGCTGCAGGATGGTACAGGAATCACACACCGCCTTGATGGCGTGGCGGATGTTTGCTGCATCGTCCTCTCCCGACGAGCTCAGGATGTTGAGCTTTCCGATACGGGTACGCCCCATCTGCTCGAGCACCCGCCGCAACTCTGGCTGGAACACGATCAATAGCGCCAAAAGCCCGATCTGAAAGACGTTGGTCATAATGTATTTGAAGGTTTTCAGGTCAAAATAGTTGGCCAGGGCCGCCATGACGATCAGGATCAGAATTCCCTTTACCAGCGTCTCCGCCCTGGTTTCGCGCACGAGCTTGATGGCGTTATAAATAATAAAGGCGACGATCGCAATGTCTGCCAAATCGTTGAGATGCACGGTGTTGAACATGATCTCAAAGCTGTTGGCAATGGTGCTGAAAAATTCCGCCATGTTTGTTCTTCCCTTCGTGCGTAGTCCTTTTCGTTCCGATATCCGATGAAAGAGTGCCGCCGACTGGCTAGACGGCGGCAGCGCATTTCAACATGGGTTCGCGCGGCGATAACCGCGGCAAAACACGGATATTTCCATACTTCTATTTTATCATACCCCGTGGGTTTTGCATAGTGCTTCCCTGATTTTTCATGACCTGCCCGACGATTTTTACAAACGCGTCGATTTCCCCCGGCTGGGTGAAAGCGGAGGGCGCTGCACGCACGGTCCCGGTTTCCAGCGTTCCATAGGCCTGATGGGCCGCCGGGGCGCAGTGATAGCCCGCCCGCAGGGCGACGCCCCTCTTGCCCAGGATGGCTGCTGCCTCGGTGCTGTCAAGCCCCTCCAGGTTAAACGAAAGCACCGGCACACAGGTCCCTGCCTGCGGCCGCGGCGTATACAAAATCACACCGTCCATCCGGCAAAGCCGGTCATAAAGGCGGCTCATCAGGCCCAGCTCATGCTGGTAAATGCGGTCGATCCCTTTTCCCTTGACAAAGTCCATCCCCGCCTTAAGGCCGAAGATGGCTGCCGTGTTCAGGGTACCCGATTCGTGCCGTTCTGGCATGTAGTCCGGCTGCTCCATGGCTAAGGAACTGCTTCCCGTACCGCCTTCCATCAGCGTGCCGAGTGCCTCTCCATAAGGAGTCAGCAGCATACCCGAACTCATGGGGCCGTAAAGCCCCTTGTGGCCGGGCATACAGAGAAAGTCGATGCCGCAGGCCTTCATGTCAATGGGCACAAGCCCCGCCGACTGGGCGGCATCCACCAAAAACAGGATTCCCCGGCTTTTTGCCAAAGCGCCGATCTCCCGAATGGGAAGGAGGGTGCCGAATACATTGGATGCGTGGATACAAACAATCAGCCTGGTATTGACATTGACGGCCATGGCAAAGGAGCTGACTGTCGCTTTGTCGTTTCCCGGGAACACCTTTGCTACGCTGTAGGTGATCCCCTTTTCCTTCAGGGCGTTTAACGGGCGCATGACAGCGTTGTGCTCCAAATTGGACACCACCACATGGTCCCCCGGCTTTAGCATGCCCTTTAAAACGATGTTGATTGCATGGGTACAGTTTTGGGTAAATACCACGCATTCCGGTCCGGGCGCGCCGAACAGGCCTGCCGCCGTCTTCCTGCATTCGTAGATGGCGTCCGAAGACCGCAGGCTCATTTCATAGCCGCCCCGGCCGGGATTCGAACCGAGCCGGCGCATTCCATTGTCAACCGCGGCAAGCACCGCCGGGGGTTTGGGCCAGGTAGTCGCGGCGTTATCCAAATAAATCATAAGCCGCCCGCCTCATAAGTGCCCAATACCCGGATGCCGGCCTCCTTAAGCAGGCGCACTGCACGGCCGGTATCTCCCTGAACCTTCAGGCTATAGCCGCAGCCGTAGGGATCGTTTGTTTTCGGCGTGCGCTCGATACTCGAGCGAATACCCTCCTCCATCAAAATATCCCGTCCCATCTGGGCATGGGTGACGGAGCTGATCATAATCCTCGTGGAACTCATGTTCACTCACCTCTATCAGAATTGCCGCCGGAGTCTTCGTGCGGCAAACAGAAGAATAGATAGTACCGCAGTACCATCCTATGCAAGAGGCGGGTGAAGTGAAACACCAAAAATTTACCGTTCGTCCTCCCGGTAGAGCAGGCAGACGGCGTGGGCGGCGATCCCCTCTCCCCTTCCGGAAAAGCCCAGGCCCTCCCCGGTGGTGGCCTTTACGCTCACGCAGTCTTCCCCGATCCGGCAGCACTTGGCGATGTTGCGGCACATCTGGTCGATGTAAGGGCTCATTTTGGGCGCCTGGGCGATGACGGTAGCGTCGATGTTGCCGATTTGATAGCCGAGCCCCTTTAAGAGCACCACGATGCGGGAAAGGAGCTTGTCGATACTGTCCACATTTTCATACTGGGGATCGGTGTCCGGGAACAACGCGCCGATGTCCCGCAGCTTGGCCGCCCCCAAAAGGGCGTCGCAGACGGCGTGAACCAGCACATCCGCGTCCGAATGGCCCAAAAGGCCGGTTTCGAACGGGATCTCCACCCCGCCCATAATCAGCCGGCGGCCTTCCACCAGCCGGTGCACGTCGTATCCGTGCCCAATGCGAAAAGAATATGCCATAATTTCCGCCCCACCTTTCTGAATGTCTCACCAAGATATTTCGTATTCTGCTAAGACTATTATAATATAATTATTTTACAATTACCAGACGGCAGATTCAGTTGAATTTATGCGGGTTTTCTCCTATAATAAGAAGGTAATTCCCGTTTTCCCACACAGGTGTTTTTCGGGGAAAAACCCATTGGAAGGAAGGAAGAAAGATGGGCGACCGATTTGGCAATCCCTCTTATTATATCAACCGGGAGCTTTCCTGGCTGGAGTTTAACAGCCGTGTGATGATGCAGGCGTTAAACCCGGGAAACCCCGTTTTTGAGCAGATGAAATTTTTGTCCATTACCTCGACGAACCTGGACGAGTTCTTTATGATCCGGGTCGCATCGGTGCGCGACCAGCTCCATGCTGGTTATAAAAAGCTGGACGCGGCGGGGCTCACTCCCAAAAAGCAGCTTTCCCTGATCTCCCGGCGCACCCATATCCTGATGGATGAAATGTACGGCATCTATCGAAACAGCATCCTGCCCGAGCTTTCCCGCAACGACATCCGGTTTCTCCATCCCAGCGAGCTGGAGGAAGGCCAGGTGGAGAAGCTCTCCCGTTATTTTGAGACGGAAATTTTCCCGGTTCTCACTCCCATGGCGGTGGATTCCTCCCGTCCCTTTCCTCTTATTTTAAGCAAAAGCCTCAACATCGGCCTGCTGTTGGAAGGAAAGGACGACGAACCGGTCTTCGCCACCGTACAGGTGCCCTCGGTGCTCCCCCGCCTCATTGACATCTCCGGCTCCGACGGCGAGGGAAAGGATTTCGTCCTGCTGGAAGACGTCATCGCCATGCACATCGGGCAGCTGTTCGACGGACGCAAAATCATTGCCTGCAACCCCTACCGCATCACCCGCAACGCGGACCTGACCTTTGATGAGGAGGAAGCGGAAGACCTGCTGGCGGAGATCAAACGCTCCCTGCGCATGCGCAAATGGGGCTCAGTCATCCGCCTGGAAACCGATTACAACGTGGACGACCGGCTGCTCTCCGTGCTCAAAAAGGAGCTGGAAGTCAGCAAGGACGAGATCTATTTCATCAACGGCCCCTTGAACCTGGACTTCCTGATGAAAGAGCTCTACAACACACCCGGCTACGAGACGCTGCGCTACCACCCTTTGGTACAGGGAACCAGCGTGCAGTTCGGAGAGGATTTGGACCCCTTTGAACTGGTAAAGGAACGGGACATTCTTCTTCATCATCCTTACCAGTCCTTTGAACCGGTGGTCAAGCTTCTTGAATACGCCGCGGCCGATCCCCAGGTTTTGGCCATTAAGCAGACGCTCTACCGGGTCAGCGGCCATTCCCCGGTGGTCTCCGCTTTGGCAAAGGCGGCGGAGGCCGGCAAGCAGGTGACGGTGCTGCTGGAGGTTAAAGCGCGCTTTGACGAGGAGAACAACATCCAGTGGGGCCTTACTTTAGAAAAAGCGGGATGCCATGTGATCTACGGCCTGCCGGGGCTGAAAACCCACAGCAAAATCACCCTGGTGGTGCGGAGGGAAAATGGAGCCACCAAACGGTATGTGCACCTAGGTACCGGCAATTACAACGACGTGACCGCGAAAATCTATACCGATTATGGCCTTTTTACCTGCGACGAGCAGATCGGGCAGGATGCTACCTCTTTTTTCAATACCCTCACGGGGTATTCAGTGCCCTTTGCCATGAAAAAGCTCATTTCCGCCCCCACTCAGCTGCGCCCCTATCTGACGAATTTGGTCGACAAAGCCGCCGACTGCGCGAAAGAAGGCAAGCGGGCGGAAATCTTCATTAAAATGAACTCCCTGGTGGATACCGAGCTCATCGAGCGCCTGTACCGTGCCTCCTGCGCAGGGGTGAAGATCCGATTGCTGGTACGGGGAATCTGCTGTCTGCGCCCGGACCTGGAAGGAGTCAGCGAAAACATTGAGGTACACTCCATCGTAGGGCGCTTCCTGGAGCACAGCCGGGTGTATTATTTCGACTGCGACGGGCAGACGGAGCTTTACCTCTCCAGCGCCGACATGATGCCCCGCAACATGGACCGGCGGGTGGAGCTGCTCTTCCCGGTGGAGGATCCGGCCATTGCCGCGCGGATTCTCGACGAAATGAAGCTTTATTGGACGGACACCGCCCAGACCTCGGTGATGTACGAGGACGGCTCCTACCATTCCCTGGCAGACACGGCGGATACTCTCTTAAATGCACAGGAAATCCTGCTTCGCCGGTACGCTGGAGAAGAAACGTACGACGAATGATTGAGCGAAGCCGTTCATATATATGATTCCAGAACCGTAGTACGCGGCAGAATGTTTCTGCCGCGTACTACGCGTGATACAAGGGAATTATTCTTTTTTTCTGCTGAAAAAACCGGGACCAAAAGCACCCGCGTAAAGACACGGTTTCTGCTTTGCGACTTTTATGGCCTTTCTCGTTTCCAGTGGCGGCGGAAAGGCGGGGAATCCTTTTAATTCCGGCCGCTGGAGCAAGGAAGGTCCTATGAACATCCTCAGCATTCTGATTACGGCGGTGGGACTGTCGATGGACGCGTTTGCCGTATCCATTACGAACGGTATGTGCACCCGTTATCTGCGGTTTCGCGACGCGCTGAAAATGGCGCTGAGTTTCGGCATTTTCCAGGCGCTCATGCCGGTCATCGGGTACTTTGCCGGCATCACCTTCAGCGATAAAATCGCCGGTATCGACCACTGGGTTGCTTTCATCCTTCTGGCCTTTATCGGCGGCAAAATGATCTACGAAACCCTCAAGGAAAAAGAGGTGGACCGGGAGGCATGTCAGCGGGGACCGTTGCGGCTGCGTATGCTGCTGGTCCTTTCCGTCGCTACCAGCATTGACGCGCTGGCGGTGGGAGTAAGCTTCGCGCTTCTAAACACGAACATCTGGCAGGCGGCCGGTCTCATCGGCCTGATCACCTTTGTCATCTGCCTGCCGGCGGCTTACGTCGGCAAAAAGTTCGGAACCCTCTTTCAGCGCAAAGCCGAGGTATTCGGCGGCGTGATCCTGATTTTGATCGGCCTGAAAATTCTGATCGAAGGGCTGCTTGGATAACAAATAAAAGCGGGGTGTTTCCCCGCTTTTGTCTGTTGCCGGCCGCTTCCTTCGCAAAGGAAGGCTGCGCACGCGTCTATAAAAACGCCTGCCGCGTGTGAAGAAAACCGGACGGACAAACGCGCATGATAATCGGAGGCATAACTGTTTTACTTCATATTGCCGAAAAGGCCCGCAAACAGATCTGTTTGCGGGCCTTTTCCATTTTATTTCTGTATGTATTTCTCATAAGAACCCTCCGGAAAACAAACGTCCGGCTTGAACGCTTCGCTCCAGTTAGATTCTTCGATTTTTCGCCCATAGACCCCTACGCATACCACCTGATAGGTCCCGTCATCGTTTTTGGCGACATACACCCGGTATCCGTAATTGTAATCGCCGCCGAAGAAATCGTTGATCTGCTGTTTGGCAAGATCGACATGGGCCGCGCCGTTGCCGTTGGCGTCGCCTAGTTTTAGCTGCTGGCCGTGGTAGTAGTTAATCCGACAGGCCATCCGTCCGGTTCCGTCGATGAGCGCCTTACTAAAGTTGGCGCTGGGCCGGGCCAGGTAATAGCACAAAGCGCTTTCCTCTTTGTTGTTGCGTTCAATATCGATGGCCACCTGCTCGTAAATACTTCTGGCATCGGTGAGAAGGGCGGCGTGCCTGGCGTTGGAGAGGATGGCGGAAACCACCGGAATCGCAATGGCCGCCAAAATTGCGAGCACCGCAATGACGATGACCAGCTCTACCAAGGTAAATCCCCGTTGGTTTCTCTTTTTATAACAAAACGATAATATGCGCATACCGCACCTCTTGTCCTGCTTTATTCAAAGATGGAACGCTGGCGTTTGCTCATTTTTTCCCTGCGGGCTTTGGTAGCCGCTTCGTCCACTCGGTATCCGCCCTGTTCGAAAGAAACGAGAAGGTCCCCTTCCCGGACGGCCCCGGCAATCTGTTCCAAGGGGATATTGACAAAGCTGCCGTCCTCTTTTTCACAGACGGCAAAGCCTTCTTCCAACCGATCCACAATCATAGCAACGCCTCCTTATTTCTCCGTTTTCACCGAATAGCCGCTTCCGTCACTTTTGACGACGATGGTTCCCTCCAGGTCGGTGCGGTATACCTTCATCCCACGCGCCTGAGCTTTTTCCAAGGTTTCGGCATGGGGATTGACCTTTTCCAGAAACGCCTCGGTGGAAGAGGTCCGGCTCCCATGATGGCCAAACTTGAGAACATCCGCCTTGAGCTGGAACCCCTTTTGCAGCAAAGCTTCTTCCACCGGCTCTTCCGCGTCCCCAGTGAACAAAAAGGAAGTGCTTCCATAATCGAGCGCCGCTACCACCGACCAGTTATTCAGGTCGTCAAAGCTGCTGTCCTTATCCGGGGACAGGATTTCCAGCACCGCCTCACCCAACCGATATTTTCCTCCCGTCTTCGCGGCCGTGGCTTTGATCCCTTTGGCCTCCAGCGCGTCGAGCATCCGTTCGTAGGTTTTCGTGGTGGGAACCTGGCTGTCTGGAAGCTGCGGCATCAGGAAGGTACCGACACCAAAGGTTTCGATCACGTCCGCCATGCCGCCGATGTGGTCGGCGTGGGGATGGGTGGCAATTACATAGTCGAGGGTCTCAACCCCTTGGCTTTGCAGATAGTCTACCACCTTTCCGGCCGCTTGGGAAGTCCCCGCGTCGATGAGCATATTTTTCCCATTGCACTGAATGAGAATAGAGTCTCCCTGCCCGACGTCGATATAGTGAACCAGAAGCTCTCCATCGGTAACAGTGGTCTGAGGTTCTGGTCCCAGGCCGAACGCGCCGAACACCTCGTTCCAGCTGGGGACGCTCAGCCCCAGCTTGCCGCCAAAGCTGATGGCCAGCACCAAAACCACCAGGATTGCCCCGGCGGACAGGTACCATTTACCTCTTGCGCTTTTTCTGTGGTTTTCTGGCGCCATAGCCTCTTTTTCCTCCTGTTTTTTCGGTCTTTTTGCCCGCAGTCACCGTTTGATCCGGACGGATGAGGCATCCGGGGCCAAACCCGATCAGGTCGCTCCGGCCTGCTTTCTTCAGCGCTTCGAGTACCAGCGCCCGGTTCTCCGGCTTAAAGGACTGCAGCAGTGCCCGTTGCATGGCCTTTTCCCTAGGCGAACGGGGAACGTATACGTCCTTCATGGTATAGGGGTCGAGCCCGGTGTAAAACATGGCGGTGGAAATGGTGCCGGGGGTTGGATAAAAGTCCTGCACCTGCTCGGGGCGCACGCCCTCTTTTTTGAGAAACACCGCCAACTCCACCGCATCCTTGAGGGTACTCCCCGGGTGGGAAGACATCAGGTAGGGAACTAGGTACTGCTCCTTCCCGACGCTCTTTGTCAGCTCGTAAAACCGCTTGGAAAACCGCCGGTACTGTTCGATGTGTGGCTTGCCCATCTGGTCGAGCACGTTTGCCGCGCAATGCTCTGGCGCCACCTTCAGCTGCCCGGACACGTGGTAGGTCACCAGCTCTTTAAAAAAGCGCTCGTCCGGATCTTCGATGAGATAATCATACCGGATGCCCGAACGGATGAAGACCCGTTTGACCCCCGGCAAGGCCCGCAGCTTGCGAAGCAGCTGCAGGTATTCGCTGTGGTCCACCTGAAGCTGCTTGCACGGCGTGGGCGCCAAACATTTTTTCCCTTTGCAAAGCCCCAGCTCCTTCTGCTTTTTGCAGGAGGGCAGGCGGAAATTGGCGGTCGGTCCGCCCACGTCATGGATATACCCCTTAAACCTGGGGGATTTTGTCAGCTTTTTTGCCTCTAGCAGCACCGATTCCTCGCTGCGGCAGGTGATCTGCCTGCCTTGGTGGAAGGCAAGGGAGCAAAAGTTGCACGCGCCAAAGCAGCCCCGGTTGTGAGTGATGGAAAACTCCACCTCTTTTATAGCCGGTACGCCGCCCTGGGACTCGTATATGGGATGATAGGCCCGTTCATAGGGCAGCTCGTAAACCCGGTCCAGCTCCGCCTGCGCAAGAGGCGGCGACGGCGGGTTTTGCACCAAAATTACCTTTCCGTGCTTTTGAATGATGGTTTTCCCCCGCACCGCATCCTGCTCATCCTGCTGGATGCGGGCGGCCACGGCGTATTCTCGCTTATTGGTAGCCACCAGTTCAAAGGAAGGGCATTCTTTCGCGGGGCGCGGTATGTACTGGGAAGTGGGAACCGCAAAGCAGGTGCCGCGCACGTCGGTGATGGAGGCAACCGGTTCCCCGGCCTTTAGCCGCCGGGCGATCTCGGTCATGGAGCGTTCCCCCATGCCGTACATGAGAAGGTCCGCCCCGCAGTCGAGCAAAATGGACGGGCGGACCCGGTCGTCCCAATAGTCGTAATGGGCGAAACGGCGCAGAGACGCTTCCAGCCCCCCGATCAAAATAGGGACATCTCCATAGGCTTCCCGGATTTTCTGACAATAGACGATGACCGCCCGGTCGGGACGTTTTCCCGCCCGTCCTCCCGGGGAATAAAGATCGTCGCTTCTGGTTCGCTTAGCGGCCGTGTAATGGGCCACCATGGAATCAATGTTCCCGGAAGTGACGAGAAATCCCAGCTTTGGGCGGCCGAACCGGGTAAAATCCTTACAGGTGTGCCAGTCCGGCTGGGACAAAATCGCCACTCGGTACCCCTGGGCTTCCAGCATACGGGACAAAATCGCCACGCCGAAGCTGGGATGGTCCACATAGGCGTCGCCGGTGACATACACAAAATCCGGCTCGTCCCATCCCAGGGCTTGTATTTCTTGCTTGCTGATGGGTAAAAAAGGCATGAAATCCTCCGTGTCTTCTATTCCTGCCCGGACGCTGGCGGCTTTGGCAGATCCGGCGTTCCGTCCGGCTCATTCATATTCATTTCCAGCCACTGCTGCCGGGTGAGCAGCACCTGGCGAGGCTTGCTTCCTTCGTGAGGGCCCACTACCCCGCGGGCTTCCAGTTCGTCGATGATCCGCCCGGCTCTCGCATACCCAAGGCGCAGCCGGCGCTGAAGGAGCGAGGTGGACGCCATGCCCGCCTCCACCACGCACTCGATGGCCTGGCGGATGAGGGCGGAATCCGCGTCCCCATCGTCAAAGTCATTCCCGCCGCCGCCGCTGTTTTTCTCCTTGGCGGCCTGCCGGTCGATTTCCTCGATGACCTTTTGGTCGTATTCGTTTTGCTGATCCGCCTTGACGTATTCCACCACCCGTTCCACCTCCCGGTCGCTGACAAAGCAGCCCTGGATACGGGTGGGCTTATTGGCGCCCACCGGGTTAAAGAGCATGTCGCCCCGGCCCAAGAGCTTTTCCGCGCCGCCCGCGTCGAGAATGGTACGCGAATCCACCTGGGAGGACACTGCAAAGGCGATACGGCTGGGAATGTTCGCCTTGATGATGCCGGTAATGACGTCCACCGACGGACGCTGGGTGGCGATGACCAGGTGCATCCCCGCCGCGCGGGCCATCTGGGCCAGACGGCAGATGGAATCCTCCACCTCGTTGGGCGCGACCATCATCAGGTCGGCAAGCTCGTCGATGATGATGACGATCTGCGGAAGAGGCGCCACATCGTCGTGCTCCGCCGCCATCAGGTTATAGGCGGTGATGTCGCGCACATTGGTCTGGGCAAAGAGCTTATACCGGTCGAGCATTTCCGTGACCGCCCAGCCCAGCGCTCCCGCCGCCTTACGCGGGTCGGTGACAACCGGGGCCACCAGGTGAGGAATGCCGTTATACACGCCCAGCTCCACCACCTTCGGGTCCACCATCAGAAGGCGCACCTCGTTGGGAGATGCTTTATAGAGAAGGCTTAGCACAATCGAATTGATGCACACCGATTTGCCCGACCCGGTAGCGCCGGCAATCAGCAGGTGGGGCATCCTAGCCAGGTCCGCAAAGGCGGCGTTGCCGGCGATATCCCGCCCCAAAGCCACCGTCAGCCGGCTTTTCGCCGTCTGGAAGGCCGTGGAGGCGATCAGGTCGCGCATGTGCACCACATTTACGTTGCGGTTGGGAATCTCGATGCCCACCGCCGCCTTGTTGGGGATAGGCGCTTCGATGCGCACCCCGGCGGAGGCCATGTTCAGCGCAATGTCGTCGGCCAAGTTCGTGATCTTGCTGATCTTCACCCCGGCCGACGGCTGCAATTCATACCGGGTAACCGCGGGCCCGGGGCTGATGCCCACCACCCGCGTTTCCACGCCGAAGGAGCGCAAAACGTTTACAAGCTTGTCCGCGTTTGCCCGCAGTTCCGCCTGCATATTGCCTCTCGCCCCGCCCGGGGCCGTCTCGTCAAAAAGGGACAGGGGCGGATACCGGTAAGCCGCCAAGACCGCCGTTTCGCCCGCCGGCGAAAAGGGTACCGGCTTCTGGGCGGGCACAGGCACGGGAGACGGGACCGGCGCGCTCTTTTGCTCCTGGGTGCGCACGGCCTTTTGAATCAAATCGTCGATGTTTACGCTTTCTTCCGACCCGGCCGCATCCACTGAGGCGGGAGGCGGCGCTTGTACCGGAGAAGCGGTCTGCGGTTCCTTCGCCGCCTCGGTCAGCGCTTTGTCGTCCTTTACCAGGTCCAGAAGCTTTTTTAGTTTGGACGGCTGCTTGAGTTCCTCTTCTTCGGCCATCACCGGATGGGCGGGCAGAGGCTCATCCTCCTTGCCGTCGATGGGCACGTCCAGGTTAAACCGGGGTCTGCCGCCCTTTTTCTGAGCACGGTTCTTAATGCGTTCCCCGGCGTTCTTCTCCACCTTCTCCACCGGCTTCCAGACGGCGCGAAACAGCGCCAAAAGCTCCGTTCCCGTCACCAGCATCAGAAAAACGAAGAGCAGCAGGCAAACGATAATCCGCGCACCGATATACCCCACCAGGGAAATAAACGGCATTCCCAAAAGGCCGCCGAAAATTCCGCCGCCAAAGGTGGTCGCACCGTTTGCATAGAGGGTTCCCAGCTCCTCAAAGTACCCGCCGAAGCTGGGAATTCCCGTTTCGTGGGTAAAGATATGTATGGCGCTGCAGGCAAGAATGACCAGCGCGAAGGCCTGCCATACCTTCGCGCCCACCGAATGCACCGGCCGGTCCAGCGCGCAGATGACCGCAATATACACTAAAATCACCGGCCACAAATACGCGCTCGACCCAAACAAGCCGAACACCAGACCCCGAATCCACGCCCACAAGGCCGGACCCGGAATCAACACCACCGCCAAAAGCAACAGGGCGACCGCAAACAGGACGACCGCCCAAATCTGCTTTTTCTTCCGCCCGGCCTCCTTGGCCGTTTTTGCGGAAGAAGCGGTGGTCCTCCCCTTCTGCGTGCCCGGACGCTTTTTTGCCGGGCCAGTTGTCTTTCTTTTCTTTGCTGCCGCCATGTTACGCCACCTCAATTACTAAAAATCTTGTCCGTCCGCAAGAATACCACGCCTTTTCGGCGAAGCGGCGCACATCCGGTCAGACAAGCAAAGAACACCTCTCAGAAAAAGGCCTGCATCCCCTGCTGCTTTTGCGGCTGCGCAATGGAAGACCCCGGCGTAAAAGACGGATTGAGATAATCCATCGGGTCGGTGGACTGCAAGGAAGAAACCACCAAGCCGTCGGGCGTTTTCGCCGCTTTGACACAGCCATGATTGATTTTTATTATCTCATATTCCGCCTCGTCCT
Source organism: Solibaculum intestinale (assembly GCF_040096205.1). Lineage (NCBI taxonomy): Bacteria > Bacillati > Bacillota > Clostridia > Eubacteriales > Oscillospiraceae > Solibaculum > Solibaculum intestinale. The sequence continues at coordinate 254,078 of NZ_JBBMFD010000001.1, read as the reverse complement.
GCAAGCCCATTATCATTTCGGGCGGTACACAGGTGTACATCAGCATGGGACTTCCTCCCCGTCCTTCTTCTCAATCATATCATAGAGGCAGGCAAGCGCGTCGGAAAGGGAACCGAGCTCGTCGATGAGCCCTTCCGCTACCGCCTGTTCCCCATCGAGCACCGTGCCCACGTCCATGACAAGCTCGCCGCTTGTCATCATCAGCTGCTTGAAGCGATCGGCGTCGATGCGGCTGTTTTCTGTGACAAAACGGATGATTCGGTCCTGCATTTTATCAAAGTAGGAGAACGTCTGGGGAACGCCCAGCACCAGTCCGTTCATACGCACCGGATGGATGGTCATGGTAGCCGAGGAGGCGATGAAGCTTTTGCGGGCGGATACGGCCAGCGGCACGCCGATGGAATGTCCGCCGCCCAACACCAGGGAAACGGTAGGCTTTTTCATTCCTGCGATCAGCTCCGCGATGGCAAGTCCCGCCTCAATGTCGCCGCCCACTGTGTTTAAGAGAATGAGCAGTCCCTCGATCTCCGGCGCTTCCTCAATGGCCACCAGCTGAGGGATCACGTGTTCGTATTTGGTGGTTTTGTTCTGCGGCGGGAGGATATAATGCCCCTCGATCTGGCCTACCACCGTCAGGCAGTGGATGACGTGCTTGCCCTTGGCGGTGGTGATGGAACCCATCTTGATGATCTGCTGCTGCTGATCCTGGGTAGGGGTGGACGTATCCTCGTTGTTTTCATTGTTTTGATTATCGCCGTTATCCTGGGTATCGTCGGCGCTCTCCTGGGTATCATTGTCATCGGCGTTCTGCTCGAGCAGGTCTTCTCCTTTTTGTTTGTTCTGCATACTGTTTTTCTTCTTTTTTGACATGGTTTTCTCCCCTTTTTTAGACTCCTTTTAGTGTTACCGCAGCTGTGGAGACTATGCGCAGAAAAAACGCGGTAGCCGGTCACTTAAAAGTAACCAAAGCACAAAAAAGTGCGTACTTCACAGAGAAAGGCAGGCCGCCTATAATGAAGGCAGGAGCTGCTCAGAACGGCCGTTGCGCAGTTTTAAGAATATCCTGGGAGGGCAAAGCAATGAACAAGAACACATTCCAAACCAAAACGCTTGAAAAAGGCGAAATGCATATTTACGACTTCGACGCCGTCCGGCTGCATGCCTACCAAACCAACGACCCGATAGACAATGAAGTTTTCATCTTCGAGAAAAACGGGAAAGCGGTGGTGCTCGAGTCCCCCTGCTTTTTTGACAACAACAAAGAGCTTCAAACGTATCTGAAGGACTGGAAGGTCGAGGGGATGCTGGTGGCTTATCACGGCGCGGGCGCCACGTTTTTGCCGGATGTACCCAAATACGCCACGCAAAACGCGGTGGAGTATGCGCGAAATGGAGGCGGCAAGGCCCTGATCGACAATTTCGCCAATGTGTTCGGCGATGGCTTCGACTGCAGTGTTCATACCATCACCAACGTAATTGGCGCGGGTAAGATTGCCATTGGCAGCATGGATTTCATCATTACCCCCACCGCGGACGCCTTTGACGTAGAAATCCCGGAGCTCAACGCCGTCTACACCCATATGCTCGGCCACGACTGCCATTCCATCGTGGCAAACGCCGGTCACGCCGACGGGATCATCGCGCAGCTTTGGGACTATATCGAAAAGGGATATGACCTGATCCTGACCTCGCATTATACGCCGGAGGATTTAAAGGACGCGAAAACCAAGATTGATTACCTTACAAACCTCAAACAAATTGCAGCTGCGTGCGCGGATGCGGATTCGTTTAAGGCAGAAGTCAAAAAGCAGTGCCCCGCTTACAGCGGCGAGAATTATCTGGATATGACGGCGAATTTCTTCTTCGCCTGACGCCGGAAAGCCATTTCTTTGCAGGCAAAGAAACGATCGCTGTAAGACAAGGATTGGAAAATGGCGGCTGATATCGCTGTTGAATAGCCTCGAAAGCCCTCTGCTTACCAAGGCAGAGGGCTTTCGAGGAGGGTATGTCTGCCCGCCTCGGGCAACAGAAAGGAGAACGCAATGACGCAGACCGAGCGGCTGCATTTCCTTCTTACCGAACTGACCCAAGAAGACCCCGTCTATGAAGGCGTCCGGCTTCCATCCTCTCAGGAGGAGCAAAAGCGGCTGCTTCGTTCTCTGATGAACGTGCGTCCTCCAAAGCCGGTTACGAAAGAGTTCCTGGAAGTGCAGGACGCCTATCTCACAGAGGAACGGGCGAAAAAAGGAGGGATTTCCCTCTCCTCCCTCTCTCCCATTGAGAACGGCATCTACCTGTGGCAGGGGGACATTACCACCCTGCAGGCGGACGCCATTGTAAACGCCGCCAATTCTTGGCTTAACAGTGATAAGGAACTAATTTACTTATCAACTGTTAGCTGACGGTTTCCGGGGTGCATACGGACAAATCCCGTCTGATTTCTAACAGGAAGTCAGACGGGATTTTCGCTTTATATTTCGAATTATGGAGGACATACCATGAAAACCTTAATATCTTGTGCTTACACTATGGATAATTGCTGTGTGGAACTGAAATTCAGGGACGGCAGAATGATTGCGATTGACACTATCGCTGTTGAGAACGAGATTGCAGACAATATGTATCAGCGGTCAGAGTTGGATTATTTGATCTACAATGACCCGATAGCATATGCTGACTTGATATTGAATGGCGATCCCGAAACCTATCTGAAAACTGTAACAGAATACAAGCCTTTGGATAGCTGACAACACGCTGCCCGCAGGAGAAAATCCTGCGGGCGTTTTTCTGTTTATATTATTTCCCTCCGTTGGATCTCAATTTAGGAAAGAAGATGACAATCTTGAAGCCCTTTCCCCACTGGGAAGTAGCTTCCAGATGAAGATTTAGATCGTCGGCCATCTTCTTAACCAGGTAAAGTCCCATACCGGTAGCCTTCTTTCTGCTGTCAGTAGAATCCCCGGTAAAGCCCTTTTGAAAAATGTACGGCAGATCATATTTTTTTACGCCAATGCCGTTATCTTCAACAGAAAGGATATCTGCGGTCTCCGAATGTATCATGGAAATCGTAAGCATGGGACTATCGCTGCTATATTTGATGGCATTGCTAACGATCTGTCCCAACATAAACTGAAGTCCTCTACGGTCTGTATAGACTGTTTCAGATTGCAGTTTGTTGAGAATGACAAACTGCTTCTCTTCAAGAAGTGGGGCATAGTCCTCCAGAACTTCACCCAAGCAGTCATTCAAATTGACATCCTCAAATCGGTAATCCTTTGTACTGCTCTTCAACCGGGCATAGTACAGCATCTGCGTGACATCCTCCTGAAGCTGACTGCGGACATAATCCAGCTTTGCTTGCAGGGAAGGAGAGATTTCATCGTTCCGGTTATCCAAGAGCATGGTCAGCAACGATAGGGGCGTTTTCGCTTCATGTGCCCAGCCCTCCACGTATTCTTCATAGTCCCGTAGGGCATCCGCCATATTGTTACTCTCGTTTTTGTATTCCCGTAAAACCGAAGCCAAAAATCGGACAGATTCTCCTTCTTTCTGACTAATGGCACTGAGCAGCCGTTCTTCATTGCAGATGGTAGGATCACTGAGGAAATCCCGGAACAGTTCCATGTGGGTGTTCTCCCTCTTGTTTAGTACAAACAGAATCGCTGAAAACAAAAGGATGCTCGTCAGAACTACTAACCCGATCAAGGTTTGAAATGCCTGAATGTCAGAAATCCAAAGAATGACAGCGCAAAAGCAATCCACGCCCAGCAGCAACAGAAGCCAGGGGTAGTACCGTTCTATCATGTGCCAAAGCTGCTTCATAGAGACACCTCCGCTTCCAAACGGTAGCCCATTCCTCGAACTGCAACGATTCGCTGCTTCATTTCAAGGGCGGACATCGTTTTTTTCAACCGGGTCAGGTTAACCTGCAAGGCATTTTCATCTATGTATTCCGTAGTTCCCCACAGTGCCATGCAAAGCTGCTCCGTTGTAACCAGTGCATCACCACTTGCCAAAAGAGCAACCAACAGTTTTCCCTGATTTTTTGGAAGCACCACAGAGGTGTTATGAATATAAAGTGTGTAGGTCTGCTGGTCCAACAAGAAGTCCAATCCCTCTATGAGGTTGGTACGACCTTCATACCTTTTGAGAATATTGGATACCCTGGCGAGAAGTCGGTCTTTTCTGCACGGCTTCGTCAAATATTCATCTGCACCCAACTGGAACGCTTGCAGTTCATCCTTTACCTGATCTCTGGAAGTCAGCACCAGGATGGGGATAGCGGTTTTATTCTTTAACTCCTGGCAGATTTGAAAGCCACTGATTTCTGGTAAATTCAGGTCTAAGATCACGAGGTCAGGACGGAGGGCTGCCAAGAGCCGAGCGGCATCTTCAAACTCGGTGATTGCCTCCACAAGATACCCGTCCTTTTGGAGCATATTGCAGAGTTCTTCCCGCATATAGACTTCATCTTCCACAACAGCAATTCTTTTCACGACAGCACCTCCTTCCAAATTATTCTTCTCTCTGCGGCTGCATCAGTGTCAGCAAATACCGATCACTGGAGTGCTTGACCACTCTCATATAAATATATTCTATCACGCAAAGCAGCAAAATCATAGCAGCAGATACAAACATCATTTCAGCCACTGTCCCACGGGTTCGGGACGAGAGTATCCCTGTAAATAACGCCCTGACTCCAAACAGACTGCTGACAGCTGCAACCAATACAGGAAGTCCCATAAACCAGGTAATTTGCTTTCCAGCAGACTGGCAAAGGGTTTCGTAAGTAGCTCCCAGGCGGATCAGAGTCTGGTATCTGCGCCCGGTTTTCTGCTGACTCATCAGGAACTGAACACCCACGATGGTGTTGGCAACTACCAAGAAAACAATCGCAAGATAGAGGGTAATATAACTGGATGCTATGGTGTAGAAAAGCTGGCGGCCCATATTCTGAAGATAGCTTTCATATTCGATACCTATTTTGTCCAGCTTCTCGTTCAGATCGGAATAGGCAGTCATAAGGCTATTTCCTTCCATAGCCTGCTCACTGAGTACCGCATTCACATACGTATCATACATTCCTTGGGTATGATAGAGGAAGGCTTCATCTGGAAGAATCAATGCAAAGGACAAAGTAATAGAACGATCCGTAATCAAATTTACAGACTGAACCTCTCCAGTAAGATAAATCGGACTGCCAACCAGTTCCGTTTCAGGCTGTTCAGTAAGTATGTCGTTCAGCATTGCGGTACGATTTACAGTAGTAAAGTCGGAACCTATATAAACAGCGGCTTCATCCTCACTTAATTTAATGACAGGCTTGCCGGACAATTCCAACAAACGATTATAGTCCGATAAACAAATCAAATATGGGTATGTGGCATAACCAAGATTGTTCAGAAGGACATCCCGGTCTTCCGACTGGGGCAGGCTCCGAAGAGAGTCCATAACAGCGTCCATGCTGTAGGCATTATCATAATCTTCTGTGGTGCGAATACGCCCAACCCTCATTTCAAAAAGCTCTGAAAATTGATTTTCCAAACTGTTTTCTTTCAGGACTGCCTTTATATTCGGAAGAACCTGCGATGAGTCTTCTGCAGTATGATCTTCAAAAGTATAGTCGATTACATGGCCAGAAGACAGGTTATTCGTTCCTGCAATTCCTACGCCCGCACCAAAACAACACAGCGCCGCCAGAATCAGCAGGGAGCTGATGGCCATGGAGTTTGACTGATGAATGACATTCTCCTGAATCTGCCGGAAGGTAAATACATGAAGCTGCTTATTTCCTTTTCCTTTCTTAACAATCAAAGCAATCAGCGCACGCATCCCATAGAAAAGCAGCATCGTACCAACTATGCCCAACAGCAAAGTCAGTCCCATCATACTTACCTTTGTCCATGCAATTCCCTGAATCGCCATGTAGTAAGCCACTGCCAACATCACACTTCCGCATATAGCAGCCAGTCCATAGATAACAGATGGCATTTGCTTTTTGGGGCGGTTCGTTGGCTGGGATAGCAAAGTACCGATCTCCTGGCGGCTGATTCGTCCACTCAAAATCAGAAGTGCCGTCAGCTTAATTGCCAGAAATCCTGCCAGCGTCCATTCAATCGCAGACCAGGATAAAGAAAACTGATGACCGATGATCCCCATGCCTACCAGCTTGGCGGTGACAAGACTGACAATTTCTGAAAGCACCACAGCCACAGGTAAGCCTATGAGCATGGCAAGAATACTGGTCAGGAAATCTTCCGCCAGAAGCATCCAGAACAGTTTGCTTCTGCGCATTCCCAACATCAGATAGACACCAAACTCGTGGCGTCTGCGCTCAAATTGATACTTGCAGGCGAAGTAAATCAAAAAGAAAAGAATACCCAGGGTCATTCCGTAAAACACAGGAATCAGAAGCAAGAGCCTGTTCACTGCGTCGCTCTCCATTTTCTGCAAAAAAATCATTACATCCTGTGTGGAGATGGAAAGAATCATATAAAAGGCAATAATAGAAATCACCAGGGAGCTGAAAAACAGACCGTTTTCCTTTCGGCTGCGGCGACTGTTTCGAAAAATCAGATTAGAGAACATTTGCGCTACCCCCTCCCAGTTGAGCCATCACCTTCAGGATGCGCCCGTAGAACTCCTGCTGGCTTTCGTCTCCACGCCGAAGCTCATGAAAGATCACGCCATCCTGGATGAACAGGATGCGCTTACAGAAGCTGGCGGCATTGGAATCATGGGTTACCATCAGGATCGTAGCTTGTTCGTCACGATTCAGGCCGGACAGCTTCTCCATAAGACTTCTTGCGTTCTTAGAATCCAGCGCACCCGTCGGTTCATCGGCAAGGATCATTTGGGGATGTAAGATCAGAGCCCTTGCTGCCGCAACACGCTGACGCTGGCCGCCGGACATCTTGGACGGAAACTTATTCAGAACATCAGTGATTTCCAGATAGTCAGCCAACTGCTTCAGCCGCTGGCTGCTTTCTGCTTCGGATACCCCATGCAGAGAAGTTGGAAGCAGTATATTTTCACGTCCGGTCAGATTATCCAGTAGCTCAAAATTCTGAAATAGATAACCAACTTTTTTTCCACGGTAATCTGCAAGAGTCCTTCCCTTGAGTGCTTGCAGATTAACGCCCTCCACCTGAATGCTTCCACCTGTGGGTTGAATCACAGTCGCAATACAATTGAGCAGTGTGGATTTACCAGAACCACTGCTTCCCATAATGCCAAGAAACTCTCCCGGCATGACCTGAAAGGTGATCCCATTCAGTGCCTTTGTTTGACTTGGCACATTGCCATAGATTTTTGTTAAATTTTCAATATTCAAAATGGGTTTCATGTGAATACCTCCTATCATTTGTAATAAAATGATAGCATGGGAACACAGCAAATACCACTTACAGTGGTTGTAAGGATTCAGGATATAAGTGGCGGCTCAAGGGGGACGAGCATATATTTTGTAAGAGCATCAGGCGACAATGATAAAATACACCGGATCGACTCCTTGGCAAACCAGTTCGTTTTAATTGTATCCCAATCAGCAAGTCGGATAATCTCTGCTGTGCCGTTCTCAAAATCAACTGAAACTTCGCCCCATTCGCCGTCGCAGTCTGCTTGGTATTCGTAGATTGCGGCGGCGCTTTTCTTTTTGCGCTTGGTTTTGGATTTCTGTTTCAGCCGGACAGCATGGAGCGCACCTTCGGCAACCAGCAGTTCTGTCAGTTTGTCCGCCGCTTTCCGGTAGGCTCGCTCTGCACCGCTGGCAGTGCTGCCCTCAAACATAATCGCCAATTCTTCAAAAGTGGGGCGGTTCTTCCATGAGCCAACTCGCCCACAGGTCATGCAAATTGCTAACCGTTTTTCGAGCAAGGTCTGTTCCCGGTAATTCAGTTTCTCAAATGCCCGCTGCACCTTTTCTGCCTGTATGCCGTTCCAGAGGATATCGGTATAGTTCCAGCTATCGTCAAGGGCTACATCCTCGCCTGTTTCCTCGCCGTTCTCGTCTGTCACATAGAATGGCTGCTGATTGCGGATACCTCGCACAACTTTCAGATAGTCTTCGGCAAGAGCAAGATCACAGTTGTATTTCTTGGAAAACTCGTTGACCGCATCCTTGGTGTTATGATACAGCCACGCCATTGAGCGTATCATTTTGTAATTAGTCAGAGAGGATACCGACCATTTTTCTTCGCCCATGCGAAAACGGAGCATAGCATCCCGGATGAACGGGAAAATGTATGTAGCATACTCTGCACCCTTGGCAAGGTCATAGTCCATCAGCTTTTGGAGCATTTGCTCCCGGCAGGAGAGCTTTATATCTATAAATCGGTCTGTGTCGTACAGATCGCCGCCATCCACACCGAGAAAGTCTTTAATGCGCTTGTTAAGCTGCGGCTCGTAGTGGTGCAGGAAGAATGAGAAATATAGCAAATTCTTTTCCTGCAAGGCAGACAGGATATATTCGTTCAGATTGCCCACCGCTGGAGGCTCCGGTTCCAGTTGGAAGATGCGCTCTGCCACATAGGGAATGATGCCGTCACCGTGCGGATTGACATGATGTTTCGGTATGTATCCAGTCATATTCCATGTAAAATCATTCAGCATAGCGCACCTCCTTCCAGTTTAGTAATACTCATAAATATCCCGTGGTCAACTAATGGGTTATTTATTACTTTATTTTCTTTAACATACGGTGATAAATAGGTGCATTTGGTGCAGGAGTTGTGATTGGGACCAGAAGTCCCTCTTTGATAAATTGTTCCACACGCAAAGCAATCCACCCATCACCGATCCCTAATTGATTCTTTCCAAGAACCTGTCCAACAAGCACGCTTTCCTTAAACTCGTCGTCCAGTGTATCCAATTCTCGAAGAATAAATGTATCATACAGAGTTTCTGATACGCTGACCAGTTTGCCGTTTATAACAGCACGAAGAGGAGAATTTTCCTGTTGGAGTTCTCTCCAGCGGTTAGCCAAACTACGAAGGTAATTTGTTGGCAACTTCTTTCCAAGAGATGCCATCCGTCCCAAGTGATAAGGTTCAACTTCTCCCCAACCGTTATACTGGACAATGCATCCATCTGGTCTTGTTTCCCACATTGGAAGCTCCACAATGGTAACATCCAATTTTTCAAAGCCGATTGGTCGTAGTTGTTCCAGAAGCCAATACAATCCGCACACATCATCTGGTTCTCGTCCGACCCAAACACGAATCGGCTCTCCGTTTTGTGCTTTTTCCAGTAGCGTAGCATAGTTCTTTCGGGATGTATTGAGAAGTTCAGTTACGATTTCAGATGCCATATCGGGCAGTATGCTTAGTAGCAAAGATAATGCCGACTCACGCTCCAAACAAATTCCTGCTTCGGAGATGTTGCCCACAGACAATGCCAACGGAAGATTAACTATGTCCTTACGATTTCCCTCCAACGGTATAGCATTCTCCCAACCAGAACGCTCCCGTTCTTCTGCTTGATGCTGGAACTTTTCTATTTCTTCTTTTGAAACTGTCCCATCAGAGATAATTACACTGGTTGCTCCGCCTAAAAAACCCTTATGTCCAATCGCAACCGCCATAGTCCCTGCGGCACTGTCGCTAAATACTACTTCTAACATAACGTTGCTCACCTCTTAGCTAAATTCAAATTCTTTTTAGTGCTTCTTTCTTCAAAGCCGCCTGTCCCATTTCTTTTTCATAATCGCCCTTGGCATAAGCGACATTGCTCAATGCCTGGAGCATCTTATCTTTTGCCAGCTTTTTCATGACCTCCGCAAGATCTTCATCCAGAGTACCACGCTTTATATAGCGGTTTATGGTGTTCAGACGCTTCTCATGTATCTGCTTCACTGGATGATCATCCGCAAGCTCCCGTTGTTCTCTGCCTTTCAGATTGCCGATCTGCCGACAGGTGCGGTGCAGCTTATCTCCCGGCGCATAACCGCCGCAGTATTTGGTGTGCCTTGCGTTGGTTGTCAGAAACCATTTGCCGCAGATCCGGCACTTCTTAGGAGCGTGACCGACACACAATCCCTCAAAGAGATCTGACCGGAACATCCCTACAAAGGACACATAGTGCATCCGTTTGACGAGCTTCGCCACATTTTCGCCGGGACGGATGACAGATACATACTGAACGGAGTTGTTCAGGGTAGACATCCAGGCATTTCCCTCAGTAATAGAAAAGTCCGGAGGGAAATAGCTTCCAAACATTTTTGCAAAGCCCTCTGCGGTGCGGTCAGCTTCGTTGCCGTCTGATTTTTCTGCAAAATCAAGCATTGCCTTTTGGTATTCCCCAAGGGAGTATGCCAGATGCCCGAATACAGCGGTATAGCGTTGGAGCATCATCGCATCGGCATATCTCGGAACTTCTTCAAGCTGCAAGGAGTTGGTTGTGGCTTTTATGGCAAACTCCATATATTTCAGAGCATTGTCCGCAGTAAAGACTTTTTCAATCTGTTCTCTGTGTTTTGGAATATCCATGTAGGAGAACGGCGGTGTTTTACTGAGAATATCAAGCATCGCCAGAGCAGCTTCCCTTGCCATAGGAAAGAGTGCAGAAGCGTCCTCTCCGGCGTTCAACATTCCAAGCAGCAGATTGATTTTTTCGCATTGCTCATTCATCTTTGCAATGGCATCCGCAGGAACATTCAGCGCATCACAGGCAAGAGTGCCGACAGGGAATGTTTTGCCCTCATATATGACCGTATCCTGCCAAAAATCCAATGTCATCAGTTCTTGATTCATGCTTGCCCTCTTGTCCTGTTTTTTTACTTTTCCAATTATACCATGCAAATGTGAAGAAATCTATATCCTCCGAAAAGTTGTCCTGTTTTTTGAAATAGGCTTGTCCTGCTATTAGCCTGTTTTTTGAGAAATCCGGCATAACCATAGTAGAAAGAGCGAAACACCTGCCAATCACGGCGGGTGTTTCGTGCTTTCTGAATACTATGAACGGAGGTTTTCTATGACAATCTATGAAACCATCAAGGTGGCAATCAGCGTAAAGCAAGCCGCCGAACACTACGGGCTGAAAGTCAACCGAAACGGCATGGCTTGCTGCCCGTTCCACAATGACAGGCATCCGAGCATGAAGCTGAATGAGGATTATTTCTTCTGCTTTGGCTGCGGAGTCAAGGGGGATGTGATCGACTTCGTGGCAAGGTCGTTCGATCTGAGCAGCTATGAAGCAGCACAAAAGCTGGCTTCGGATTTTGGGCTTGACCCGAAACCGCCCACTTCCGCAGCTATGCTCAAGCCCAAACGTCCCTATATCCGTCAGTTTCGGGAGGACGAAATGCTGTGCTTCCGGGTGCTGATGGATTATCTGCATCTGCTGGAAGATTGGAAAGTGCGATATGCACCGAAAACACCGGACGATGATCTGGATGACCGTTTTGTGGAAGCCTGCCAGATGATTGATTATATCGAATATCTGGCAGATATTTTGACAGTCGGTGATTTAGAAGAACGGGTTGCCGTGGTGGACGAGCTAATGAAGGAGAGCAAGATTGCTTTCCTTCGGAACTATGTGGCACGGAAACGAAAGGAGGGGTTGTCCCATGGGGAAGAAAGGTAAAATGCCGGATATGAATCTGCCGATCTGGTTTGACGGGCAGAACATCAATGAAGCTCTGTTCTGTGAAGAATTTCTGCGTGAGCGCAGAATCATCTTCGCAAACGGAGCTTTTTTTACGCCCGATGGTCGGGTAACAGACGATCTCCCTCTCCGGGGTGAGATTTACGACAAGCTGAAATTCTGTGCCGTGAACAACATCCCCCGGAAGATCACCAATATTCTGGAGGTGCTGAAACTGGAAGCACAAGTGCCTGACTTTCCTCCGGAGCAGGATCGGATTCATGTTGCCAACGGTACGCTGCTGCAGAACGGAACATTCACTGAGGGCAGACCTGCTATCGTGCGGAGCCGTCTGCCTGTTGCCTACAATCCCGATGCTCCTGCTCCTGTGGTCTGGCTGAACTTTCTGGATGACCTGCTTCATACAGAGGACATTCCCACTTTGCAGGAGTTTATCGGCTACTGCCTGATTCCCTCCAACAAAGGACAGCGCATGATGGTGATTAAGGGCAACGGCGGCGAGGGTAAATCCCAAATCGGTGCGGTGCTTTCGGCAATCTTTGGCATGAATATGAAAGACGGCAGCATCGGAAAGATTTCCGAAAACCGCTTTGCCCGTGCCGATCTGGAACATATCCTCTTGTGCGTGGATGATGATATGCGGATGGAAGCTCTGCGCCAGACCAACTATGTGAAATCCATCGTGACAGCACAGGGCAAGATGGATTTGGAACGCAAGGGCAAGCAGAGTTATCAGGGCTGGATGTTCGTCCGGCTGCTTGCGTTCAGCAACGGCGATTTGCAAGCTCTTTATGATCGCAGTGACGGATTTTATCGCAGACAGCTTGTGCTGACCACCAAGGAAAAGCCTGTGGATAGAGCTGATGATCCTGACCTTGCGGAGAAGATGAAAGCCGAAGCCGAGGGCATCTTCCTGTGGGCATTTGAAGGCTTACAGCGGCTTGTTGCCAACAACTTCAAATTCACAGAGAGTGACCGTATCCGGGAAAACCGGGAAGCGGTCAAGCGTGACAATAATAATATCTTTGATTTCATGGAATCGGAGGGATACATCCGGTGCAAAGCGGATGCGTCCATCAGCTCCAAGGATTTCTATGAAATCTACCGGATGTGGTGCGAAGAAAATTCCCTTGCACCGCTGAAAGCCCGCAGCTTCAGCGACGCCATGATTGCCAATGCCGGGAGATTCAATCTGGAACATTGCAACAACATCACCAACTCTGCCGGACGGCGGGTGTGGGGATTTATGGGTGTGGAAGCTGTGGCAAGACCTCATATAAATGGGTTTTACGATGTTTCGTCATGTACGTACGTACCGGAGGAATGGCGGGATTGATTTTGCCAGTCATGCTCTGTACGTATGTACGCAGCATTTACCCCTGTTTTCTCCCATTATAGGAAACAACGGCTTTCAGAGACAACCTGTTTTCGGGTATTGAAAATCAATGGCAATGGAAACAGCAAAGTTTTTGACCGCAGGACGAAGCTATTTCACGAAATCGTGCTTCTCTGAACCGTGTACCCTGTTCACGGAACAATAGATGTTTTCATTTTTCCAGACCAAATCACACGAAACAGTAAAGCGGGATATGGTCATATATGGACAGGACATCACAAGCAAAATTCTGAACGGATTTCAGAGATTGCAGATTTTTCACTGTTCGGTGTATCTGCTCCGTTTTGGGGTGCAGAGATTGTACCGAACCACAAACAGAATTATGGAGGATTTTTCAATATGAATGTACGCAATGAAATCAAGGCACAGATCATCCGTGCTGGGATGACCATGCAGGAAGTTGTTGACCTGCTCTCGGACGAGTACGGATGGAGCGACAGCGTTTCCAACCTGTCCGCAAAATTACAGCGGGAAAGCATCCGATACAAGGAAGTATTGGAGCTTGCCGATGTGCTGGGATGCGACATTGTATGGCAGCAAAGACGGGAGAAGTGATGCCCCCGGCAACAGCCCCTCGCATCTTCCGTCCCCATAGGCACACCGCAGTGCTGCCTATGGATGGCAGTGAAAGACGCTGCCAACGTCTGCAAGAAACGTTCCGCAGAACAGCTTCATGCAGACGGGCTGACCATGGGAAAAGTTGCAGACATTTTGCCTTGGTCAGCAGAGGTCACCGCAGTGACCGCACACCCCCTCGGGAGAGCCCACGGCACTTTGCAGCCAGAATGGATGAAAGTGTTATAGTGGGTTATTACACTTCCGCAGAAGTGCATCCCCGCAGCCCCGCCCGTCTGCTACTCTCGAAAGAAAGGAAAAAACCTATGGCAAGAAACGATGGAATTGACCGTACCTTTGCCCGTAACCAGGACTTGCCCACCCTCGACGATGTGGCGAAAGTTCAGGAGCATAACGAGCGAGAAAAAGACAGCTACTCCAATCAAGATATTGATACCACCCAGACCCACCGCAATGTCCACTTCAAGAAACCTACCGACAGCTATGCCGCCATGTTCGATCAGATGATTGCAGATGGTGTTATCTCCACCCGTGGTCTGAAAGCCGATGCGGTGAAATATGGGGAGCTGCTGTTTGATGTAAACTCTGCCTACTTCCACAACCACGGCGGCTATGAATATGCCAAACAGTTCTATGCCGATGCCTACAAAGCCGCCGTGGAGATTGTGGGCGGCGAGCAGTATATCCTCTCCGCTGTGATGCACGCCGATGAGCGCAACCGGGCAATGTCCGAAGCCCTGGGCGAGGATGTGTATCACTACCACCTCCATGTGGTTTATATCCCGGTGGTGGAAAAGCAAATCCTGTGGTCGAAGCGGTGCAAGGATGAATTCCTCCGGGGAACGGTAAAAGAAACGATCACACAGGTCAGCCGCAGTAAGAAATGGGAATCCAAACCCGTTCTCAATGAAGATGGCAATCCGATGTTGAACGCAAAAGGGAAAAAGATTTTGAAGTCGTCCTACAGTGTGCTGCAGGATGACTTTTTTAATTTCATGCGAGCCGCCGGATATACCGATGTGGAGCGTGGAGAGCGTGGCAGTACCGAGGAACATCTGACGGTGACACAGTTCAAGTTACAGGCCGAACAGCACCGCCTGGAAACTGTGACCGGACAGGTGGAACAGGCCGAGCAGAGTTTGGCGGATGCCAAGGCTGCTACGGAGAAGCAGAAAAAGAAACTGGAAGCTCTGCAAAAGGAAACCAAGGCAGCAAAGACCATTGCGCTGACGGTGCAGGATATTGAGGAAATGGGCAAGAAAAATGCCCTCACCGGAAATGTCTCGCTCACGCCGGATCAGTGCGATACACTCAAACGCTATGCGGTCAACGGCATTATTGCCAATGCTGACAATAAGCGTTTGAAAGAGAAACTGGCTTCTGCTGAAAAAACAATTTCCATCTGGAAACAGCGGTATGAAGCAGTAAACGAAAAATATATGGAACTGAAACAGAAAGCCCAGCCTTTCTTGGATGCGATAGAGATTGCGTCTGAAAGGGTTTGGGCTTTTGTTCATGCCATTCTCGCCAGAGGAAAGGAAACACAGGAACATAAGCACCCTGCCCGTAAGCGTAGGCAGGATATGGAAATTTAAGAAAGGAACTATTTGCCTATGAATAAAACCGTAGAGGAAATTAACAAGATGATTATGGAAGATGCCCCGATGGAAGAAATCAATGATGCCATCGGCTATATTGATATTTACTCCTGCTTCGACCCGATTTTTGAGCCGCCCATTGATTTTTTGGAAGAATGCCGCAAGCATTGGGAAACAGCGCAGTCTTCTTTCCGCAAAACCATTGAGCGTAAGATCGGGAACACATGGTATGTGATTGAAACAGAATGTGACGGGAATGAGCCGCTTGCCGACAAGGTAAAACGGCTCATTTTTTCTGACAAGGGGGTGATTTGTTAATGACTGCGACACAAAAGCATGATATAATTCCAGTATGCACAACGGTACTGTCGGCTGACCAACAACCGAAGGAGGATATTATGTTGGATCAGCAGAAAATTACCATTCTCTACTGTCGTTTGAGCAATGAGGATGCCCAAGATGGAGAGAGTAACAGTATCGCAAATCAGCGAGAGTATTTAACCCGATATGCCCGTGACCACGGGTATACAAACCTGAAAATTCTGGTGGATGACGGTTATACGGGGACGAACTTCAATCGTCCCGGTGTGCAGGAGGGCTTTGAGCTTGTCAAGCAGGGGCTTGTAGGCTGCTGGCTGGTCAAAGACCTCAGCCGATTTGGTCGTGACTATCTGACTGTTGGACAATATACGGATATTATCTTTCCGAGCTACGATGTCCGCTTTATCGCCGTAAATGACGGTGTGGACAGCAACCGGGGAGACAGCGAGGGCTTCGCCGCAATCCGTAATCTGTTCAACGAGTGGTATCCCCGTGATACCAGCAAGAAAGTCCGTGTCAGTTTGCGGCAGAGAGGAACCAGTGGGAAGCACATGGGCAAACCGCCCTACGGATACCGCTGTGACCCGGAGGACAAGGATCACTGGATTCTGGATGAAGAAGCGGCTCCGGTAGTCAAGCTCATCTTCGACCTTTGCATTGACGGCAAAGGCCCGGAGCAGATTGCAAGGATTCTGGAAGAAAAGCAGATTCTGACCGCAAAAGCTCTGTATGCCAAGCGAAAGAAAAAGCCGATGCCGGAAAGACCGTACCACTGGAGCAACCAGTCCATTGTAGGGATTTTGGAACGGCAGGAGTACACAGGCTGTACCTGCAACTTCAAGACTTATTCCAAGTCCTACAAGCTGAAAAAGCGGATTCCCAATGAGCCGGAGAATATGTTTTATCTGCCGGACACACAGGAAGCGATTGTATCTCAGGCACAGTTTGACAGGGTGCAGGAACTGAGGAAAAACAAACGCCGCCCCGCAAAAGCGGAACGGCAGGGATTGTTCTCAGGGCTTCTGTTTTGTGCCGATTGCGGCGGCAAGCTCCACTTTGCCACAAGCAAAAGCTTTGAGGGCAAGCAGGATCACTACGTCTGCAACAACTACAAGAGCAACCGTGGTACTTGTACTGCCCACTATATCCGGGAAGATGTGCTTCGTGAAATCGTTCTGGAACGCATCCGGGCAGTCAATGAGTATATCCGAAGCGATGTGGACGGTTTTCAGGAGGAATGGCTGCAATGCCGCAGGACTGACCAGGAGCGCAGCATCCGGGATGACAAAAAGAAGCTGGAACAGGCAAAGAAACGCCTTGCCGATCTGGATGTCATCATCTCCCGGCTGTACGAGGACTATGTTCTTGGAAATCTCAATCAGGACAGATACAGAAAGATGTCTGCGGACTATGAAGCCGAACAGGAACGGTTAAAGCTCGAAATTGAAGTTATCGAAGAATGGGTGGAACAGCGGGAAGAAATGAATGACGGTCTGGATGCCTTTATCGCCCTGACACAGAAATATGTGGATGTGGAGGAACTGACACAGACCATCGTGAACGAGTATATCAAGAAGATCGTTGTCTATGCCCCGGACAAGTCCAGCGGCAAGCGCAAGCAGAAAGTGAAGATTTTTTTCAACTTTGTGGACGATGTGGATATTCCCGTTATTTCCGAGCCTATTGTCACACAAACAACCTATGAACGCAGAAAAACGGCGTGACCTTCGGGTCACACCGTTCTCTGCGACAAAATAGTTACTTGTCACTATTAAGCCTTCGCTTTTAGGCTGTTTTATTCCCTGCCACGGCTGCATTGACAATGCAATTCATTCTGCGGCGGGAGTGCAGCTTCGCCTGGAATGCGCGCGGATCATGGAGCGCCAGGGAAAGGAAGAACCCACAGGCCGGGCGAAAATCACAAACGCCTATAATTTACCCTGCCGCTTTGTTTTGCATACGGTGGGTCCCATCGTGCAGGGATCGCCT
Organism: Solibaculum intestinale; assembly: GCF_040096205.1. Taxonomy (NCBI): domain Bacteria; kingdom Bacillati; phylum Bacillota; class Clostridia; order Eubacteriales; family Oscillospiraceae; genus Solibaculum; species Solibaculum intestinale. Next base: position 236,597 of record NZ_JBBMFD010000001.1, on the reverse strand, counting down.
GTCTGGGAGGACCGGGAGCTTCTGGCCTCTTGTTATCGTTCCTGCCTTGCGCTGGCAGCCGCCAGCGGAGTGGAAAGCATCGCCTTCTGCTGGATGAAACCTTCGTAGAGGACGAAGGCTGGCACGCGGCCGCCGGCCGGTACAAGGACTTTTTGGTAAAGCACAAGGGCGCCCCTGTGCTCTTTCTGGAGCTGGGCGTGGGAGATAACACCCCTGGCATTATCCAGTACCCGTTTATGCGAGGATCAACTTGTCAAACGGGTGGATTCCCCGTGAGATCGCAAACCGATCGCTTGTGCTACAGGAGGACATCGGCAAAGCTTTGACGCAGATCCAAGCGGAAAACAGATAAAAAGGGGAAACGGAAGAATCCGTTTCCCCTTTTTATCTGTTTTCAAAACGAAAATGGTTATCTTTTACAGCGCCAGAGCTCCCATCGCGCCCGCGGCTGCAGCCGGCGCGTCAACGCTGGTATCCGGCTTTCCTGGGCCATTCGTCCCGGTCAGCGCTTCAGGAACGGGGGCTGAGCCGTGGTTAAGACCACCTTTGCAGACAAGGATGCAAAGCGTTCTCTTGTGGAGGCGGTGCGTGCCTCAAACAGGTATTCCGTATCCGCCTTGAGTCCTTCAAAAAGCTAAGAGGTCTGCCGTTTTTCCCCTGCGTGCGGTATTCGGCGCCTGGTACCGGTTTTAGCGAATGGGACACAACCGAGAGTATGTAGGTTTCACAAGCAAAAGATGCATTGCGCAGGCTCACGTCTACCCCCTCACCACTGTATGGAACAACCGATTTCGATGCGGCTCCTTGCCATGCCGCCAGCGCGGCGACTGTGCCCGAGTCCCATCCGCCCGTTTGGAAAAGATCAACCGAAGCATTGATGGCGTAGGCCTCCTCCTGCTCCGGCCCCGTATAGGTAAACCAGGACAGATGCCGGGCAAAAGGTCGGACACATCCAAATTGGTAAAAGCGGGATGCCATCGGCTCTATTTTTCCACTACATATCCGATCTTTCTCGATCTTGCGGATCGAAAAAAGAAACGGTATCCGAACTCCGGAATCTGTGGTATACTTTTCTCAAAGAACCGGCCGTGAGCCGTCAGAAAAGAGGATGCAACTTGAGAGCAAGTGATCAAAGAAAAGCGGCGGTTCCTCCCCGCAGACCGGAAGCACAGACCAATTTGCTTTTATGCCCGGTTGCGAAGAAATGCGGCGGCTGCCAGCTGCAAAACATGGAGTATTCCCGTCAGCTTGCCTTCAAGCAAGGGCTGGTACAGCGCCTGCTTGGCGCATACGGGCCGGTCCAGCCGATCCTCGGTATGGAGGACCCGTACCACTATCGCAACAAAGTCCAGGCGGCCTTTTCGTATGACCGGCGCCAATCAAAAATCCGGTCGGGCGTCTATCAATCGAGCACCCATCGGGTGGTCAACGTTAACGACTGCCTGATCGAGGACAGGAAGGCGGACGAAATTATCGTCACCATCCGCGGCCTGCTCAAAAGCTTTAAGCTCCTGCCCTACGACGAGGACCGGGAAACGGGATTTTTGCGCCATGTGCTGGTCAAGCGTGGCTTTCAAAGCGGGCAGATCATGGTGGTGCTGGTGACCGCAACGCCGGTTTTCCCGGCAAAGAACCGGTTTGTGGAAGCGCTGCGCAAGCAGCATCCGCAGATTACCACCGTGCTCATGAATGTCAACCGCCACCACACCAGTCTGGTGCTGGGGGAATCGGAGAGGATATTGTACGGCCCTGGCTATATCGAGGATACGCTGTGCGGGTGCGTTTTTCGCATTTCAGCCAAATCCTTTTACCAGGTCAATCCCGTGCAGACGGAGGTCCTCTACCAAAAAGCCATGGAGCTTGCCGGCCTGACCGGTAAAGAAACGGTGATCGACGCCTACTGCGGCATCGGCACCATCGGCCTGATCGCCAGCCGCAGGGCCGGCCGGGTCATCGGCGTGGAATCGAACCCGGACGCGGTGCGCGACGCTATCAGCAACGCCCGCCGCAACGGGGTGAAGAACGCTTATTTTACCCGGGCTGACGCCGGAGATTTTCTAAGCGAAATGGCCAAAGAGGGCGAACAGGCGGACGTAGTTTTTCTCGACCCGCCCCGGGCGGGCAGTACGCCCAGGTTTCTCTCTTCCATGGCGGCGCTTGAACCCAGGCGGATCGTGTACATCTCCTGTAACCCGGAGACTCTGGCCCGGGACTTGCGCCAGCTGACTGAAAACGGGTATGCCGTGCGGCATATTCAGCCGGTGGACATGTTTCCTCATACCAATCATGTGGAGACGGTGGTCTTGCTTACCAGGGGAGAAATCAATTTAAAAGCAGAGGGATGAATCCGACCGATAGAAAGGCGTCTCTCCTGGAATTGCACGGATTAAGCAGTTGAAATATCGGGCCTTGATTTCATAACTTTATTAGGGCTGTGGTCATCCTCTAAAAAATAGTATGATCACAGCCCTGCTGTCTTTGGTACACGTTCTTACTTATCAATCGATTGTATTCATTGGGAAAACAGCTTAAAAATTTCGAAAGCATCTTGACCTGCTGTTCTGTTTCAGTATTATAATATAAGGATACTGCAATGTGGCAGGGAGCCAAATTTATTACATGGGGAGGATTGTGTATTGTCTAAAAAAGTTCTTATTTTAAGCACCAGTCTGAGAAACAAGAGCAATTCGCAAACACTGGCGGAAGCATTCGCAGAGGGCGCGTTAGCAGCAGGCAATCAGGTCGAGCTCGTTTCGCTGAAGGATAAATCCATTGCTTTTTGTAAAGGGTGTCTGGCCTGTCAGAAAACCGGAAAATGCGTGATTCAGGACGATGCGCTTGCCATTACTGAGAAAATGAAGGATGCACAAGCCATTGCCTGGGCCACCCCGATTTACTATTATGAGATGAGCGGCCAGATGAAGACCTTGATCGACCGTGCAAACTCCCTTTATCCCACGGACTATGCATTTCGTGATATTTACCTGCTTTCTGCTGCGGCAGAGGAGGAGGAAGGGGTGGACGAAGGCGCCATTCATGGATTAAACGGCTGGATCGCTTGTTATGAACGGGCACGGCTGGCGGGAACTGTTTTTGCAGGCGGCGTAAACGAAGCGGGAGAAATCAGGGAGCATCCGGCAATTAAAAAAGCGTTTGAAATGGGAAAATCCATTTCATAACTATAAATAGTTACGCAGTACATAAATGAAAGGAGCAAACAATCATGTTGGTAAACACAAAAGCAAAAATCGGTGTATTCTCTATTGCGCTGGGGGCGTATCTGCCTCAGTTCCCGTCACTGGTGCCTGAATTTGAGGCACAGTATGATGCATTCAAAAAAAGCCTTCCCGACACCGTGGAAATCATTGACGGAGGAATGGTGACGACGAAGGAGCAATCTCAGGCCGCCGGCGATCTGTTCCGCGGCGCCGATGTTGACCTGGTGTTTTTGCAGCTTTTAACCTATGCTACCTCCTACAACATGCTTCCGGCCGTGAAGGATCTGGATGTCCCGGTGGTTCTCGTGAACCTGCAGAAGCTGAAGGCTCTTGATTATGACCACACGGACATTGCTTCCTGGCTTGGAGAAGGCTATGCCTGCGGCGCTGTCGGTGAAATGGTGGCCGACCTGGAGCGGTACGGAAAACGCCATGCGGTCATTACCGGCGTGGTGGAAGGCGGCGATCCGGGTGTGCAAAAAGAGATCGAAGAATGGTGCCGCGCCGCCCAGACCAGAAGAAGATTCCGGGATACGAACATCGCCCAGATCGGAAGACCCTATCCCGGCATGATGGATCTTTACATCGACGAATCCAACCTGTACAGAAGAATGCATCTGTATACCAAGCAGTTCGATTGGGAGAAGATGTGGGCGATTGCCGATGATATTACGGATGATGAGGCGATTCGCGCCAAAGCCCAGGACATTCTGGACACCTTCGATATCGAAGGCGGCGGCAGTGTGGAAAAAGTATGGGAAATGGCAAAATATGTCGTAGCTTTTGAGCAGTGGGTAAAAACGGAAAAGCTCGGCCTGATCGCCTCCCATTACGACGGATTTGCAACCGGCAAGGCAGGCGTTCTCGACAGCATGCTGATTCCTGCATTCTCCATGTTGATTAAGCAGGGAACGGCCTGCGCGGTAGAGGGCGACATTAAGGTTGCCATGGCCATGAGTATTTTAAAGACGATTTCGGGAACCGGACAGCTTGCTGAAATGTATTCCATTGATTTCAATGACGATATTGCCATTATTGGACACAGCGGCTCCGGTGATGCGGATATCTCTGATAAAAAACCGACTATGAAGATCGTAAAGGTATTCCACGGGAAAACAGGCGGAGGTTACCTGACGCAGTTCTATCCGTATACCGGCCCGGTTACGTATCTTGCCATTACGCAGGATGGCGACGGACACTTTAAGTTCATTGCGGCGGAGGGCGTCAATGAGGAAGGAAAGATTCTTTCCTTTGGCGATACCAATATGAGAACGCGTTTTGCCTGTGGGGCAAGAGAGTTCGTAAACCGCTGGAGCGAGTGCGGACCTACTCACCATTTTGCGGCAGCCACGGGCAGACACATTGACACCATTGTAAAGGTCGCGAAAATTTTCAATGTGCCGGTTGATATCGTGACCAGATAAGGAAAATCTTCATCAGGTACATAAAAATGGCCTTAAAAACCAATAAAGCCATGCTAATGGCCGAGAAATAAAACAGTGATTTTCTTCTGCAAGATGACATATTTGTGTTAAAATATACAAAAACACAATCGCAAATAAGAACAATTATAAGGATTTGTTGTTTTGTCCTTGATTTCATGCTATAATCTTTATTATATACAACGAAATTGAGGTGTCCGTCTTAGAGCTATGCGCGCTTTTTCTGTAAGAACGGACTACTCTTTCCTACAGCTTTTTCGTTACGCCTTTGTCGGCGGCGCTGTCGCTGTTTCTGATTTCGATACGCTTTATGTATTGATGAGTATGGGAAAGCGGATCATCTGGTGACAGCGCCTGCCGGCTTTTTGGTGAGTATAACCGGTCAATTAATTCGTTTCGAAAAAGTTTGTCTTTGCGCAGAAGAAAGCTCCGCCGGCGGATGAATTCATGGAATACACGGTCATTGGCGTCATCGGATTGGGAGTAACTGTTTATCTGTGTGCCAACCTTCTCGGGTTTTACATGATGTTTTCCAAGCTGATAGCGATTATACTGATGTTCTTCTGGAGTTTCCTCGCACGCCGCTTCATTCTTTACCGAAAACGAGCAAATCAGTAATACGGGAGAGATTGCTTTGAAAAAAATCGTCATTGTCGGCGCCGGGCCGGCCGGTCTGACCGCTGCCTTTGAGCTTTTGAAGGCGCCGGAGCAATACGAAGTGGTGATTCTGGAGGAATCCCAGGAAATCGGCGGCATCTCGCGCACGGTGCGATATCATGGAAACCGCATGGACATCGGCGGACACCGTTTCTTTTCCAAGGACAAGCGGGTGATGGACTGGTGGTTCTCCCTCATGCCGCTGCAGGGCGCCCCTTCTTTTGACGACTATGTGCTCGACCGTTCGAAGCCTTTAGCGGACCGTGGGCCCGACCCGGAGGAGGAAGACCGGGTTATGCTGGTGCGCGACCGGGTTTCCCGAATCTACTATAGGAAGAAGTTCTTCGATTACCCGGTGAGCCTTAAGGTGCAGACCTTGCGCAACATGGGCTTTCTGCAGACCATGGGTGCTGGCTTCAGTTATTTGAAATCACTCGTGTACAAACGAAAGGAACAATCTCTGGAGGATTTTTATGTAAACCGCTTCGGCAAAGTGCTCTACAGCATGTTCTTCGAGTCGTACACCGAGAAGGTCTGGGGCCGTCACCCTTCCCAAATGTCGGCAGAATGGGGTGCGCAGCGTGTAAAGGGATTATCCATTACAGCTGTTTTGAAGGACATGCTCCACAAAGCGTCTGGAAAAAAAGACGGCGGTCAGGTAGAAACTTCGCTGATTGAGCAGTTTTATTATCCCAAATTCGGCCCCGGCCAGCTTTGGGAGACGGCGGCGGCAGAAATCCTGAAAATGGGCGGAGAAATCCGTATGGGCTGCCCAGTTTCCGACGTGAAGGTGGAAAACGGCCGGATCGTTTCGGTTTCCTATCAAACGGAGAATGGAAAAAAAACCGTAGAGGGCGACGTATTTCTCTCTTCCATGCCGGTCAAAGACCTAGTGGCCAGCTTTTCCGGCACGCCGGTTCCCGCCGACGTTTTGAGAGTGGCGGCTGGTCTCCCCTATCGGGACTTTATTACGGTGGGTTTGCTGGTGGATAAGCTCAACCTGAAAAACGAAACTGCGATGTCCACCTTGGCGAACATTGTTCCGGACTGCTGGATTTATATCCAGGAACCCGAAGTTCACATCGGGCGACTGCAGATCTTCAACAACTGGTCTCCTTATCTGGTGGAGGACCCGGAACGCACAGTCTGGATAGGGCTCGAGTACTTTGCGAACGAAGGCGATGAGCTGTGGTCTATGCCGGAGGCGGAATTTATCTCGTTTGCCGCTTCAGAGCTTGAGAAAATTGGCATCATCAGCCAGGCAGACATTCGGGATTCCCATCTGGAGCATGTGAAAAAGGCCTATCCCGCCTACTTTGACACTTACGAAGAAATGGATAAGGTGGTCGGATATCTGGACGGAATTGAAAACTTGTTCTGCATCGGACGAAACGGCCAGCACCGATACAACAATATGGACCATTCTATGCTGACCGCCATGGAAGCGGTGAAGAACATTCGCGCCGGCGTATCTTCCAAGGAAAATGTTTGGAACGTCAATACGGAAAAAGAATATCACGAGCAGAAAAAAGCATAAGCTTGCAAAGCAAAAAAGCGCCGGAAATCCGGCGCTTTTTTGCTATTCCCCTGGAAATCCTTGCTTGCAGTCCATAAAGTTTCCTCCCATGTTTCTTTTCACGCGGTCAAAACTAACAGCGGAGGTGATTTTATGGCCACGGCCAATTGTATCCATTGCAGCAATCAGCAGGAAGCAGAAAAAATGCAGCAGTATTTCGATACCCTTCCCACCAATGTCCAGGAAACCATCAAGCAAAGCGGCATTGCGCTGCACAACGAACAGGAAATGAAAAACTGCGCGGAAAACTTCATGCATAACTAAAAACACAAAGGGCCCGTTTTGAAAACGGACCCTTTGCTGCTTTTGCTTATTCCTTTTCGAAGGCGTCTTTTCCGGCGCCGCACAGCGGACACGCGAAATCGTCCGGAACGTCCTCCCACTTAGTGCCGGGAGCGATCCCCTCATCGGGCGCGCCCTCCGCCTCATCGTAAACATAACCACAGATGGTGCATACGTATCTTGCCATACTCGTTGCCTCCTACCATTTGATTTGCTTTTCCGCCAAAAGCGGAGATTACCAGGTTTTGCTGAAGAAAAGTATACTATAACAGTACATGTTTGTAAAGAGGGATTATCAATAGAATTACAAATATTTCTTCAAATATGCGCCGGTATAGGAAGCTTTCACCTTTACCACCTCTTCTGGCGTACCGGTGGCCACAAGGGTCCCCCCCTTGTCCCCGCCTTCGGGGCCTAAATCAATGAGGTAATCGGCCGTTTTGATCACGTCCAGATTATGCTCGATGACCACCACCGTATTGCCGGAATCCACCAGCTTGTGCAGCACCTCAATGAGCTTGTGCACGTCGGCGGTGTGCAGGCCGGTAGTAGGCTCGTCCAAAATATAGATGGTCTTGCCAGTGGCTCGTTTGGAAAGCTCGGTGGCCAGCTTTACCCGCTGGGCCTCGCCTCCGGACAAAGTGGTCGCCGGCTGCCCCAGCTTCACATACCCAAGCCCCACGTCGAATAAGGTCTGCATCTTGCGCTGGATGCGCGGGATGTTTTCAAAAAAGCTCAGGCTTTCCTCCACCGTCATTTCCAGCACGTCGTGGATGCTCTTCCCCTTGAACTTGACTTCCAGTGTTTCCCGGTTGTAGCGCCGTCCCTTGCATACCTCGCAGGGCACATAGATATCCGGCAGAAAATGCATCTCAATTTTGATGATGCCGTCCCCCTGGCAGGCCTCGCACCTGCCTCCTTTGACGTTAAACGAGAAACGTCCAGCTGTAAAGCCCCTTACCTTTGCATCCTGTGTGGAAGCATACAGCTCCCGGATGTCGTTGAACACGCCGGTATAGGTGGCCGGATTGGAACGGGGCGTACGCCCGATGGGAGACTGGTCGATGTCTACCACCTTGTCGAGCGCGTCCACCCCTTCGATGCGGTCGTGGTCGCCGGGACGGGTGCGGGCGCGATTGAGCGTGTGGGCCAGGCTTTTATGGAGCACCTCGTTGACCAGAGAGGATTTTCCCGAGCCGGAAACGCCGGTGACGCAGGTGAAGGTGCCCAGCGGAATCTCCACGTCCAGATTTTTTAAGTTATTTTCCCTGGCTCCCACAATCCGCAGTTTTTTTCCATTTCCCTTACGGCGGGTCTCGGGCACGGGAATTTTCTTTTTCCCACTCAGGTATTGGCCCGTAATGGAGTTTTCGCAAGCCTTGATGTCCTCCACCGTTCCCGCGCAGACCACCTCGCCGCCGTGGATGCCGGCGCCCGGGCCGATGTCCACAATGTAGTCGGCGGCGTACATGGTATCCTCGTCATGCTCCACCACGATCAGGGTATTGCCCAGATCGCGCAGGTGCTTGAGAGTGGCGAGCAGCTTGTCGTTGTCCCTCTGGTGCAGGCCAATGGAAGGCTCGTCGAGAATATAGAGAACCCCCATCAGCGAGGATCCGATCTGGGTAGCCAGCCGGATGCGCTGGCTCTCTCCCCCCGACAAGGTACCGGAATTGCGGGTGAGAGTCAGGTATTCCAGCCCCACGCTTTGCAGAAAGCCCAGCCGCTCACAGATTTCCTTGAGAATCTGATGGGCGATCATTTGCTCCCGGTCGGTTAATTTCAGGTTGTGGATAAAGTCCAGCGCACTGCTCACCGACATGGAGCAAAGCGCGTGGATGTTGACTCCGCCGACCGTTACCGCCAGAGATTCCGGACGCAGCCGCTGGCCATGGCAGTCCGGACAGGGACGGGCGCTCATAAAGCCCTCAATTTCCTCTTTGGCCCAGGAACTGTTGGTCTCCCGGTACCGGCGCTCCAGGTTGTTGAGGATTCCTTCAAACGTGGCGTAATAGGTTCCCGAGCCATACTCGCTGACTCGAGTCATTTTAATCTTTTCGCCTTTGGTGCCGTAGAAGATCACATCGAGAACGTTCTTCGGCAGGTCTTTGACCGGCGTATCCAGCGAAAAGCCATAATGGGCGGCAAGGCCCTCGAAATACATCTGGGAAATGGTGCCCCCGTCGGCATTGCCCCAACCGGAGGCCTTGATGGCGCCGCCACGGATGGATTTGCTCTTATCCGGGATCACCAGGTCCGGGTCCACCTTCATAAAAATACCCATGCCGGTACAGGTGGGGCAGGCTCCGTAGGGGTTATTGAAGGAAAACATGCGGGGCGTCAGCTCGTCCACGCTGACGCCGTGCTCCGGGCAGGCATAATTCTGCGAAAAGGTCAATTCGTCCCCGCCGATCACGTCCACCACCGCAATTCCGCCGGAAAGCGCCGTGGCCGTTTCCACCGAATCGGCCAGCCGGCCCCGAATCTCCGGCTTGATCACCAGCCGGTCCACCACGATCTCGATGGTGTGCTTCTTGTTCTTTTCCAGCTGGATGGGCTCGGACAGGTCGTACAGATTCCCGTCCACCCGTACCCGGACATAACCCGACTTGCGCGCCGCTTCGAACTGCTTGACATGCTCTCCCTTGCGGCCTTTGACCACCGGCGCCAGAATTTGAATCCGGCTCTCCTCCGGCAGCGCCATCACCTGGTCCACAATCTGATCCACCGTCTGCTGCACGATCTCCCGGCCGCACACGGTACAGTGGGGAATGCCGATGCGGGCATACAAAAGGCGCAGGTAATCGTAAATTTCGGTGACCGTTCCCACCGTGGAACGGGGATTTTTCGAGGTGGTCTTTTGGTCGATGGAAATGGCGGGCGAAAGGCCCTCGATTAAGTCCACGTCGGGCTTTTCCATCTGCCCCAGAAACTGCCGGGCGTAAGAAGAAAGGGATTCCACATACCGCCGCTGCCCCTCGGCGTAAATGGTGTCAAACGCCAGGGAGGACTTTCCCGAACCGGAAAGCCCCGTAAACACCACAAGCTTGTCTCTGGGCACCGTCAGGTCCACATTTTTTAAATTGTGCTCCCGCGCACCCTTGATGTACAATTGATCCTTAGCCAAAGAAAGACCTCCACTCTGTCCTTATCATTTGCCCGATTCCAGCTGTTTGATTTTGTCCCGCAGGAAAGCCGCATGTTCAAACTCCAGAAGCTTGGCGGCTGCCTTCATTTCCTTGGTGAGCTGCTCGATCATTTTCTGGCGCTCGGCCTTGGTCAGGCGCTTGCCGCCCGCCTTTTTGCCGCTGGAAGCGGACTTGTCCTTCGGGGTGATTTCAATGATATCCGATACCTTCTTGACAATGGTTTTCGGGACAATTCCATGCGCCTCATTGTATGCCATCTGGATTTCCCGACGTCTAGCTGTTTCGGTCAGCGCCCGTTCCATGGACGGGGTCACCGAATCGGCGTACATGATGACCTGGCCCTCGGCGTTGCGCGCCGCCCGGCCGATGGTCTGGATCAGCGACGTTTCCGACCGCAGAAACCCTTCCTTGTCCGCGTCCAGAATGGCCACCAGGGAAACCTCCGGGATGTCCAGGCCTTCCCGCAAAAGGTTAATGCCCACCAGCACGTCGAATTCGCCCAGACGCAGGTCCCGCAAAATTTCCATACGCTCGATGGTGTCGATGTCGTGGTGCATATAGCGCACCTTGACCCCCATGTTTTCGAAGTACGTGGTTAGGTCCTCCGCCATTTTCTTGGTCAGTGTCGTTACCAGCACCCGCTCCTGCCGGGCGGCCCGGGCCACGATTTCGGTATAGAGATCGTCGATCTGCCCTTCGGTGGGCTTAACGATGACTTCCGGATCCAAAAGACCAGTGGGGCGGATGACCTGCTCGACGATCTGGGCGCTCTTCTCCCGTTCAAACGGACCGGGAGTCGCGCTGACGAACACCACCTGGTTGACACGTTCATAAAACTCGTCAAAGTTGAGGGGCCGGTTGTCGTAAGCGGAGGGCAGGCGGAACCCGTAGTCAATCAAGGTTTTCTTGCGCGCCCGGTCCCCCGCATACATGCCCCGCACCTGGGGGATGGTCACGTGGGACTCGTCCACAAACAGCAGATAGTCCTCCGGAAAATAATCGAGCAGCGTAAAAGGAGCGCTGCCCGCCGGCCGACCCGACAACACCCTCGAATAGTTCTCAATCCCCTTGCAAAATCCGATTTCCCGCAGCAGCTCGATGTCGTACCGGGTACGCTGCTCAATGCGCTGGGCTTCCAGAAGCTTGCCGTTCTCCCGGAAGAAACGCAGCTGGTCTTCCAGCTCCTTTTCCAGATCGCCAACCGCCCGTTCAATTTTTTCAGGCGGCACGATATAATGAGAAGCCGGATAGATGGCCGTGTGGCCGAGAAACCCTTTGAGCTCTCCGGTCAAAGGGTTGATTTCACTCAGGCGTTCAATTTCATCCCCAAAGAACTCCACCCGGATTACTGTCTCATCCGAATAAGCGGGGAAAATCTCCACTACGTCTCCCCGCACCCGAAACTTGTTGCGGACAAAATTGATGTCGTTTCGCTCATACTGGATGTCAATGAGCTTATCAAGCAGCTCGTCCCGGCTCTTTTGCATGCCTGGGCGCAGGGAAATAACCATGTTACGGTAATCAATCGGGTCGCCCAAGCTGTAAATGCAGGAAACAGATGCGACGATAATTACGTCCCGCCGCTCAGACAAAGCGGAGGTAGCAGAATGGCGCAGCTTGTCAATTTCGTCGTTGATGGCGGAATCCTTTTCAATATAGGTATCGGTAGACGGAATGTAGGCTTCCGGCTGATAATAATCATAATACGAAACAAAATATTCCACGGACGAAGTGGGAAAAAACTCCCGAAATTCGGTGCAAAGCTGGGCGGCCAAGGTTTTGTTATGAGCCAGAACCAAGGTCGGCTTTTGCACTTGTGCGATGATATTCGCCATGGTAAAGGTTTTGCCGGAGCCCGTTACGCCCAGCAGGGCCTGCTCCTTATCCCCTCTTTGAATGCCTTCCACCAGCTTTGCGATCGCCTGCGGCTGGTCACCGGTGGGTTTGTATTGGGATACCAATTGAAATTGATCGTTCATAGGCAAATTCTCCATGTATAAAGCTCGGCATTTCCAACATAATCCGCTTTGTGTCTCGATTTGTCCATGGTTTTCCGCGTTTGTTTCCAACAAATAAGAACGAATGTTCTGATGTTCATTCTACACCAGAACCCCTTGGATGTCAACCGATAAATTATAGCATATTTCGGCCACGCCGGCCCTTTTATTTGCTGGAAATCGCATCTTTTTTTCGCCGCAATTTCTGCAAAAATCCGGCCGATCAAAACTGCCATGTAATAGAGGCTTCTTTTTTGAGAAACACTATAGAGTATAATAAAACAAAAAGAGGAATGCGAATGAACCAGTTACACACGCAAAAATCTCCTTATCTGCTTCAGCACGCGGATAACCCCGTGGATTGGTTTCCCTGGGGCAAAGAAGCCTTCCAGAAGGCAAGGAACGAGGACAAACCAGTCTTTTTAAGCATCGGCTACTCCACCTGCCACTGGTGCCATGTGATGGCCCACGAATCCTTTGAGGATACTGAGGTGGCGGACCTGCTCAACCGGGACTTCGTCTCCATGAAGGTAGACCGGGAAGAACGGCCGGACATTGACGCTGTTTACATGGCGGTTTGTCAGGCGCTGACCGGCTCGGGCGGCTGGCCGCTTACGGTTATGATGACCCCGGAGCAGAAGCCGTTTTTTGCGGGCACGTATTTTCCAAAGCGCCGCCGTTATGGGCAGCCGGGGCTCATGGAACTTCTCAAACGGGTGGCCTTTCTCTGGAAAACCGACCGGGAGCAGCTGTTGGAGGCCGGGGATCAGATTACGGCAGCCATCGGACAGGGCCAGCCAACCGGCAGGCAGGAACCCGGCCGAGAGCTGTTGCACAAGGCATATCGGCTCTTTCACAGCCAATTTGACCGAATATGGGGCGGCTTTGGTCCGGCGCCAAAATTTCCAACTCCTCACAACCTGCTCTTTTTGATGCGCTATGCCAAGTTGGAACAGCAGCCAAACGCTCTCAATATGGCCGAAACCACGTTGCAGGCAATGGCCCGCGGCGGCATTCATGACCAGTTCGGCGGCGGGTTTTCCCGGTACTCCACCGATGAAACATGGCTGGCCCCGCACTTTGAAAAAATGCTCTACGACAACGCCCTGCTGCTTCTATCGTATCTGTATGCCTACCAGGCGACAGGAAAGGAAGCGTACGCAGACACGGCCCGCCGGACAGCCGGCTATATCCTCCGGGAGCTGACCGATCCGAGGGGCGGCTTCTACTGCGGGCAGGACGCGGACAGCGATGGCGTGGAGGGCAAATACTATGTTTTTACGCCGGATGAGGTACAATCGGTTTTGGGAGAAAAGGACGGCAAAGAAGTCTGCCGGCTTTATGGAATTGCCGAAGGCGGGAATTTCGAAGGAAAAAGCATCCCCAACCGGATTGGGCAGACAAAACCCCCTCTTTCGGCCGATGACAAGCGGCTGCAAAAACTCCTCCAATACCGCTTAAACCGTACCCGTCTTCATAAGGACGACAAGGTGCTGCTCAGCTGGAACGCATGGGCTATCCTTGCCCTTGCGAAGGCCGGCCAGGTCCTTGGAGAGGAAGCCTGCGGCAATGCGGCGGTGAAAGCGGTCCGGTTCCTTGAGAAAAGCATGACGGACGAGCGAAACCGGCTGTATCTGCGGTGGCGTGACGGGGAAGCCGCCCACGACGGACAGCTGGAGGACTACGCGGTTTACGCCCTGGCCATGACCGAGCTATACCGCCTGACCTTTTCGGTGCGCGACCTGGAGCAGGCGCTTTTGCGGGCGCGGCAGATGATGGAGCTTTTTGAAGACAAAGAGCACGGCGGATATTACATCACCGCCGCCGATGCCGAGCCGCTCATCGCCCGCCCGAAAGAAACCTATGACGGTGCAATCCCCTCGGGAAACGCGGTGGCCGCTATGGTGCTGCAGCGGCTTGCAGGATTGACCGGTGATCCGTTCTGGCAGGAGGCGGCCGACCGCCAGTTTACGTTTCTGGCAGGAGAAATCGAACGCTATCCGGCCGGACACAGCTTTTCCCTGCTTGCGCTGGCGGATGCCTTGTACCCCCATCGGGAGCTGATCTGTGTGAAAGACAAAGGCGTCCCGGAAGAACTTCGGCAATATCTCATGACACATCCGGCGGACGGCCTGTACATTCTGGTGAAGACAAGGGAAAATGCCCAAGCCCTCGCCAAATGCGCCCCCTTTACGGCCGGCTATCCGATACCGGAACATGGGGCGGCATGGTATCTATGCAAAAATGGTGCCTGCCAAGCTCCTGTTCAGGCGTTTCAGAATCTGCCCCTGGAGGAATAAAGTCGTCGATCCTGGTAGCACAAAGGCCGTCTCTTTTAAGAGGCGGCCTTTGTGCTTTTCCAAATTCAAAGATCATGGATTCTTTTGCTTATTGTGCATAATGGCATTGTGCAATTCCCGGTACAGCTGGTTTACATCAATGGGCTTTGGCACGAATCCGGTCATACCCGCCTCCAGCGCCGCTTGTACGTCCTCCTGGAACGCGTTCGCCGTCATGGCGATAATCGGGATCGTCCGCGCGTCCGGACGAGATAACGAACGGATCCGGCGGGCAGCCTCCAGCCCGTTCATCTGGGGCATCCGGATATCCATCAAAATGGCCTGGAAGGTTTCCGGTTTGCTTGTCTCAACGGCATCCAGAGCGGCTTTTCCATCGTTCACACGAACCACCTGCGCCCCCTGTACTTTGAGCAATTCGATGGCGATCTCTGCGTTGAGATCATTGTCCTCCGCAAGCAGTATTCGAATGCCCTGCAATACAAGCGCATCGTTAGGAACAGATTGATCACAAGCGGCGGGAGCAGGATCCGCCTGAGAAAGCGTAATGGAAAATGAAAACACGCTCCCCTCCCCCGGCTTGCTGTTGAGCTTCAGTTCCCCGCCCATTAGATGGACGATATTGCTGCTGATCGCAAGACCCAGACCGGTTCCCTGGCTTTTGGAGTCATGGGAACCTACTTGTTCGAAGCTTTCAAAAATTCGTTTCTGGTCTTTTGGTGCAATTCCTACGCCGGTATCCGCCACCTGGAAGGTAACGCGCGCATCCCCTTGCGGGGCGGTGTCTTCCACGGCAGACAGCGTCACCGTTCCTCCGGCCGGCGTAAACTTAAAGGCGTTGGAAAGCAAGTTCAGAATTACCTGGCGCAGCCGGGTCTGGTCACCCATTACCCATTCGCTGTGAATCGTCTGCTTAACCTGGAATCGCAACTTCCTGTTTTCCGCTTCCGTCTTCATCATGCTTTCCATTTCTGTGAGCATGCTTTTGACGGAAAAAGGTTCGCTTGCGATTTGCATTTTTCCATTTTCAATCCGGCTCATGTCCAAAATATCGTTGATCAGGCTGAGCAAATAGCGAGATGAGGATTTGACTTTTTCCATATTTTCCTGTGCTTTTTCCGGAAGCCCGTCTATGGTTTGGGTCAGCTCCGTAAGCCCCACAATGGCGTTCATCGGTGTACGGATTTCGTGGCTCATACGAGACAAAAAATCGCTTTTCGCCCGGTTGCCCGCTTCCGCTTTTTCCAGCTCGCCGCGCATGGCGGCCGCGTGCAGACGGGACTTTGCAACCACGATGACAACACCGAAAACCAAAAGCAGAAAAACCGTTACCACCGCAATCGCCAGTCCCGGATTTGCATATACGATGCTGGACAGAGTCATCCTCGACTCTCCGATGGAAATCAGGTTGCGGCTGTTGATTACCGTCTTTTCTTCATCAGTCAGATTGTTGACCGCTTTGTTGAGGATCGACAGCAACTCCGGCTGAGCCGGGCTTTTAAGGGCAAAGGTAATACCCTGGCTGTTGTTAACCAGATTCACCTGTACCAGATTGACAAAGTTGTTTTGCTGAATAATTTTTTCCAAACGGGCGGACAGGCCGTAGAAAAAATCCACCTTGCCGCTGTTGACATCCGCAAGCGCCTGTGTCATATCCGTATAATAGACCACTTCTTCTGCGATCACGTAATCGGGCAGTTTTTGCCCGTTGAGAACCGCTCCCACCAGATGGTCGGAAGGATATGTAGATTCCTTATTTCGTACCAAAATCGAATTGAGCTGCGCATAGGCTGCCGACAGCGCCAGATGCTGTTTATGAGCTTCCTCCTCCGCGTCCAGGAAAAAGCCAAGCAAATCGGCGTCCCCATTCTGGACCGCGGCAAGGGACTCCCCATAGCTGTCGTAATACAAATAAGTAAACGCCAACCCGGAATATGCAGAGATTTCTTTGAAAACATCCGCCGTAAAGCCGTCGTGACTATCGGCGTTATTCAGGCAAAACAGAGGATGCCAGTCATACGGAATCGCGACTGTCACCGTTTCCTTGCTCCGCACATAGGCCTGTTCTTCCGCGGTTAAAACAGGGTTTACATTGCCTGTGTTCGGAAAGTTCTTTTCATAAACCTTTTTGTTAAAATTGGGGTCCGCATCATATATTTTTTCCAGTGCGCGGTTGAGCGCATCCAGCGTCTCCGGATCCTCCGGCCGGGTCACAATGTAATGGGGCTGGGAATCGAAAGCAGCCGCTACATAAAACTCGCCTCCCGGTGCCGTGCTGCTTCCCAGCAGCAAATCCACCTCGCCGCTCTCCAGGTACCGGTTTAAGCTGCCCGTCTCATGAAGCTGCTCATAACTGTAATATTTAAGTTCACAATCCAGATTATTCAGTTCCAGATAAATCTGAAGGCGGCGGATATTCTCTTTTGCCCGGTCAAAAACGCCGATGGTCTTTCCATTGAACGTGTTGAGATCATAGCTTTTGATGGCGGAATCATCCCGCCGTGCCAACAAAACCAGTTTGCTGTACCCGCAGTTATACTCCGGATATCCGTAATACGTTTCCAGACCTTCTATGTAATACTGTCCGCCCATCAGGTCAAAGGCGCCCGCTTCAAACGACTCCATAATGTTGTTGTTTTCTACCGGAACATACTCATAGCTCCATCCTGTGTACTTGGCCACCTCATTGAGAATATCCACCACCAACCCCACAGGTTCCCCCTCCGGTGAAGTCGCAGTATATCCCTCCAGCTGGGGAAACGCCACACGAAGGACTTTTTGTTCTTCTTTCGCGGCATAGGAAGCAATGGGAGTAATCAGAATCCAGAATAAAAATACAGAGAAAAAGACCAATGCGGCTCTTTTCCCATTTCTGCAAGTACCATGTTCCATTGGTGTACCTCTTCTCTCTTGTTGCCTCCTATAACATCCCGCCGCCTTGAAGCATATTTGATTTTGTTTATTATAGCATATCCACATCCTTTGAGGAATGATATTCTTACTTAAGTTTTTGGGGAAAAGAACGCTTTGATCCAAAATCCGGTTGCTCTTTCGGATTATACGTGTTTAATCATAAAAAGGACATGCAGGAGGGCCGTTTCGGCTGTCCTACATGTCCTTATCTAAATTTTCATATACTGGCGGAGAAATCCTGGTTTCATTCGGACTCTTCGTACACTTCCTTGGCCAAACGCAAAGCCGCCCAAGCCTTAGGCCACCCTGCATAAAAGGCGGCATGGGTCAAGAGCTCCGCCATTTCTTCTTTGGAAACGCCGTGATTCTTTGCATTCTGGATATGAAACTTCAGAGAACAGTCGAGAATGCCGCTTGCCATAAGAGCCGTAACCGTTACGATGCTCCGGTCCCTGGCAGACAGCTGCTCTTCCCTCGCCCATACTTCTCCGAACAGCACATCGTCATTGAGCTGCGCAAACTTCGGCGCAAATTCGCCAAGTTCCTCTCTTCCGGCTGTTACCTTCTTCATTGCCCATCCCTCATGCTTTCCTTCAAAATTGCTACAATTTCCTCATGTGACAGGGTCTTGTACCCGCCGTCCATGATAAACGAGCCTTCCGCGATGCCGTCGAGCATCTCGTTGGTAACACCCAGTTCCCGGATGTTCATAACCAGGCCGATTTCCTTCATATACGCTTCCATGCGGTCGAGGCCTTCCTTGGCGATTTCTTCGTCGCTCTTCCCCTCCGGGGTGACGTCCCATACATTTACCGCGTATCTTTTGAACTTCGCAAGCCCATAGGGCAGAATATACCGGTAATAGGGAATGGAAACGGCGGACAGGGTCATGCCGTGGGTCGCGTCGGTGAAGGCGCCGATGGACTGGCCGATCATATGCACCATCCAGTCGGTGGTTTTTCCTTTCGCCACAAGGGTATTCAGCGCCCAGGTGGCAGTCCACATAATGTTGCTTCGCGCCTCATAATCGGTTGGGTTTTTCACGGCGATTCTGGAGCTGTGAATCAAAGAGCGCAGCAGGCCCTCCATGATATAATCGGAGGTATTGTCGTCCTCGCCGGAAAAGTACTGCTCCAGGATATGAGACATGATGTCAAAGAAGCCGGCCGTCATCTGATAGGCGGGCAGCGTAAACGTAAAGGTTGGGTTTAAAATTGAAAATTTCGGAAAGACATTGTCGCCGAACACATGGCCGATTTTCCGCTTCTGCTCATGATTGGTGATGACGCTGCCGCCGTTCATTTCCGAGCCGGTGCCGACCATGGTCAGCACGCAGCCAACCGGGATGATTTTGTTGTCCACATCTTCCATACGCAGGTAATATTTCTCCCACGGATCTTCTTTACAGTAGGTGGAAACAGAGACTGCCTTGGCATAATCACACACGGAGCCGCCGCCGACCGCAAGAATCAGGTCCACATGGCCCTCCTTCGCCCTGCGGCATCCCTCATAGAGCTTTTCCACGGTGGGGTTGGGCATGACGCCCGCATCCTCGTAAATTTCCTTGCCCGCGGCCTTCAGGATCTCCACCACTTGCTCATAAATTCCATTTTTCTTGATCGAGCCGCCGCCGTAAACCAGCAGCACGTTTTTGCCGTAGTTTTTCAGTTCCTCACTTAGACCGTGCAGCGCGTCTTCTCCAAAATACAATTTGGTTGGATTGGAATAACAAAAGTTTCCTAACATCACGCATTCCTCCTAGTTATTATTTTATCCATTCAAGGATCCCAGGTCAGCTTACCGTTTCTGACAGCGACTTCATAGCGGCTGATTTTATCATTGAGCCGGGCAAGCGTCTGGTCAATCTGGCTGCGCTGCCTTAGCAGATTTTCCTTTTGCTCCACCAACAGCTGCAGCCTTGCCGGAATGGTAGCGTCGCCCTCCTGATAGAGGCGCACATATTGGATCATGGCTTCCACTGGAAGTCCCGCGCTCCTCATGCACTTAGCGAGCTCCACCCATTTCAGGTCCGCTTCCTGATAATCCCGGATTCCTCCGGCGGTACGGGTCACGGCGGGGATCATTCCCACCCGCTCATAGTACCGCAGGGTGTCCGTCGTAATTTGGTACGCTTCGCTGACTTCTTTGATCGTCACCTTGTCATCCTCCACAAGCTTTTGAGTGCCAAAGTTCTTTAAGCGATAAACCATCCTGTAAGCCAGTGCCGGGCTTCGTGCGCATCCAGCCTTATTCCAAGACAGCCTTTTCTCAGCTGAGCGAGGTCAGAAATTCCACCGTCGCAGGGTCCTGGTGAGAAAGAAACGCACTGGTACCCTGGTCGAGAGCACGGATTTCTTCCATGTCCGTATCGCAAAGGGTAAAGTGAAACACGTCGATGTTTTCCGCCATCCGCGCCCGATGGGTGGTCTTGGGAATCACCACTACACCGCTTTGGATCAGAAAGCGAAGAATGACCTGTGCGACGGTTTTTCCGTATTTGTCCGCAATTCCTTTGAAGACTGGGTTTGTAAACATTCCCTTTTTGCCTTCTGCAAAGGGACTCCAGGATTCATGCTGCACCCCATATTTCTCCATGATCGCATGGGCATCGGGCTGTTGCATAAACGGATGGGTCTCCACCTGATTGACCGCAGGTTTGATCTCGACGAATTTGCACAGGTCCACCAGCCGGTCTGGATAGAAGTTGGACACACCGATGGCACGCAGCTTACCGGCCCGATAGGCTTCTTCCATAGCGCGGTAGGTGCCGTAGTAGTCGTTGAAGGGCTGATGGATGAGCATCAGGTCGATGTAATCGGTTTTCAGCTTGCGAAGGGATT
This sequence comes from Solibaculum intestinale, assembly GCF_040096205.1. Taxonomy (NCBI): domain Bacteria; kingdom Bacillati; phylum Bacillota; class Clostridia; order Eubacteriales; family Oscillospiraceae; genus Solibaculum; species Solibaculum intestinale. Next base: position 216,226 of record NZ_JBBMFD010000001.1, on the reverse strand, counting down.
GCTCAATGGAAGCTTTCGCTTTTTCATAGCCCGCGTTGGAAATCCACACCTTCGTTGTCAGAAACAGTTCCTCCCTGGGAACACCGCATTTTGAAATGGCTTCACCTACCCCTCCTTCGTTGTGGTAGGCTTGGGCCGTGTCGATGGAGCGATATCCCACATCAATGGCATTAGAGACGCAGCGCTCGCATTCCCTAGGATCCACCTGATAGACACCATAGCCCAGCACCGGCATTCTGACTGCATTATTCAAGGTTACGTATTCCATAAAAAGTCCTCCAGATTCGTTGGTCTCTCCATGCTTGGAAGGTATGCCAGGCTTGACCTGCCTGCAAACCGCGAACTGCCTGCAAGGTTTTTACCGCTTGAGGTTACGCCAATCACCTGCCTTTTCCGAAATCCAGTATAGTCCTTGGAGTTGACTCTAAGTCAAGAACTTTTTTCAATAAATTTTGGAAGCCCGCTTTTTGCCGTATTCTCAGAGCAAAACAGCCGTGGAACAGATGCTTTTTCGCGTCTGCTCCACGGCCGTTTTGCTTTATTGTTTGCGTTTCCAATGTTGCGAAAGACCGGTATGTTTTATCATTCCCGCCGTTATACTTCTTCCCCCTGTCCCCGATTTCCAGAGGCATACGGTCCCATGCAAACGTCGATGACTTCTCTGACCGGCTGGACCAGCGCCTCTTCGTACCGGCATTCCCACTGGATTGCACGGTTCATTTTCCCATCTTTCATTCCGTCAATGGTATCGCCGTCCTGAATGGGATTATCGTTGTCAAGCAGGTAGGAAGCCATGTGATAGGCATGGTTGACCACCCAGTTGGGATCCATACCATGAAAGTGGTACTGCACATCCGGCAAAAACAGCGTGCCCATTCCCACGGTGTCCACCAGCATGTCGCCGGTACCCTGGATATGAAAAAAGCGGGCGTTGACGGCAAAATAGACAAAGCGGGCCTCACTAGGGATTTGGTGTCCGCGGATGCGCGCTATCGGAAAGAGCTTGCCGGAGGCTTGAAAATAAACGGCCTCACAAGCGGGATACAGTTCCACAAGGGCTTCCATAAAATCCATATCCATCTGTGCCCGCTCCTTGGCGGACAGGCCCGCCGCCAGCAAGTCGGTGGCAATCACCTGGTATTGGCATTCAGCGAAAATCCGGTCCCGGTCCTCCATGCAGTCCCACATCTGGCTTTTTTGAAACGCATCGAAGTCGGCGCCGCAAAAGGAAGAGCAGCTGGTAATCATCAGCTGGGGAGGAACCGCTCCGTCCTTAAACTGGGAATGGTAATTCTGCGCGGCAAAGCCTGCGCCTTTTTCATCGTGCCAAAAGCATTCCACTGGACCGAGCCGCCGCGTCATCACGGAGCACATCCGTTCCTTGTCCGGCAGCTGTGCCGGCTCCCGGAAAAGCAGCTGCATCAAAAAGGGGCCGCCCGGCCGGGCTTCCTTCTTGAAATCCTGCTCAAAAACCTGCTCTTGCTGATCCATGGTCGTTTCTCCTTTCCGAATCAAGGCGGCCTGTCCCCGCGGCTGCGTGCGCAGCCTTCCCGTTTATCCCATCCAAATGGCCGGGAGAATGGCGGCGGACCTTTTGTATTCTTTCCAAGGCCCGGTAAAAGGGTGCTCCATACCCAGGCCTATTCTGTTTGTGCTTCCTCCTTTTTCAGTAGAACGCCGCCCACGTTGCGGCGGAAGGTATGAAACGACGCCCAGGGCACGGGGCTGTCCTTCAAAAAGTCCGCCGCCGCAGAAAGAACCCGCGGCAGGTCCCAGGCGATAAAGTCCAAATACCCGCAGAATATCCCGGTGGCTCCGCCCAGAAAGGTAATCGCATCCTCCCCCGCCGCCTTGCGGACGGCGGCTTCCAGCGCATCGCGAAAATCCAGCACCGCCTTGCCTCGTTCCTCTTCCTTTTCAAAGCAGTCCAGCGGATAAAGGAAAAAGCCTGGCACCGCGCCGTCGAGATGAAACGCGTCCATGGTTTCGCTGTCCCCTCTCAGATACTCGTTGATCAAAACCGGGCAGCGGGTAACGCCCGCGTACACGTCCAAACGCCAGTCCGCATCCGGATCCTGCTGAGGTTCCATTTCATAAGCGATGTATCCGTTTTCCAGAAACTGCTCCGGATTCCCCGCGAGGTCTAAACCCATGGCTTCTAGCGTTTGAGGCAGGCAGTCCATAGAAATTCCCGGCTCGTCCCGCGGCGCATCCAGTACGTCAAAATTCTCAACCAGCGCCATCGCCTGAATTTCTCCCAATACCTGGTCGAGCAGGATGGACAGCATCCACCAGGCTTTGCCTTCGTCCTCTTTGAGCATGGGCAGCAGCTTTTCACAGAAAAGCGCCAGGGAAACCTGGCCGTTTTCCGTTGTCTTCGCCCATACCTGCACATCCTTCCCCGCGATTTCCTGCCCGAACGCCCGCAGCCCAAAGCCTTGGGAAGGCTGCCGGCCCACCAGCACGTTCCAACGCTCCAGAAGGGATTGAGGGGCCCGGCGCTGAAAATAGACCAATTCAAAAAGTTTGGCGCGGTTTCCTTCCGGGGTCAGGATGAGCTCGTACTTTTCCCCGTTGAAGCCCAGCTCAAAGGCGATATCGTGAAAGGCGGGAGCCAGCAGCTTTTCGCACTTGGCGATCAGCTCTTCGCCCACAGCGGCCTGTTTTTTCTGGTCAAGCAGCTTGCGCAGTTCCTCCTCGCCTTGCAGAAATGCTGTCCAGCTTTCCTCTGTCCGCTGCCGGAACGTCTTCTCAAACCGGGGCGCCGCCAGCCGGCGGCGGCAGTCGTCTATGAATTCCTGGGTATCCGCATCGCCTGGCCGGGCTTCAAGCGCTTTCTCGAAGTGGCGAAGGGCCGGACCCTCTTCATCCAGGTAATAATAGGCGTAGGCGATGCGGTAATTCCAATTGTGTTCGTCCTGAAAGTGCTCCTCCACCGATTTGAGCAGCTCCACCGCACGTTCAAACTGTACCCGGTCCCCCACCTGGGCCCGGTTGTTATACGCCCGCGCCAGCTCGCTGACCAGCGCCGGCGTCTTCTCCGCCTCCGGCAGCGCTTCGATGGCGTCGATGATGGCTCGATATTCCTCTTTTTCATTCCAGATTTCACACTGCTTCATTAGGTCCATAGTTGCATCCTCCTTGTTTTGCGCCGCCTGGCAGTTTTTGAGTTGTCCTTAGGGTCCGCCTCTAACCGTCCTGACTGCCCTGCGGTTTTCCTTGCGATATGACTACTATAAGCCGGCGCCTATGCGCGCAGCCGGAAGGTTTTCGGGGAAAACCGGTAGACTAGAACGCAGGCCACCACACAGTACAGAATGCAGAATGCAATGCACAGCGCTCCGAAGACCAGGGTGGGCATTCGCAGCTGCATCAGGAAAAAACAGACGAAATAGGTGGCGGACAGCACCATTTGATAGGTTCCGCTCTTCATTTCGGTCCCCGCGTTATAGGGCTGCAAGAGATAATAGATGGTGAGATAATGCACCGAGAAAAAGACGCTCATGGAAAGAATGGAGACGAAGAGCACCCCGTAGTTGAGCCAATGCTCCGTCCCTCCGGAAGCATAAAGCAGGAGCGCCAGACCAGCGCCGACCACAAAGGCCGGAAGGAGGTTGATCTTGATGATTTCCCGCAAGCGAATGCGAAACAGCTTGAGCACCAGATTGGGCTGCTTATAGAAGGAATAAGTGAGCAGACTGTGGTCGCAGTTCATAAACAGCGCCTTGGTAAACCCCGTTCCCCGGTTGATGGCGTACATGATGAAAACAAAGTAGGGCAGAAAGGTCAAAAGCAGTTCATTGGACTTCTCCTTGATCTCGGGCACCAGGTAAAAAGCCAGCAGGATTCCCAAAACCAGGCACAGGCAGACCACCGCAATCCGCTTGGAGGATTTCCAAAGGATTTTCTGATGGCGCTTGATAAACAGCTCGTTTAGGTATTCAAATCCCTTTCGTCTGCTGGTAATGCTGAAATCCGCGGAAATGACCTTTTGGGTCGTCTGTCTGGATTTTTCTTTGGCTGTGTCCATCTGCTGCATGGACTGCGCCAGAATCTGCTGGTACATTTCCCGGTATTCCCGGAAGGTAACGATCTTATAAAGCGCAGCCCCGCCCAAGAGGATGGAAAGCAACATCAGCACCGCCACCGCCGCAGACGGAACCACCACTCCAAAAGCGGGCAGGCCATAAGCGGCCGCCAGCAAAAGAACCATACCGATCCAGGCGTATTTGGTCAGGCCGTTTTCGTTGGCGGCTTTTCCGGTTTTCTCGTAGTGGTACAGGGAGGAGGCCGCCATTGTCAGCTTCAGTCCTACCACAAAGAACGGAATAAGAAGGCACTGCCAGACCGCAACCCCCTGCATAAGGCCAAACAGGAGGCCGCAGAGAAGAAACCCGAGAAACACCTTCAAAAGGGCATATCCGTAGTTTGCCAGCGCATATTCCTTCGCGTCCATGCGCATGAGAATCATAGCGTAGTACTTATCCCGGCTGGGGTTGAACAGATAGGTGTTGGCAAAGGAGCCGATGACGGTCAAAAACAGAAGGATATGTAAAAACACCTGCTCCGGCACCGCCGTTTTATAAAGAAACCCGACTCCCGTCACCATGGTAGCGAAGTAGAGAAGCTTGCCAAGGAAAACCGAAATCACTTCCCAGACGGCCGACAGGACATTGGCGAAAATTTTAAGACCGCGCACCTGATACAGGGTTTGAGGAAGAAGCCTTTTCAAAAGCGGAATCTGCTTGAGGGAATAGAGAATGCTGTTGACCCGGTAAGTGTTTTTCAGGGAAAAGGAGATTTGCAACGTTCTATTCATGGCCTTCCTCCCGCAATACCGCGAGGATCTTGTCCTTAAATTCACGGCTGTCCAGGTTTGCCTGGTCCACCACCTCCAGGATTCCGTGGTTTAAAAGGACAATTTCGTCGCACAAGTCCAGCGCCAGGTCCATAATGTGGGTGGAAAAGATGGTGATGCGCCCTTTTTTCAGAGAGCGCAGCAGCTGCTTCATCTCCTCCGCCACCACTACGTCCAGGGAGGTGAGCGGTTCATCCAGAAGAAGGAGATTCGGCTGGGCGATAATATTGATGAGCATCTGCATCTTGTTTTTCATGCCGTGAGAATAGTCTTTTAATAGCTTATCCCGGTCCTCCGGCTCGATGCTTATCTCATCGAAGTATGCGTCGATGGTCTTCGGATTTTGGATGCTTTTTTCGTTGATATCCAGAAAAAATTTCAGGAATTCCCGGCCGGTGAGAAACTCGGGAACGGCAGGGGTGGACAGCACATATCCCACGTCCTGGGCCTTCACCTCTCTACGCGTTCCATCCTCCTGCAGATAAAAGCTTCCGGCATCGGTTTGGATGTCCCGGTTGAGACAGTTGAACAGAGTGGTCTTGCCGGCGCCGTTTCTTCCCAGAAGGCCGTAAATTTTACCGCTTTCAAAGGTGAAATCAATGTCCCGTAAGACTTCCTTTTTCTCAAAGCGTTTGGAAAGATGTTCAATGATCAGTTTCATGCTTTTCTCCTTTCGGTCTGCGCAGATACAAGGTTTCTTTCGCTCCTGCGCCGATGCAGAAGCTTCAAAGGAAACCGCATGCAAAATCGAGATTACATTTTCTTTTCATATCGGACCCGGCAGTAGATGCCGTATCCTTCCACAAACAGGTACGCAGCCACCAGCAGCAACACCGCCGCCAGATCCACTCCCATCAGTGCAAAGGAAACCATCAGCGCGCCGAACACGTAGGTCATCAAGTCGAAGGCCTTCGCCTTGGCCAGGCTTGCTAGCATCACATTGCGTTCGTCTTTAGCGTCGATCTCCCTTTGCCTGGCGACTTCAGGGCTGTTTTTCATCACCCTGCGCTCCACGGCCTTCCCCATTCCGTGCCCGAAGATACCGCAGCCGAAGCCGGTCAGAACATACGGCAGCACCCGCATCATCCCTTGAGGCTCTTCGATGGTTTTGAGCAGCAAAAATCCCGCCGCCAAGAGCAGAAGCCCAGCTCCGGCCAGCCAATAAGCAGTTCCCTTCTTTTTCATACCCCATCCTCCTCATAGATAAAGATGTCTTCAATGTGCATGTCAAAATACCGGGCGATTTTAAACGCCAGAAGGATGGATGGGTTATACCGACCGTTTTCCAGGGAACCGATCGTCTGCCGCGATACCGCGAGAGCGCTGGCTAACTCCTCTTGCTTGATTCCACGGCTTTTGCGTATCTCCTCGAGCCGGTTTTTCAAGACGCTTCCCCTCCTTCCCAGACGGAAAGTTTACTTTCCATATCAAACAGTATACCTCATTCTGGAAGAATGTCAAGCACACTTTCCGTTTTCCTGCAAAAAACACCCGCAGGCGAGTGTCTGCGGGTGTTTCATCCCGGCCGAGAAGAGGTTTTACATCGGGCTTCCTGGTATCCAAAAATATGGGCGCGCTCCGTTTTTCTTTTTATTTCACCGCCAGCGCCCCCAGCAGCCGTTCCCGATCCTGTTCCAGAAGAGGGCGCATGCTGTCCGCATAAAACGAAAAATCCGCATTTTGGAGCGCCAATGCAATGGTTTCCCGCAATCCGGGTTTCCACTCTGCAATTTCCGTAAGCGCCTTGATGCATTGCCTTGCAACGATCGGCTTTTTGTCGGAAATGAGCAGCGCAATCCGGCCGAACCGTTCAGAAATCAGATTATTGGCATCCCATCTGGCGTTGGCAGCAAGAAGAAACATTCCCCTTACGCGCAGATAGGAGTTTTCGCTTTCCAGGAGCGCAAAGAATTCCCCCATATGAGGATAAGCCATATCGGTTTCGCAGCTTACCTCCAGCAGCGTACTCATAGCCGCACAGCCGACCTTCGCATTTTTAGAGGAAAGCAGCGCCACCTGCTCTTGCACAAATGCCTGCGTCATACCGTATTCCCCTTCTCCTTTGTTTTGGTTTGCATCCGGCCTTTCCAGACAAGGCCGCGCCGGTATATTCTCCTTTATCATAGCGGATGCCGGCAAAGATGTAAACAAAAAAAGCGGACACCGCCTGCATGCTGCGTCGGTGTCCGCGGAAAGTGCCTCTTGTTTCGTTGACCGGCATGGGAAAGAAGGCAGGGCTAACGGGAGCTTCCCGCATACGCGGTTTCCTTCCCATGAAAGTACCGGTGAACCAGCTCTTTGCCGCCTTCCTGTGCCACCACGCCGTTTTCCACCCGCACGGCATGGTCGCAGAGAGCTTCGGCACAGCGCAGGTCATGGGTGATGGTAATCATGGTATTCCCGCTCTGCTCATGGAGCCGGTTTAGAATCTGCACCATTTCTTTTAGCCCGGCGTAATCCTGTCCTACCGTTGGTTCATCCAGAAGGAGGACGGATGGATTGGATGCCACCGCCGCCGCAATGGACACCCGGCGCTTCTGCCCTTCTGAGAGGGAGTGGGGATGCCGGTCAGCCAGATGGGTGATGGAAAACAGTTCCATGATTTCCCGGGCGTGCTCCTGAGATTGGGCACCAAAGGCGATTTCCTGCCAGACGGTGGGCATAAACAGCTGATAGTTCGGGTTTTGATACACCACGCCGACCCGTTTGAACCAGGCGCGGGTTCCTTTTGGCTTCTGGCCAAGACTTTCCTCGATTTCCTGCGTAATCTTTCCCTTTGTTGGGGAATAAAGCCGGGCAATCAGGCGAAGAAGGGTCGTTTTTCCGCAGCCGTTTTCTCCCAGCAGCAGGACCCGTTCTCCTTTTTTGATATCAACGGTAATGTCTTTAAGGATTTCCCGTCCCTTCACGGCAAAGCCGACGTGATGAAGCTGAAGGATTTGGCCGGACGGACGGATCGGGCGGCACGCATCCTGGATAATTTGAGCCTGAGAGGAAAGGTACTGCGTCTTATTTTCCACCCTTGATACCCGGCCGGACCGAATGCTCCATACGGTATCTACGAAGGGAAGCACCAGGTCGAGCCGGTGCTCCACCACCAGTACCGCGTAACCGGATGCGGCAAGCTTGCGCAGGGTGTTCATCAAAAGTGCCGCCCCGGGACGGTCAAGATTGGCAAGCGGCTCATCGAGAACCAGGATTTTCTGCCCGGTGGCAAGGGTGGCGGCGGTAATGAGCCGCTGCTTTTGCCCGCCGGACAGGGTTCTGGTCTTCCATCTGGGCTCGAGCTTCATCTGGCGGCAGGACCAGTTGATGGCAGAGACAATCCGCTCATGGGAAAAAGCGAAGTTTTCGCAGCCGAAGGCGATTTCGTCCTCCACCAGCTGCTGGATGATCTGCGCCTCGGCATTTTGCAGCACCACCCCTACCTTGCGGCACACCTGGCTCATATTTGAGCTGCCGATGTTTTCGCCGCCGATGCGCACCTCTCCGGTCATTTTCCCAGGGGTGACGTTTGGGATTATGCCCGCAATCAGAGAAAGAATTGTACTCTTCCCCTCTCCGGAAAATCCCGAGAGAAGGGCGATTTCTCCATATTCGACCCAGAGGCTGGCGTCCTTAAGCACCTTTTGCTCGTAGCCTTCATAGGAAAAGGTCACGTTTTTCAGTTCAATTGCCTTCATAGCACCACCGCCAATACCGCGCCCGTCAAAACCAGCAGGAAAAAAAGAAGGTCCACAGGCCGCAGGTTCACCGTTTTATACACCGAGCAATCCGTTGCTTCTTTGGTAAAGCCCCGCGTTTCCACCGACAGGGCGAGGGTATCGGAAATATTGACAAGCCGCATAACCAACGGAATCAGAAAGGCGCGGTAAAAAATCTGAGGGCTGAAAAAGCTGCCGGCACCCCGGGTTTTCATGGCCTCGCGTACCTGCCTGACCTCCCCGCCGAGCAATGGGAAAAAGGTGAGGGTGATCATCATGCCCAGAGTAATCACACGCGGAACACGCAGGGTAGAAAAATTGCGCACCAGATCAATCGGCGGCAGAGCAAGCCCTGGAACCACCGCCACACAGATAGCAAGAATGCGGTTAACTGCCGCATACGTCGCCTGCACGTCCTTGGAAATGGCATAGGTAATTCCCGCCAGAACGGCGCACAGCAAAGCAGCGGCCGGCAGAACCGCCAAACAAGACCTCCAATAGCCGAACGCCAAAAACAGCATCCACATCCCGCTCAGGAACCAAATACAAGCGGCGCTTTTCGCCGTAATGAGTCCAAACACGAGGATCACGATGGAAGAAACCAGCCCGATCACCGGGTAAATCGGACGTTTCACCAATAATTTTTCGCTCACTTTTTCATTGCTCCCGACTTTTTAAGTTCCCTGGAGATTTTGATGCCGATCCAGGCACCCAACGCCGAAATCGCAATGACCGCCAGCGTCATCAATACCGTAATCCACGGTGCGTTCGTAGCCACTGCAACCATTGCTTCCCTGCCGAAAAGCAAATTATAGAGGAAATTAAAGGGCAGAGAAAGGGGATTGTAAAGAAGTACCGCCAAAAAAATTGTGCTGTCCTTCTGGTAGCCGCGAAAAACCAGGATTACCAAAAGTTCAATGAGAAGGCCGATCACGATATTGGAGAAAAACATCGGCGGCGCCATCAACAGCTGAAAAAGACCCGTTAAGAGGGAGAGGATAAAAAGGGAACCGGATTTGCGAATTTTCATCAACCCAATAGCAAAGAAAACCGAAATCTGTAGTCCCGTTACCACCTGAGCGATACCGAAAACCACTGTTTGCAGGCTGGCAACCAACGGCATGACGGCGCAGGTGCAAAGTGTCACCGCCGAAATGATAGCCAGGAACACAATATCTTTTACAGAAAATGGTTGCAAGATTTTTTCTCTCATTTGGGATTCTCCAATCTCTTTTTCTCTTTGTTTGTCTCGATCACATGGCGGATGGCTGTAATAGGGTGATGAAACAGCATCCGCGGACCGGAAAAACGCATGACCTGCCGAATTTTTTCCCGCATGTCCGGCCGATAGCAATGCACCCGGCAATTTGAACAGAAGGTTTTCGTCTCCATGAACGGACAGATGTCGCTTCTTTTTTGGGCGTAGGCATTCAACTGGGCGCACTCCGGACACAGGCCTTTTTTGCCGGAGTGTTTTTTACGGCAATAGTATGCGATCATTTGGGAAACCAGTTCTTTTTCCCTTTCTCGTTTGCTTTCGATATTTTTTGCCATTTGTTTTTTCTCCTATGCTTGGTTCCTTTGTTCCGCGGTTTTTCTCAGGAAAACACGGCTTTCCTTTTCCATATCATATCGAGCACTCCGAGATTCTCCGCTTCTTTATCCTACGCAATCGGTCGGCGTAAGATAACTGGTTTCCTTTTTGATGAGAAGCACATTCGCCAGTTTTAATTAGCTTAAGCTAACCATTCAGCAAACAAAAAGCCGCATTCGGCTTTGATTTGATAGGTACCTTCCGCTTCGATAAGCTAGTAAAACAAAAGAGCGTTTCAAATAGGTTAGCAATAGCTAACCTATTCTTCAAAAAAATACCCTTCCCCAAGGCTGAATTCATTTTACCGCAAAGAGAAAAAAGTGCCGGAATACACAACCCATTTCCGTTTGCTTCGCCTAAAAGGAACGAAACAGAAAAAGACATTTTTCCTGATTGCGGAAAAACCATCGAACTTTGTACGAGAGAGAAAAGCTCTTTTGATAGATAGTATAGCATTCCGTTTCTTTTCTGTAAAGGAATTTTTCTGGCAAAAGGACGGGGAAAATGACAAGCTTTTCCCATTTGACCCTCCAGCCCGGACGGTTAACCTGCAAAAACAGCGGCTCATTCAGAAAGGACAACCCTAAAAAAACTTTGCAGCGTCATTCCAAAATGCTTGATTGGACACGAACATGACTCCATACGAACCTTTCTGATCGGCTCCCCTTTCGCTTTCTTCCTCCGCCGAGAACCGCATATCACCACAGTATAGTGGTATGCAGTTCTACAGGTATCCCATAGAAGCTCATTTACCAAACAGCGAAAACCCCTTCTTCTCGTACGGCTCGCTCTTAACGGAAACCACCCGATACCCCATTGCATCAACGGCTTCCTTGAGCTTAGTTTGGTCGATCTCCCGCTCTGCGAGAATGATTGTCTGTCCCTTGCTGTGGGAAGAGGTCACCTTTTTCACCGGGAACGCATTTCGAACCGCATCATTTACATGGCTTTCGCACATTCCGCATTGCATTCCGTCGATTTGCAAAGTTATTTTCGTCATGAAGCTCATCCTTTCTCATCTGGTTATGATACCTTGGGTTTTTATGGGGCCTGTAAAACCGAATGGCAGGAAAGAAATCACAAATTTAGTTAGCAAAAACTAACCTTTTGTCTCAAAACAGCGGATACCTTTCCAACACGAATGGCATCCGCTCATCTTCGGTTGCATTGTAGCACCGCATGGCTGGTCTTGTCAAGTTGCGGGTGCAAAAATTGCTGTGATGGACAACCCTCACGGCGCCCGCTTAATGGACTGTCAGACAAAGAAACGCCAGCGGCAGATACATACACAATAGAGAGAGCCTCTGCCACAGGCCTTCCCATGCAACAACCGTACCTTGATATGAAGGTTTGTCTGCGAGAATAAACAACGTAAAAAACAGTACGGCCAAAAGGAAACAGACAAGCGAAGCCACTCCCCATACTGCGTAGTTTGTCTGAAAGAAATAGAGACTGACCAGCAACGGTGCAAAGGTCAAAAACAGAAAACCAATGGCCGAACTGTATCCGTGGACTTTTTCCTTTCTGGTATTCATCTGTTTGGTTTCCCCGACGGAAAAGAACCCCGCCAAGATACATGCGCCTGCGGCGTAAACGGCCACAACGGCAAATAACACGGCGGCAAGGAAGGCGGACTGTTCCGCGACCAGATGGTATATTTCGAAATCGCAAATTAGAAGCAGAAAACCTAACGCCACAAGCCAAATCTTGTACAAAAGGCGAAAGGGCGCTCTGGCGTTTCCCAGCACGCTCATTACTTGTATATGATGACGGTATCCGTGATACGCCGGTGCCAAAAGAAAAGGAATCAGCAAATCGGCAGCCAAAAGGAAAGGGAGAATCCATCCCGTGTTATTCGCCATGGTTGTGTCCCCCGTCCCATTGTCCTAGGCCTTTGAGGATTTTGACTGCAACCTCTTTCATCACATCAGCCTTTACCACTGCCAGTCCCTGTTCTTCATCCCCCAGAACAAGTAGGGTATCCCCGGGATGAATGTGAAAAAGCTCTCTCGCTTCTTTGGGGATGACAATCTGCCCTCGTTCCCCAACCTTAACGGTTCCAAAAATGTGCTTTCCTTTCGGCATCGACATAATGGCCCTCCAAATTCATACTTTTCATATCTATATGAAAAGTATATCTGCAAAAGTACCCATTGTCAAGCATGCCTTTTCTCCGCCCACCTATCGACAAAGGCGGCATCCATTTTATGATGCCGCCTTTGTCGATGGATTTGTCAGGGGCGCTGGCCCATACCGCCTTCCAGCGTAAGTGTCTCGCCGGACATGTATTTGAAATCAGGAGAGCCCAGCAGCACGCAAACGCGGCCGATGTCCTTTTCCGGATCGCCAAAGCGGCCCATAGGAACTGCCCGCAGGTTCTTTTCATAGGCTTGCGGATAGGATTCCCGGAAATTCTCCAGCTGAGAGGTCATCGCAAGAGGGCAGACCACGTTGACATTGATGTTGTCCTTTCCCCACTCGGTTGCAGCGACGCGGGAAAGTCCGCGTATCCCTTCCTTGGCAGCGGCATAGGAAGCCTGGCCTGCATTTCCGAAGAGCCCCGCCCCGGAGGCGAAGTTGATAACCGAGCCCTGCGTCTTTTTCAGGTGCGGATAGCATTCCCGCATATAATAAAAAGTGGCGTAAAGCCCTGAATAGATTCCCAAATCGAAGTGTTCCTTCGTCTGCATGGCCAGCGGAATTCCGGAAGCAGACGCCTGGGCGTTGTTGATGAGGACGTCGATGCGGCCAAAAACCTCAATGGTTTTTTCCACTACCTGTTTGACCCGTTCCTCCGATTCGTCCTCTGGGTTTACATCGGCCTGCATCGGCAGAACCTGAATGCCGTAAAGCCGCTCCAGCTCCTCTTTGGCGTCCAGAAGCTTCTGCTCATTGCGTCCGGTCAGGACCAGGTTGGCCCCTTCCTTTGCATAAGCCACCGCGATTCCGTAGCCGATGGACTTTGCCTTTCCGCCGCCGGTAATGATGGCGACCTTTCCGTCAAATATCCCCATAGTTACACCTCCGATATTTTCAATAGGATATGCGGGAAACCCAAGATTATGATAGCACTTGTGAAAACATTGTCAATCCTTGTTTTTGCACTGGACCGTCCGTTTTTCAATGACCGGCGATCCTATGGTGACGGCTGAATCGGTCCTTTCTCAGCCCAGCGCCACATCCAGCACCATCATAATCAGAAAGCCTGCCATTACGCCTAGAGTTCCGCTGTTGGAATGCTCGCCCAGATGGGCCTCCGGAATCAGCTCCTCCACCACCACGTACATCATGGCGCCGGCAGCGAAGGACAGCAGCCATGGCATCAGCGGCTGAATGGTTCCAGCAATCAGTACCACAACGATACCGAAGACAGGCTCGACCATGCCGGACATGCTGCCGTAGAAAAAGGATCTGCCCGTAGAGACGCCTTCCTGCCGAAGCGGCAAAGCAACGGCAGCGCCTTCCGGGAAATTCTGAATGCCGATGCCGAGGGCCAGCGCCGCTGCGGCGGACAACGAGGCGGCATCCCCCGCGTGTTGGGCGGCCAAGGCAAAGGAAAGGCCTACCGCCATCCCCTCGGGAATGTTGTGCAGTGTGACTGCCAGGACCAGCAGCGTCGTCCGTTTCCAAGAGGAGTGAAGGCCCTCCGGCTTTTTCGCGTCCAAATGCAGATGGGGGAGCAGGACATCCAGCCCCATCAGAAAAGCAATCCCCAGAATAAAACCGCCTGCCGCCGGAATCCACCCGATTCCGCCGGTTTCCTGCGCTTCTTCAATGGCCGGGATCAGCAGGCTCCACACGGACGCTGCAATCATCACTCCCGCCGCGAAGCCGAGAAAAATACGTTGAATCCTGGTGCTGACCGTCTTTCGAAAAAAGAACACCAGGGCGGCACCCAGCGTCGTCATTAGGAACGTAAAACCGGTTCCCAGCGATGCCCATAAAACCGCCTGCATCCGAATCCCTCCTTACTACAACTAGAAAAAAACAGCTGCAATAAATACCTATCGGGTGATGCAAAACGCCTCAAATCCGGGATAGACAGCGCTTTGCCCCAGTTCTTCCTCCATGCGCAAAAGGCGGTTGTACTTGGCCACCCGCTCGCTGCGGCTGGGAGCTCCGGTTTTGATCTGGCAGGTGTTCAAAGCCACCGCCAAATCGGCAATGGTGGTGTCCTCCGTTTCCCCGGAACGATGGGACGCAATAGCGGTATAACCGGCCTTGTGGGCCATTTTGATGGCTTCCAGGGTCTGCGAAACCGTGCCGATCTGATTGAGCTTGATGAGAATAGAATTGCCGCAGCCCAGGCGGATGCCTTTGGCCAGGCGTTCGGTATTGGTCACAAATAGGTCGTCCCCCACCAACTGGACCTTTTTACCCAGTGCCTTGGTCAGCATCTGCCAGCCTTCCCAGTCTTCCTCGTCCAATCCGTCCTCAATGGAATAGATGGGATAGTTTTCACAAAGTTTCGCCCAGTGGGCGGTCAGCTCCACGGAAGTAAACCGCTTGCCGCTCTTGGGCAACCGGTACTCTCCTTTCTTTTCCCCTTTCCATTCGCTGGAGGCCGCGTCAATGGCCAGCACAAAGTCCTTTCCAGGCTCATATCCTGCCCTCCCAATCGCTTCCACAATGTACTCGAGGGCTTCCTCATCTCCGGCCAAATTCGGGGCGAATCCCCCTTCATCGCCAACAGCGGTAGCAAGACTCTTAGATTTCAGGAGAGCCGCTAAAGCGTGGTACACCTCCGCGCACCAGCGCAGCCCTTCGCGAAAGCTTTGCGTCCCAACCGGCATAATCATGAATTCCTGTACGTCCACCGTGTTGGCCGCATGGGCGCCTCCATTTAAAATGTTCATCATGGGAACCGGCAGCCGGTTTCCGTTGACTCCGCCCAAAAAGCGGTAAAGAGGAAGGTGCAGCGAACAGGCTGCCGCCCTGGCGCAAGCGATGGAAACGGCTAGAATCGCATTGGCGCCTAGATTGGATTTGTCCTTCGTCCCGTCCGCCGCGAGCATCGCCTGGTCCACTTCGTAAATGTTGCCGGCGTTGCGTCCCTTGAGGGAGGAAGCAATCACCGTGTTGATATGCTTCACCGCCTTGCAAACCCCTTTGCCTGCATAGCGGCTTTGGTCCCCATCCCGCAGCTCCAGCGCTTCGAATTCTCCGGTGGAAGCGCCGCTGGGAGCGGCGCCCATGCCGACCGTCCCATCCGCTAGCTGTACCTCCGCTTCTACCGTAGGGTTTCCTCTGGAATCGAGGATTTCCCGTCCGGTGATCCGTTCAATTCGTAAAGTTTCCTTCATACGGCTTATCATCCTTTCCTCAAAAGAACATTTTCCAAACCGTTACTTCAAATGTAGTTAGTTATAACTAACTACATTTGAAGTATAGCATACATTCTTTCCAAAAACAAGGGCCAGGTTTTGTTTGCAGGCTGATCGGGTGTAGGTTCCATCACGGTTTTTCCGTCTCTGCAAGCACATGGGAATTTAGTTAGGTATCTACCTTTCTTTCATTTTGAAGATCGAAGCCAGATATTCAGCAGCCACATAAAGGTACAACCTATTCCGACATTTTTCTCCGACGAGCTAAACTCGGACAGGCCCATTCGCTTCTGCACACGCTCGAGCCCTTCCATCCCAGCGATAAACCGAACGGATTTTTCTCCGTTCAACATATCCATAAATGCGATTTATCTGCACAGCACCTCAGCAGGTTCCCGGTTTTATCCATATGGGCAAAGAAAGGCGTCTTATTTGAGACGCCTTTCTTTGCCGCCCTCGCGCATGCATGGCGAAGCGGTCTGAATTCTTCCGATTTCGGTTTATAAATGCGTTTTGTTTTCATGACGCCCTAATGCGCCGGCCAGCGTATCCCGCAGCACCTCTACGTCGATGGGCTTCGCAATATGGGCGGTCATTCCCGCGTCCAACGACGCCTGTACGTCCTCGGCAAAGGCATTGGCCGTCATGGCAATGATCGGAATGCGCTTTGCGTCCGGCCGGCCGGTTTCCCGAATGACGCGGGTGGCTTCATAACCATTCATCTGCGGCATCTGAATGTCCATCAAAATCGCGTCATAGGCACCCTCAGCCGCAGCACAGAAAGCCTCCACCGTCTGGACTCCGTCCGTTCTCACCTCGCTTTCAGCTCCGAACATGGCAAGCAGCTCACAGAGGATTTCCGCATTGATGGCATTGTCCTCCGCTACCAGGAAACGATAGCCAGCAAGCGGCATCTGCTCCGCTCCATTCGAGGATGCTCCTGCGAGATCCTTTGGGTGTACAGCTTCTTGTGCCGGCGCAATTTCGCATACCAGCTCTACACAAAACACCGATCCGTGGTTTTCCCGGCTTTCCACCGAGATGTGTCCGCCCATTTGGTCCAAAAGCCCTTTGGTCACGCTCAAGCCAAGCCCCGTTCCCTCAACCCGCGCAGCACCCGGGCTGCGGGTAAAGGGCTCGAAAAGATGGGGGAGAAATTCCTGTGACATGCCGATTCCCGTATCGCTGACGGTAAACCGGTAGCAGGCCAGCCCCGGCTGTCTGGCATCCGTTTCCTCTACCAGGAAATCCACCCGTCCTCCCTTTGGCGTGAACTTGATGGCGTTGCTCAATAAATTGATGAGGATTTGGTTGATGCGCAGGGGATCGCCATAAAAGCAGGCATGGCGGATTTCCTGGGTGACTATGGTAAACCGCAGTCCGGCGGCCCGGGCCTGGGGACCCATCATGGCGGAAAGCTGGTCGAGCAGCTCAGGAAGGGAAACTTTCATCCGGTTGAAAGTAACCTTAGACTGCTCAATTTTGCTCATGTCGAGAACGTCGTTAATCAAGCTCAGCAGGTGCTTGGAGGAAATCGAGATTTTATGCAGGCAGTCGGCCACCCGGTCTCGGTCGTCCAAATGGGCCACCGCCAGCGCCGTCATTCCCATAATGGCGTTCATAGGCGTGCGGATATCATGGCTCATCGCGGACAGAAAATCGCTTTTCGCCCTGTTTGCCTTTTTTGCAGCGGCCAGTGCTTTTTCCAGTGCTTCCTTGGTCTGCCGTTCCGCCGCCAGCATATCGGTCACATCCGCCCGTACCAGGCACACGGTCCTGTGGTTCTCATCTCCCCAAAGGACATTGACCTGCTTATACCGCAGTCCTTCCTCGTCGCGATAAGGGAGAACAAAATCGTACCCGGCCGGCTTTTCGCCTAGCTTCTTCAGAATCGTCTGGATCTGAAACTGGGTGCGCGCCTGCCCTTCTTCCTCATCCAGATGATAATGACCGACGAATTTCTTCACATTGGTATCGTAATGGTCCATACAGTAAGGCGGAAGGTTTTCCAGTACCGTCCGGCGGGTATACATGGTCAGGCTTTTCTTTCGAACGTCGATAAACGCCATCAACTCGAAGGTATAGGCCATCATATTCAAAAGCCCCTGCTGTTCACGAAGGGAATCGGTAATATCCGTTCTGGAAAGGCACACCCTTCCAAGACGCAGATCAATGGCGAATACCGTCATGTTTTTGGTACGGATATCTGCGTTGTCGTCCACAATGGAAAAAGCAAAGGTATAAGATCCTCCCGTCTGCAGCCTTAAAAGCATCTGCTGCGGGTCGAGGCCCCTTTGGTAGGCTTCCCTGTCCCGGGGCACCACTTTTTCCTCGAGCATGCGTTTTACCCATTGGGAATGACGCCCGGTGCGGGGCGGGAGACAGCCGTCATTTTTGCTGCAGGAAATCACCGTGTAACTATCCCTCGTCAAATCCAGATCCACCACGAATTCATTGCCCGAGACCGACAGCTGATACAAAATCCGGTCAGATACGGTCTGCTCGGTCACATCGGTCACTGTCAGGATACCGGTGACATCTCCGCTGTCCGGCGTAGCAACCATGTTCATCTTGATCTGCACGTAGCGCCCCTTAGGTTCCCCGGGCAGCTTGATAAAGCACCGCTGGATTTGTTCGGTATCGTTTCGCCGGAAGGCGGCCAGCGAGGGGGCGTTGAGATAGGTCTGCAAAAACTGCTGCCTTTCCCCATCATCCATCACCAATCTGGAAAGCCCGGTAAAAAACTCTTCCCGGACCATCCCAAAGGTTCCCAAAAGATCGGAATCGGTATGGTCGATGATCTCCAGAATCCGGTTTTGCGTGATGTTGCAGTGTCCCACCAGCACCGCGTTGGGATCAGGCGCACGGTAATGCTGAAGAATCAGCTCGTTATACTGCCTGCGGATGCGCTCCTGCTCCTCCCGCTCCCGGGTCATGTCGTGATAGAAGGCATAGACCCTTTGTTCCCCCTCCTCGTTCTGAATCATGGAAAGGGTATTTTTCACCCATAGATAGCCTCCTTCGCCCGTTTTGAGCCGGTAAACGATTTCCCAGTGGTTCTCCCCGCTGGCAATGTACGCTTCCATTTGTTTTCTCACATGATCCCAGTCATCCGGATATACGCCGGCCATGGCGTCCTGGCGGTAAAGCGCCCATGCTTCCTCAAGCGTCATAGAGGTCATGACTGCAAACCCGTCAGACAGGTATTCCGGCGTCATGCTGCCGTCCGGCCCATAGCGCACCACGGCCACCCCGCCGGGCAGATTTTTCACAACCGTCTGGAAATACTGCTCCAGCCGTTTCTTTTCCTTACGGGTCGTTACCTCCTCGGTCACATCCCGTACATACTTGACATAAGCGGGGATTCCGTTCCAATCGGTTTTACGAAAACGGGTACTGAAATACCGATTTGTGCCGTCCACCCGCATTTCATGCTCTTCCCCGTCGGGCCGGTGACTTTTTAAGGTGCAAAATCCGCAGGGAGCGTTCTTGCCGTGCAGCGCCGCGTAGCACTTTTTTCCTATACAGTCCGGCCCTTTGGCGAACAGGCCCTTGGTCTCGCTGACATAGAGCAGGTCGAAGCTTTCCCTGTCGATGACATAGATGCCGTCCGCCGTTTCGTTGGCAATGCTTTGAAACAAGCGTGTTTCCGCCGACATGCCGGTAAGAACCGCATAAAACCGGGTATGATCGGACAAAGGGCCCATCCTGCGGCCGTTGAGATGCACCCAGATCAGCCTTCCGTCCTTGTGACGCATCCGAAAAAAAACGTCCAGCACCTGGCCGCTGCGCAGTGAGGATTTTACCGCCGCCGTCACCCGTCCCCGGTCTGGCTCGTAGACCACGTTGAGGGTATCTTCCCCCACCAGCTTTTCAAATTCCTCCCGGGAGTGCCCGGAAAGCGCCATCACCCCGTCGGAATAGAAGGTGGGAACAAACCGCTTTCCCTCCACCCGGTAGCTGGCAATGCCGCCGGGGATGGAATTGACCAGATGATCCATCTCCAGCTGTGCTTCCTTGAGATCGGAAATGTTGTGAAAAACACAGTGGAGCAACGGGCGGCCCTCTTCTTTCCCCAACCACCTGACCTGCGCTCGGACCCATACAATATACCCGTCCCGGTGCTGCTTGCGAAACTCAAACTCCGCGCCCTCATGGGTTTCGATCACCTGTCTGGCCCGCGCCACCACCATGGCCGTGTCCTCCCAGTAGGTCATCTGGACCGCGTCTTTTTTAATCAGTTCCTGGTATTCCTCCACCGAATACCCGGTCAGAGCGGGAACCCCGTCGGAAAAATAGACGGTCTCGAAGATGTCCGATACCTTATAAATTGCGACCCCGCCCGGGATGGCATTGACGATGTCCTGCATCTTTTCGTTGGCAGAGGCAAGCTCCTTTTCCAGCCGCAGCGGTTCGCTTACATCAGTGTAAACGCCGTACAAAAGCTTTTTTCCGTCCGGCTGGGATTTGACCGACCCGTCCAGCCGGATAAACCGGTATTCCCTTTTCCGGTCGTTCCACAGCCGATAGGTATGCGAAAGCAGGCCGTCCTTGCGGATGGCCTCCTGAATGGTTTTTTTCAGCTGGGCAAGATCCTGGGGATGCACGCCCAGAAAACTGGTTTCCTGCTCGACGGCCTGGATGTGCTCTTGGGAATATCCCATAATTTCGTAAAAAGCGGGGTTGTGAGACACCGGAGAAATCTTCTCTTTGTCAAACTGATACACGCACAATCCGCAGGGAATGCTGCGAAACGTGGTCTGCAGCTGCTCTTTGAGCGCCTCAGCCCGGTCCTCTTCCTGCCTTTTGTCGGTAATGTCCAGGATATACTCGATGTGGGCGGGCTTCCCCGCCCAGTCCAAAAGCTTGCCGCTGAGCTGATAGATGCGCCCGGTGCGGGGATGGAGAAATTCCCGCACAAAAAGCTGCGACCGGGTCAGTTTCGAGCAGCGGCAGAAGGGGCAAGGCCGGGCAAACCCCGCCGCTTGGTAGCAGGTGAGGCCGGGAATGTCCTCCTTACAGTCGAACAAATCCTTTGCCAGCTGATTGGCGTAAAGCAACTCATAGCTGTCGAACGCGCTGACGTAGATGGCGACCGGCGCGTTATCCAGCACCGCCGTCATCTGATCCGACGAAAGGGAAGATTCCCAGGTCATGCCGGTCCCCCTCCTTTAATCTGGCGGTGCAGCGCTTTTACTGCTTCAAACTGCCTTTCAATTTCCCGGTAAAGCGCCTGGTATTCGTCCCTGCGTTCTCTGACGCGCAGAGGCTCCACCAAAGCGCAGACCGCATCGTAAAGAGGAGTCAGTCCCATGTTTCCCGTTACGCCCTTGAGGGTGTGCGCCGCTTCAAACGCGGCGGTATCGTCCTCTTCTTTTAAAGCCGCTCCTAGTCTCCTCAAGTTTTCATCCTGAAAAAACATGTCGAAAATTTTCCGATACAGCGCTTCATTTCCCATAAAGCGTTCCATGGTGGCCGTATAATCCGCGCCGTACGCTTCCAGGCACTCTTTTAAGCCGCCCACAATCACCCCCCCTTTCCCGAAATGAAATCATATAAGGTTTGAAACAGCCGCTCCGGCTCAATGGGCTTCGCCAGATGGGCGTTCATGCCGGCCGCCTTGCTTTTTTCAATGTCGTCGTCGAAGGCGTTGGCCGTCATGGCGATGATGGGAATATCCTTTGCATCGGCGTTGCTCAAATGACGAATGTTGTTGGCTGCGGCCAGGCCGTCCATAATAGGCATACGGATATCCATCAAAATCGCGTCGTAATCGCCTGGCTGGGACTTTCCGTACAGCTCCATGGCCCGAAGTCCGTTTTCCGCCGTGTCTACCACAAAGCCCTTGCCTTCCAGCAGCATTACCGCCACCTCGGTGTTGATGGCGTTGTCCTCCGCCAGGAGCACCCGCTTGCCGGTAAAGTCATAGTCCATAGGCTCCTCCTGGCGCGTGAGCTCTTCCTTTTCCCCAAGGGCCCTCGTAAAGGCGGAAACCAAAGAGGATTTGAACATGGGCTTACTCATCAAAAGGTTTACGCCCGCCAGCTTCGCCTCATGCTCGATGGCGATCCAGTCGTAGGCGGTCATGATGATGATGGTGACCTCCGGCCCCACAACCGCCCGAATCCGGCGGGCTGTTTCGATCCCGTCCATCTCCGGCATCTTCCAGTCGATGAGGAGCATATCGTAATAGCTGCCGGTCTCCCAAAGGGCCTTCACCCGGTCGATGGCCTTGGGCCCGCTGTCCACCCACTCGGCGGTAACGCCGATCTCTTTTAAGGTAACCACCGCACTTTCGCATACGGCCACGTCGTCGTCCACCACCAGCGTTTTCAGATGAGAAAAATGATAGTCCTGCTTTTTCTGGTTGTGGCGCAGCTTTTCCTCCTCGGTGATTCCCAGTTTTACGTCCACGGTAAACTCGGAGCCGATGCCTTTGATGGAGCGCACGGTAATTTTCCCGTCCATCATATCCACAATGTTCTTAGAGATGGCAAGTCCCAGCCCGGTGCCTCCGTAGAGGGAGGTCGTGCCGGTGAACTCCTGGGAGAAGGGCTCGAAGATATGGGGAAGGAACTCTTCGCTCATGCCTACACCGGTATCGTTGACGATAAAGCGCAAGGCCGCGCTGTTTTTGCTCCTTCTGCGCTGGGCGGCGGAAAAGGTGACCTTTCCGCCCTCCCTGGTAAACTTGATGGCATTGCTCAGGATGTTGATCAGCACCTGCTGCAGCTTCATGGCGTCGCCAATATAATAGTCGTCGAGCACAGGGTCGATGATGCACTCGTACTCCACCCCTTTGGCCGCCGCCTGGGCATAACAGATGGAGTTGATTCCGCCGATGAAATCCTCCGTGGGGATCTTTTCGTTCTTTAAGAGCATTTTTCCGCTCTCGATGCGGCTCATGTCCAGGATGTCGTTGATCAAAGAAAGTAGAAACCGCGAAGAGATCCCGATCTTCGAAAGACAGTCGGCCACCTGCTCGTCGTCGCCGATGGCGTGGGCCGCGATGGCGCTCATACCGATGATGGCGTTCATAGGGGTACGGATTTCGTGGCTCATGCGGGAAAGAAAATCGGATTTGGCGGCGTTTGCCTGCTCCGCGGCCACCAGCGCCGCAGCCAGTTCCTCCTTCTGCCGCTGCTCCTGGCGCACGATGTCGGTTACATCGGTGCGGGCCATGCACACCCGGCCCAGTTCCTTGCTGATATAGAACACCTGGATGCGCTTGACCCGGCATTTCCCCCGCCTATCTTTCATTTCCA
This sequence comes from Solibaculum intestinale, assembly GCF_040096205.1. NCBI lineage: Bacteria > Bacillati > Bacillota > Clostridia > Eubacteriales > Oscillospiraceae > Solibaculum > Solibaculum intestinale. Next base: position 193,481 of record NZ_JBBMFD010000001.1, on the reverse strand, counting down.
CCAGGAAGGTATAGAAATCCTCTCTTTCCAGCCTGTCCTGCATATACGCAAAATCCAGCTTTTCGAGATATTCCTTTTTCGAGTCTTCCTCCATAAACCGTTCGGCGATGTTGCGAATTTCTTCCTGGAACCGTCCTTCGGACACAATGGTTTCCTTAGTTTGTTCGTGGAAGGAAATCAGGCGGTTGGTATCCTGACGGATGTCGATCTCCGTAATCACGTCGTAATCCAGTTGGGAAATCTTATCCAGCAGCTGTTCCTGCAGCTTCTGTTCGGTGATGTCAAAGGTATACAAAAAGCCAATCACATCGCCGGTCTGCGGATTCAGGCAGGAACGGAAGCTGGTGCTTCCCCAGAAGAGGCCGCCGTCGTTGCGTCGGCGCAGGAAGTCAAACCGGTAGTCCACCTTGCCGGCAGCGAAATCCGACAATACCGTTTCCCGGTCAAGAACTTGGCGTATTTTTTCACCATAGGCCGCATCCACCGCAGAGGCCGCTAGGCTTTCAACGGTCTTCTCATAAGTATTCCCCACCCGGGAAATGGCCGCGTCCACAGTGGATACGTAGCTTTCCATTCGATTTTCCGTCAGGTTTACACGGCCCTGGATTCCGCCTCCCGAGGCGGAGACCTGTGCAAAATAGGCCAGCTCTTTTTCATAAAGCTCCTGTACCCGCTCTTGCAGCTGTTTTTCCTCCGTGATGTCCACAAACACGCAGTAGAAATACTTCTCCCCGTCCTTCTCCGGCAAAAGCTGCGCCTTGATGGAAATCCACTTGATCGTCCCATCCTTGCAGATCAGACGGTTCTCGTTATGAATGGTATTGCCGTACTTAAGCTGCCCGTTGAGCTGGTCGGCCATTACCGCCAGGTCGTCCGGGTATATGACGCTGGACATTTTGTTGCCCATGCCCGCGAATTCCTGTCTGGTATATCCCAAAAACTCGAACAACCCGTCGTTTGCGTCGATAATGGAGAAATCGGCGTCGAACCGGCAGCGAAACACCGCCCCTGGAATGTTGTTATATAGATGAAAAACCTCATCCTGGGCCTGTCTTTGGGCCGTAATGTCGATGCAGACCGACGCGATTGCATCCCTGCCGTCCTCAGCCGTCACTTTCCGGCCCAGGTCGTGCACCCAGATGTAAGACCCGTCCTGTTTCTTCATCCGGTATTCGACTACGTATTCTCCCTTTTCCTCGATCTGCGCAACCACCGCCGCGTCCACCATTTCCCGGTCGTCCGGGTGCATGCAGTTGGAGATGGACCCGCCGATATCTGCGATGAAATCCGCCTGGGTCTCATACCCAAGATAACGCAGCATCTGCCGGTTGACAAAATAAAACGGGAACCCTTCCTCTATGTACCCGCCCATCATGCCGCCGGCAAGGGAATCGTTTAAAAGCTCCTGCCGCTGGCGTACCACATTTTGCATCACCAACGTCATTGGATAATGCTCTTCCCCCCGCTGGCTTGTGCTGGGTTCGGCAAAGTGAAGGCTTTGAATCCGCCAGCTTCCAAACGTGCAAACCAACGTAAAAAATCCCCGCAGATGCCAGGCGTACAAGGAATTTTTCAGGATCATCCGGGCGGACAGATTTTCTACCTGTTCGGTAATTCGCTGCTCCTGGATCATGGAAAGCTCCACGGAAAAAGGCTCCGGAATTTCCCGGATGTCCTCTCGGAGGTAGCGTTCCATTTCGGCTTTTCCCTGGGCGGCTTCCTCTTCCCCGGTACCCACAAAGTTTATGTCCTCATGAAAGAACGCAAGCGCCTTATCCGCGTCACGCTTTTCAAACCAGGCACGGCAGAAATCCTGTACAGTCTGAACAACCGCTGCTTGCGTTTTCATTCGCTTCATCCTCTCCACAGCAGGCACCCGCCTTTGTTCTCTCTTTTCGCCCGGTATAGGGCTTCGTCCGCCCGTTCGAGGATCGTATCCAAAGGGTCTTCCGTATTCCAAACGGCAACGCCGGCAGAGGCGGTCGCCGGTATGGCTTTCGCAAAGGAGCTTTCCCGTACCGCCCGGCAGATGTCTTCTCCTTTTTTCAGAGCGATTTGCTGCGTGCCCATCTGCTTAATGACAACAATGAATTCGTCTCCGCCGAATCGTGCTAGAATATCCGTCGCCCTTGTATGAGACCGAAGCAGCCCGCTAAACTGCACAAGGAGCTGATCTCCCTCCACGTGGCCGTATTGGTCGTTAATCTGCTTGAGATTATCCAGGTCAAACAGGTATACCGCCAAAGGCTCGTCCTCCTTGCGCAGGGCTTCGACGGCATAATCGAGCCCTCTGCGGTTGAGAAGCCCGGTCAGATAGTCCCGGTACGCTTCGTCGCGCAGGGCGCACTCCCGTTCCCAGGAGGAGTTGACTCCCACAGCCCGCTGTACCCGTTTAAGAAGGCTCAGCTGGGAATGGGGTTTGCCGGCAAAGTCGTCCGCTCCCATTTGCAGCGCCTGTTGTTCCAGCAGCTTGTCCCACGGCCCGGTGGCGACCACCGGAATCTTCCATACCGCTTTTTCTCTCTGGAGCACCTCCAGCACCGACAATCCGTCTGGATTCGCAAGGGTCATGCTCAGGATGACCGCCGCCAGCTTGTACTCATAGCCTGCCATACAGGAAAGGGCCGCGTCTCCGTCGGCGGCCTCCGCCACCTGGTACCGGCCCTCCAGCATCCTTCGTACCTCTGCGCGGTATTCCTCGTCCTCATCGGCCACCAAAATCACCTGCCCCCGCCGCTTTCCCAGCGGCCGAACCGAACTGCTTTCCTCTGCTTTGGAAGCGAGACCGCGTTCTCTCAACAAAGTCTCAAATTTCGTGCACGGCATAGGCCTTGCAAAATAGTAGCCCTGCACATAATCGCAGCCGATTTCACGCAGGCGAACCAGCTGGTCCCTGGTTTCCACCCCTTCTGCCACCACGCTCAGGTTCATCCAGCGGGCAAGGCCCATAATGAAGCGCAGGATTCCCTGGTTGACCGGCTTGGCCGTTTCCACTTGGATAAACTTCATATCCAATTTTAAAATATCCAGAGGCATTTGGTTGAGCATATTCAGGGAAGAATAGCCGCTTCCAAAGTCGTCCATTTCAATGACGAAGCCCAGTTCCCGCAGGCGTCCCACCGTGTCGATGATCTGCTTGGGATTTTCCGTATAGGCGCTTTCGGTGATTTCCAGATGGAGACGGGAAGGAGGCAGGCGGTATTTGCGCACGGTTTTTACCAAGATGTCCGCTATGTCCGCGTTATAGATGTCTGCCCTGGAGACGTTGACCGAAACCGAAATCGGAGGATATCCTTTTTCATCCCAGCTTTGCACAACCGCGCAGGCTCTGTCCCATACAAACTGGTCAAGCTTGGTAATAAACCCGCTCTTCTCAAATAGAGGAATAAACTCCGCCGGCGACTGCATTCCCCATTGGGGATGGTTCCAGCGCACCAGTGCTTCGGCGCCGGCCAGGCTGTCGTCCTTGATGCGGTATTTCGGCTGCAGGTAAATCTCAAATTGGCCCCGGGCCAGGGCGGATTCCATTCCATTTGTGATCGCCTGTTCCCGCAACAGCTTGTTGCGCAGCGCGTCGTCATAGGCCGCGAAGTATGTCCCGTACCGCCCCTTGATGCTGCGGGCGGCCAGAAGCGCCCGGTCGCACATCTGTTCTACCGAGATGGACCGGTCCTCTACCGAATAGATACCCCACTTCATCACCACATTCTTAGCGCTCGACAGAGTGTTGATGGTTTCCGTAGCCTGAATGAATGCGCCGTCCTCGTATTCCCAGTGATGCTCCAGCAGGCAGGAAAACTGGTCGGCGTTAAATCGGCCGCAAATCCCGTGGTTGCCCACCATCGTCGTATACAGGTCGGCAAGCCCGCGCAAAAGGCGGTCCCCCGCCGGCATTCCGAAAACGTCGTTGATGAGCTTGAAATTTTCAATATCTGAGCAGATAATGTCATAGCTGCGCTCCGGGTGCGCCAGGATGAGCTCCTTTGCGCGCCGGTAGAAAAATTCTTTGCTGTAAAGCCCGGTGAGCCGGTCGTATTGGACCAGGTTGATCATGGCGGCCGTTTCCCGCAGGTTGATGATGTTGGCAACCCGGTGCAGGATGATTTGGGCCTTATAGGGCTTGACAACAAAATCAGCAGCGCCGTGAGACAACGCCGCAACCTCGTCCGATTCGCCGTCATTTTGGGTAGTGACAATCACAGGAATGGAGGAATACGCAGGATCTTTCTTGACAATGGACAAAAAAGTATACCCGTCCATCACAGGCATGACGATATCCAGCAGAATCAAAGAAATCTGTTCCTCGTACTGTTTTAAAACGGACAGCGCCTCCTGTCCGTTTTCCGCCTCCAGAACCTGATAGTCCGAAGACAAAATTCCGTACAGCATCATTCGGTTGATTTCATTGTCTTCCACAATCAATATCTTTTTCCGTACAATCATCGTTTACTCCTTCAATCCCGTATCGGTCCCGGTCCACCGTCTTGCCTTCCGGCCGATTCCTTTTACAGGGCCCGCAGCGCTTTGTCCTGGTTTCCAGCTGCCTTCTCCGAACGCTTCTCTCCGGTATGTAGAAAATCGCTTGGTTTTAATGGATACGTTTTGTTAATTGTATCAAAATCACCTGAATATTACAAGGTCCACACTGATTTTACTTCGAAAATCTGCTTTCTTCTTTTCCTTGTCCTTGGACCAATCACAGCAAGGCGCGGCACGTTCTGTGACCCCGGATCACCGCATTCAAATATACCGTCCGATTTCCTGATTTCCAGAGTTGCCGCACGTTTCTGCCCTGACACTTGCTGAAGATAAAAATGAGCCGAAAACCAGTCGGTTTCCGGCTTAATCAAACAAGCTCTCAAGTTTATATAGAAATTTTGCCTTAAGGTTACCGCATTTTATCCGCCCGCTTCTCTTCGGGCGGTTTTTTTCTCAGCTTGAGCACTACCCGGCGCTTCTCGGCTGTCTCCTGTAACAGTGCCGCCGCCTGTGCAGCCTTTTCCTTTAAGGGCAGAGACGCCGTTTCCCGGAGCCGTCTTCTGATATCTCTTAAATCTGCAAGCTCCAAAAGGTTTACCGCCACACCGTAGAAAGTCTTGCGTCGTCCATCGTTATACTGCTCCAAAAGCTCATGCAGGATTTCTGCTTTTTCTTCCTGTTCAGCCTGGTAAGCCTGCCATCCGATGGTCATTGCCTTTTGCATGTCTTTGCGTTGGTTTTGCCTGGTAATAAAGCCATCGTACTCCTGTGCATTTTCATACCGCTTACAGGGATACTCCACACATTGACCGCAGTATTCCACCTTGCCGTGTGCAAGGCTGCATCTTGCAATGGCGCAGGTTTGATTCCCCTCACCCCCGCCGCAGCCGGGGCAGTACCCGCCCAAGTGCATGGAGCATAAGCCGCAGTTGAGACCGCAGAGAGAAAACAGCAGGTCTTTCCGGTCAAACCCCTTCATACAGCACCTTCTTTATCCAATGAGATCGAAATAAGGCAGATACGCCTTGCATCCGCATGGATCATCTCCTTGATTCGCATGCCGCCGCGGATCATTCTTTTTTCGTTCATCCTAAATTCCTCCGGCAACGGTTTCGGATGCTTGGGGCAGCCTGTATCGCTATCCGAATGATACCAAATTATATGCAAGTCGTAAATTGGAAAATAGGCCCTGTCTGCGTTCTCGGAGAATTCGCCTTATTTTTCTCGTCCACACTAGAGAAAGAAGCTGGAAAGCTTCCCTGCCTATACGGTAGCCGGTTCTTCTTCCGCGCTTTCTTTCGCCAGGCTCTCCGCCAGACGGCAAATCTCCTCGGACGCCCTGGGACTGATAAACCGTCCCTGGTTTTCCCGCATCCGCTCTACCGCCTGCGCGTCCTTGAGCCCTTCGATGGCTTTCAGCAACTCTTTTCCAGGCTTAGCCACCGGCACGCTCATCCCCCGTTTCGCAAAAAAGGCAGCGTTTTTCTTCTCGCAGCCGGGAATCGGGGAAATGTGAACCAACGGAATCTCCAGCACGGCCGCTTCCGTAGAGGAAAGGCCGCCCGGCTTGGAAAGAAAGGCGTCGCACGCTTTCATATAATCCGCGATGTAAGGCGTGCTCTGCAAAATCAGCAGCTGCTCGTCCAATTTGTATTTCTTAGTCAGCCGGCGGTAGAGCCGAAGGTTATTGCCGCAGATTACTACCAGTCTGCAGTCGCGGTTTTTTTCCAGATACCGCCGCAGGCACCGGATGGAGGACGCGATCTTCCCCGCCCCGATGCTGCCGCCCGACAGTAGAAAATACCGTTTGTCTTTGGGAAGATTCAGCTTTTTAAGGGCCCGGTCCCGGTCCTTTTCCTGTAAAAACTCATCCCTCACAGGAATGCCAAGCGGCATAATCTTTTCTTCCGGTATCCCTCTGCCGCAAAACTCCTCTTTCAGCTCCGGTGAGGGGATCACATAATAATCGCATGCCGTTTCCTCAGTAAAAGGGATGCAGGCGTAATCGGTAGCCACAAAAATGGTGGCCGGCAGCGTTATACCGCTGTTTTTCATATGGCCGAGAATTTCAGCTGGAAAAATATGCGGCATGATAATCACATCAAAGGAATGCTGCTGCAAATATTCTTCCATGCGGTCAGTCATTTTCCCATTGATCCAATAAACTGGAGAATGGCCCGGGATCCGCCTCACCATGCTTCCTAAAAAATAGACAAATCCAAATAAGCGCGGCGCTTTCTGCACCAGCTTGATATACATATTTCCTACGGTTAGGGCAAGCCCGTCGCTTGCCAATTGATAAGGATCCATAATCGTAACGTGATGGCCCCGGCTTTCCAGCGCCTGCGCTACGGCTTTTCCTGCGGCATTGTGGCCTCCGCCCGTGCTGCAGGACAAAATCAATGCTTCCATACAAACCTCACCCTGCACTTTTCCTTTCTTTCCGAGCTGGTCAGAAGCTTTGCCACAATCAAAGCCGCTATTCCCGCATAGCCGACGACCACCGGCAGTTCTTTGACAAACACCAGCATCAGCAGGGCAGATGCGGTATAGGTCCACAGAGTCTTGTGGTAGTTTGGAGAAACCTTTAAAATCAGGGAGAAAAACAGAAAGGTACAGGCCAAGATCGCCAGGGGCAAGAGCGTCGGAAAGAGCCCTAAGAGGCAGCCGAAGGACACCGCGATTCCCTTTCCGCCGCGAAACCGGTGAAACAAAGGCAGAATATGACCGGCCACCGGCGCGAGAAGCACGAAGGATACTGCGAAACTGCAATCCGATAAGGGAGTTCCGCCCAAGTAGAGAAACACCGGGAAGAAGCCCTTTGCCAAATCGCCGCACAAGGTGAGGGCACCGCACCAAAATCCGCCGTACACAAAGGCATTGGCAGTCCCAGGGTTATGGTCCCTGCTCTCTTCGGTCACATTTTTGTTCCCGAGCAGATAGCCAAAAACATGGGCGAACAAAATGCTGCCCGCCAAATAGCCGAAACCCACATAAAACAGATCGCGCAGCATACCTCTCCCCCTCCTTCCATTCGCCGCCGTACGGGAGCGTTTGCCGCAAGAATAAACAAATAAGCCAAGGCGTCCAGCCTAACCGCATGTTGCGGTTCTCCCTTTTCCCCTTTGCTTAGTTCTCCTCTATTTTATCTTTTTCGTCTTCGTTTGTAAACGATTCTGTAAAGAATCCTCCAAATTTGTTCCTTTTTCCTCGTTTTTGGATAGAAGTTTCCTTATTTTGTCCGGTATTTTCCATTTTATAAACGCGGCTCATCCATTTTAATCTTACAGGGGTGCTGCTTTCTCCCGCCCGTTTCTGGAAAACCGGCGCCTTTGCCTGCATTTTTCCTTTTGCAGGGAGGGTCAAATTTTTGCTTTTCTCCATTTGCCAATCCAATTTTTGTGCAAAGGCACGTTTTTAAAAATACAACCGGGCGGGAACGCCAAACAAAGGCATTCCCGCCCGCTTTTTCCGGTTTTCTGGCGGCAGTGGCGGCATAGGGAAAGCCGCTTTCGGCATTCCCGTGTCAGGAGATATGAATTGCCACGCCGTTTACCACTACTTCGTCCTCTGCCCGGATCAGGATATACTTTTTGTCGTCGATCACCCTGGTCTCCACCAGGTCGCTGCGCTCGGGGCTGACATGAATAGTCACATCCGGCGTGCGGATTTCCAACTTGCTTTCCATCAGGTTACAGGGGCTTAAGTCGGTCTCGGCGCCAAACTGTGCGTCGTAGCGTTCCTCAAACGCCGCCACCTTCTCCTGTGAAACCTCACAGACCTCCAGAACGTTCTTGATCGTGTCTTTGGAAACCACCGGCGGCTCAGGTTCTTTATTTGCCTTATGTTCCTCAAGGGTCTCACGCAGCTGCTCGTGGACCGCCTGCACCACCTCATAATTACAGTCGTCACAGAGAGTTTCCTCCAGAATGGACTGAAAGGTTTCCTTTTGCTCGGCAGCGGGCATGGGAATCTCGCTGTGAAAAACCGCGTCTACAAATTCCTTGTGGTTTTCCGTAAGGTCGCGGGAATAGTACAGGGCATTGTAAATGTTTGCACTCCGGTCATCAAAGGCCGGGAATAAGAATCCCAGCTCCGGCGGGGCGACAATCCAATCCGCCGTGCGGTTATGCAGCAAATTGTCGTTGGCAAAGTAGCTCAAGGCCGGCTGGGTCAATTTAACCGGGCAGATGCTGCACACAAAGTAGGAAAATACCTCCGAGGAAACCTCCTCCTGCCGCTCCCCGTCCTTGGAACGGTAGGGGACGTCGTAGGTGTCGCAGGCCAGGAGGATCAGATAATGCCCGTCCAGGGAAACCGATTCGATTACCTTCTGATAAAAGGCCTGAATAGCCTCCTCATCCGTGAGGGCGGAATTTCGCATGGCCATAAGCCGGTTATGCTCACTGCTCTCCACAACCTGCTGCGTGGTGAAGGCGATGTCGATGAGGTTTTTGCCTAAGGTCCCGGACAAAGTCCGCTTTAAAACCGCAAGAATCTTCTCCGACTCTTCCTGGGGCGTCAATGCTAAGGATTGACTGAACTGGGAGATGATCTCCCGTTCCCCGTTGACATAGCAGCCACGGACATGGGTGATGTTGCTTTTTTCCGGACGAAACCGGCGGCGGATTTCTGCGACTTCTTTTGTATTCATAAGCGTTTCATTCTCTTTCTATGTAAAATACCGGCCGCTCACGGAAAGCGGCAGCGCGCTTGGGCCTTGTACATCGTTACGGCCAATCGCAAGGAATAGGTGAATAATACACTAATTCAGGAGAATAAACGGCCGAAAAAAGGATGCAGTTTGTTAACCTCGCTTTCCGTTCAGCAATGCGCAGGGAGCGAAGCACTCTCGTCGCTTTCGCTCCCTTGATCTTCACCGCGGCCTGTGGAAGGCACATCCACTGAACTTCTCTTGTTTTTGGCAGGGTGAACCTATCCGGTTTTATCGCGCATCTATCTATGAGCTTTACAAGAGCTCCAGCGCTCTCTTGTAAAAAGAGTCAAACTCACATCCACAGCTGCCACATTGTCTGTCGGCTTGTATAATCGCTTTCACCAATTCCGGTTTATTGTCTGCTCCGTTTAAATACTCTTTTGCCGCAAAAGCAATCAAATCCCAGCCGGACTCTGCGAACTTCGTCAAGATGCATTTTAACTCTTCGTTCATGTTATGCATATTCTCCTTGTCAGACGGAATAACCGCTGTTTATTTCAAATGGCATGATGAGTAGCTTCATCACATCTCTGGCATGGCGATCAAAAAACCAACCGTTCGCTTTTCCACAGTTTTCTATGGTGTCAAATTCCAAATAGGAATAATATTTTACGCATTTTACAATTCTGGTGAGCTCTCTGGGCGGCTTGCCGTTTTCCACGCCGTCAAACGTGTAAAAACGTTTCATATACTTCACACCGATACAGCCGGGAAGTGCTTGCTGTTCTGCTTGAATGGCCCTAATAAGCAATTCGAACGCATCCAGCCGATCAGGCTTTACTTGAAACAATATCATTTGCGAAAAAGAGTTGCTCACAGGTCATCCCCTCGTATTCTTTAAGCAACGTGGTCGTTTTGACCGCTTCATTCTATCATGTTTTTCTTGGATTTTCCACTGCATTTTAAAAGCTTTCTTTTCCGGATTAAGAATTTGAAACAGCAGTAAAGCAGACAAAAATCCATACTCTGCACCAACGGAAAGCGATTTCAACCCGCGCTTTCCGTGTGCGAAGTTCTTGCTGTTGTCCTCTATGATCTTGAGCAGCAGCAACTGTAATCCACGCTCCCGCACGGGGAGCGACCCGCAAAACAAACAAGCTGCCGTTTCGTCAGGTTATTTCAATCCACGCTCCCGCACGGGGAGCGACATTTGGATAGTGCATACAAACGTAGGAGTATGGATATTTCAATCCACGCTCCCGCACGGGGAGCGACCATTAAGACACAAGACTTTTTTAGGGTCCCTTGGAATTTCAATCCACGCTCCCGCACGGGGAGCGACGGGCTGCCCTCAAATCGGCATCGCGGCAGCTTGGGATTTCAATCCACGCTCCCGCACGGGGAGCGACGCCGTATGGCATTGACTATCAATCTATGTGGGTATTTCAATCCACGCTCCCGCACGGGGAGCGACGAGGCGGAGCTCACCAAAATCCCCAATGTACTGCATTTCAATCCACGCTCCCGCACGGGGAGCGACACTATGTGAGAGATAAAGTCATGGACTTGTATTTGAATTTCAATCCACGCTCCCGCACGGGGAGCGACAGGAACGGAAACTCAGAAGCAAGCTTGAGCAGCAATTTCAATCCACGCTCCCGCACGGGGAGCGACCTACGTGGTCAACACCGCAAAGGACATGGAGATCATTTCAATCCACGCTCCCGCACGGGGAGCGACCGCAGTGGTGGCAACGATATATCAAACGTGGATAGATTTCAATCCACGCTCCCGCACGGGGAGCGACTATATCAAACGTGGATAGGAAAGCGTACCGAGATATTTCAATCCACGCTCCCGCACGGGGAGCGACTCGCCGTAGTGTTTACCATCCTTTAACTAAAATATTTCAATCCACGCTCCCGCACGGGGAGCGACAGCAAAAGTGAACAAATATATTTTTGCTATTGCTATTATTATATCGCAGATACATAGAAAAGCGCAATCTATTTTAGTCTATCAAATCCGTCATAACAACAATTTTTGAGAAATGGAACAAAAATGCTGTTTTCAGAGTGCGAACCTCCCAGCTCAACGCTGTCAGCTTGCTGTTCGCACCATCTGATTTGGAAGTAAACTTTGCTATAAACGCAGAAAACAAAGTCCGAACGTATTATTCGCCCGTACTTTGTCCGTCTGACTGTTACGAAATAGATATCGCCTTAAACGCCAGTGAAGAACAAAAAAAGCTGAACCTGGAACGCGATATGCGTCCAGGTTCAGCTTGGCGGAGAAGGAGGGATTTGAACCCTCGCGCCAGTCACCCGACCTACTCCCTTAGCAGGGGAGCCCCTTCACCACTTGGGTACTTCTCCGTGTGGATCTTCAACTTCGCTATAGAAAAATGTTGGCGGAGAGGAAGGGATTCGAACCCTTGGCTCTGTGAAGAGTCACTGGTTTTCAAGACCAGCTCCTTAAACCGCTCGGACACCTCTCCAATCAGGCGACGCACATTATAATAGCATAAACTGGGTGTGCTTGTCAATTGTTTTTCTGAAAAAAAGCCATGTTGCATCCGTCCGCTTTCCATCGGCGCAGTCTTGTTCTCAAACGGTTGTATTTTCCGCAACCCTGCACTCTACGGCAAAAGAACACGGACCGCCGCCGATCTAAAACCAGCTGCGATCCGCGCCATTTTCTGAAGCTTAAAGCTCAGACACATATTCTTCCAAGCAGATGCCGCGGGACATAATTTCCTTTGCATGTTCCACCCCGACAAAACGGTAGTGCCACGGTTCGTACATAACCTTGGTAATGTCCTCTTTATCCGCGGGGAACCGCAGGATAAAACCATACTCGGCACAATGCTTGATGAGCCATTTGTATTCAGCAGTCTTTTCGAAACCGTCCTCAATGGTGTTGAAGTCAACGGCAAGGCCAAGCTGATGGTCGCTGGTTCCGGGACGCGCGGTGCCCTCGGCGACAATATTCTCCGCCACCGCGCGGGAGTATCCCTGGGCCATTCTTTCCTTTACACGCCGTTCAAACAGGTTCGTTTGGTAGTCGAGCGTGCGAAAAGAGGAAATAATAAATAAATTCAGGCCGGCTGCCGCCGCGTCATCCATCATCGCATTTAAATTATCAATGGCGCGCGCGTCAAAATAATGCTTGCGTCCATCCGTAGGCTGGTCGATTTGTACCACATCCGGAATCTCGCTTTCCACCAGCGGATTTTCGATATTCGGGACCCGCAGCCGCCAGTCGCTTCCCTTATAGCCAATGCCGGTGCCCGCTCCCGTTGCAACCACTTCATCGGAACTGGAAGCTTTGGATGAGCTAGCCTGCGAGGAAGAAGCCTTAGAAGAAGAGGGTGCACTGCTCTGCGGCGCCTGGGAGGATGGAAGAGAGGAAGATTCCAAAAGCGAAGAAGGGCTCGACGATACCGGCAGGGTGCTCGATGTACCCGAAGAAGCCGCACCGTCACCGCCGCAAGCGGTCAAAGCGCCGCCCATGGCACCTACCATCAACAGGGCAACCGTACGTTTTAAGAGGCTCTTTTTGAAAAAGGATGAATTGGCCTGGTTCACATAATTCCTCCATTCGAAAGGATTTTTTATTGGTATCTATAGTATTCCTTTTTTCCGGCCTGCGCAAGCCTTCTGATAAATAAAGTGGAAATTCACTCATTTTCCCTCTGTTGGGAAAAGAAAATCTGGGTAATAATGCAATTGCACTTTAGAAAGGGAATTGGTATGATTATAGATGTGAAAGTAGTCATTCTTTTTGTAAAACGCCGCCGACCGCGGCTTTTGGAGGTCAAAATATGCGTAAAACGAAAATTATCTGTACCGTTGGTCCTGCCACTGACGACCGCAATGTTATGCAGGAGCTGATGCTTTCCGGAATGGACGTGGCGCGTTTCAATTTTTCCCATGGCGACCACCCTTCTCATAAGGCAAGGGCGGATATGATCAAAGAGCTGCGGGAAAATCTGGGGCTTCCCATCGCCCTGCTTTGTGATACCAAAGGCCCGGAAATCCGCACCGGCAAGTTTGACCCGCCCAAGGTTACCCTCAAGGCCGGTCAGACCTATACCCTGCTCACTGAAGAATGCGTTGGCAACGAAGAGAGATGTTCCATTTCCTATAAAGAGCTGCCCAAGGACGTGGGACGCGGCTCGCGCATCCTGATCGACGACGGCTTGGTGGAAATGCGGGTTATGGACACTTCTGACACGGAGATTACCTGCCGGGTGGTCAACGGCGGCGTGGTATCCTCCAACAAAGGCATTAACGTCCCCGGCGTACACCTGAACATGCCCTATATGAGCGAGAAGGACTTAAGCGATCTTGCCTTTGCGGTCGAGAATGAGTTTGACTTTGTGGCCGCGTCCTTTGTCCGCTCGGCGGACGACGTGATCGAAATCCGTCATGAGCTCGACCGGCTTGGCAGTCACGACATCCGCTTGATTGCAAAAATCGAAAACTCCGACGGTGTAGACAACATCGACGAAATCATCCATGTCTCCGACGGTATCATGGTGGCCAGAGGCGACTTGGGTGTGGAAATCCCCCTTGAAGAAATCCCCGTTATTCAAAAGATGCTCATTAAAAAGGCATATTATGCAGGCAAGCAGGTCATTACCGCTACGCAGATGCTCGATTCCATGATGAAAAACCCCCGCCCCACTCGTGCGGAGTCCACCGACGTGGCAAACGCCATCTATGACGGCACCAGCGCCATCATGCTCTCCGGTGAAACTGCAGCGGGCCTTTATCCGGTGGAAGCGGTGCGCACCATGGCGAACATCGCTACCCGCGCGGAAATGGATATCGACTACGTCAAACGCTTCAATTCCCGCAGCACCGAGTATGCGCCCAACGTGACCAACGCCATTTCCCACGCTTCCTGCACCACCGCCCATGACCTGGGCGCCAAAGCGATCATCACCGTGTCCAAATCCGGGCGCACGGTTCGGATGCTTTCCAAATACCGTCCCAACTGTCCGATCATCGGCTGCACCACCGAACCCATCGTCTGGCGGCAGATGAATCTGTCTTGGGGCGTTTATCCGCTGATGGTGGAAGAAAAGAATAACACCGACGAGTTGTTCGACCATGTGGTGGATACGGCGGTGGAAAAGGGCCTGTTGGATAACGGCGACCTGGTGGTCATCACGGCGGGCGTGCCGCTTGGCGTGTCGGGCACCACCAACCTGCTCAAGGTACACCTGGTGGGCAATGTCCTGGTCACCGGCACCGGTGTTTCCAGAAATGTCACCTGCGGCAATCTCTGTGTCTGCCAGGACGAAGCAGAGGTCAAGGAGAAGTTTCGCAAGGACGACATCCTGGTAGTCCCACAGACCACCAACGATCTGCTCGATTACATCCGGGATGCGAAAGGAATCATCACCGAGCAAAGCGGCCTCAATTCCCACGCGGCTATTGTGGGGCTGGCGCTGGACAAGCCGGTGATTGTGGGTGCTTTAAACGCCACGAAAATCTTAAAGAGCGGCACTACCGTCACCGTGGACGCCTCCCGCGGCATTGTGTACAGCGGAAACGCCAAGCAGAAATAAGGCGCGTTTCTTTCCATATCAGATAAGAATCGGTTTCATTTACAAACAAAGCCCTCCGTCTGAAAGGACGGAGGGCTTTATGCTGTTTTTATTTATTTCGTTTCGCTTTAAACCCGCTCTTAAGACAGGCGCATCTTGAAATCCTCGTATCCAAAGCGGCGCACCGTCCGGATTTGCCCGGTTTCCTCCCGCCAAAGGATAGAAGGCAGGTTCATTCCGTTGAAGGTATTGTTCTTGACCATGGAATAGATCGCCATGTCACAGAACACCAGCCGGTTCCCGGGCTGCAAGGGACAGTCGAAGCTATAGGTGCCGATGATGTCCCCCGCCAGACAGGTGGGGCCGCCCAAGCGGCAGGTATACGCCTTCTCCCCTGGCTTTCCCGCACCGATGATTTCAGGCCGGTAGGGCATCTCCAGAACATCAGGCATATGACAGGCGGCGGAAGTGTCCAGAATGGCGATGGGCCCGTCGTTTTCCACAAGGTCTAGCACCGTGGACACCAAAAAGCCCGCCCCTAGAGCCACCGCTTCCCCCGGCTCCAGGTACACCTGCACAGGATACCGATTCTGCACCCGGTCAATCAGGCGCACAAGCAGCTCAATGTCGTAATCCGGCCGGGTAATGTGGTGCCCGCCGCCGAAATTGAGCCATTTCATCCTGGGCAGGAACACGCCGAACTTTTTTTCCACCGCGTCCAGCGTTTGTTCGAGAGCGTCGGCGTTCTGCTCGCACAGGGTATGAAAATGCAGACCGCTCACCCCGTCGAGTTGGTCCTCCAAAAACTGTTCTCTAAGGATCCCCAGCCTCGATCCCTTCGAACAGGGATCGTAAATAGCATGGTCCTGCGTGGAGCAGGCGGGGTTGATGCGCAGGCCAATTTCACGGCCTGCGGCCAGCGCCCTTTCGCCGAACCGGGCCTTCTGGGCGAAGGAATTGAATACGATATGGTCGCATAGTCTTACAATTTCGTCAAACTCTTCTTCCCGGTAGGCGGGGGAAAAAATATGGGTTTCCTTTCCCATCTCCTCGCGGCCAAGGCGCGCCTCAAAGAGGCCGCTGGCCGTGGTCCCGTCCAGATATTCCCCGATGAGCTCATACGCATAAAACATCGAGAACGCTTTCTGCGCCAGAAGGATTTTGCAGCCGGTGCGGTCACAAACCGCTTTTAAGACCGCGAGATTTTTACGCAGCAAGCCTTCGTCCACCACGTAAGAAGGGGTTTCGACCGTTTCAAACCAGCGCTCCATCTCAATCCACCAGCTGCGGATCAAAGCTTTCCTGCCAAGGCAGGCCCCACTGGTTGAGCGCGTCCATAAACGGATCGGGGTCGAACTCCTCCACATTATAGACGCCGGGCTTCCGCCACTTGCCGGTCATCACCAGCATGGCGCCGATCATGGCGGGGACACCGGTGGTGTAGGACACCGCCTGGGATCCCACCTCCTTGTAGCACTCCTGGTGGTCGCAGACGTTATAGACATAGTAGCGCACGGGCTTACCGTCCTTGACGCCCTGGAAGATGCAGCCGATGTTGGTCTTGCCCTTGGTGCGCGGACCCAGAGAAGCGGGGTCAGGCAGGACCGCTTTCAAAAACTGCAGCGGCACGATCTGCTTGCCCTCAAATTCAATGGGTTCAATGGAGGTCATGCCCACATCTTCGAGGCACTTTAAATGGGTCAGGTAGCTTTCCCCAAAGGTCATGAAGAAGCGGATGCGCTTGACGCCCTTGATGTTCAGGGCAAGCGATTCCAATTCCTCATGGTGGAGCAGATACATGTCCTTCGGGCCCACCTCCGGGAAATCATACACCCGCTTGATTTCCATGGGTTTGGTTTCGATAAAGCGGCCGTCTTCCCAGTAGCTGCCGTTGGCGCTGACCTCGCGGATGTTGATCTCGGGGTTAAAGTTGGTGGCGAAAGGATAACCGTGATCGCCGGCGTTGCAGTCGAGAATGTCGATGTAATGAATCTCGTCAAAGTAGTGCTTCATGGCGTAGGCGGAAAAGACGCCGGTGACGCCCGGGTCAAATCCGCTGCCTAAAAGCGCGGTGATACCCGCCTTCTCAAACTTCTCCCGGTAGGCCCACTGCCACTTATACTCGAACTTGGCCGTGTCTTCCGGCTCATAATTCGCCGTGTCCACATAATGGGTCTTGGTGGCCAGGCAGGCGTCCATAATGGTTAGGTCCTGATAAGGCAGGGCGAGGTTGAGAACCACGTCCGGCTTCTCCTTCTCGATGAGAGCGATCAGGGCATCCACGTCGTCCGCATCCACCTGGGCGGTGGTAATTTTGGTCCTGCCGCCCGCAAGCTTCTCCTTGAGCGCGTCACACTTAGATTTGGTTCGGCTGGCAATGCAGATTTCCTCGAACACCTCGCTGTTTTGACAGCATTTATGAATGGCTACGCTGGCCACGCCGCCGCAGCCGATGATCAACGCTTTTCCCATATCCCATTCCTCCATATTCATTCAGGTGAACGGGGCAAGCCCCGCCCGTTTGTTCTATTAGGAAGCCCCCATCGCCGTTTATCAAAAGCAGGGGCCGCCACTTACCGCAGCATGATGACGCTCGCATTTCAACCCGCGCGCTTCGCAGCAAGCGTGACGAAACCGACCAACCAGGCGCCAAAAGCCAAGGCATTTTTCAATCCTCGCGCTGCTTTTTGAGCGCGACCGGCCGCGCAGTGCGATGTCCGGATTCATTCCGGCGTTTCCACCCGCGCGCTCTGCCGTAAGCGCGACAGAAAAGACAAGCCGGGAGCCAATTCCCAAGGCATGTTTCAACCCGCGCGCTTTTAAAAAGCGCGGCCAAGAATCCCCATGCACCGAATACAGCCCATACAAACGGCTATATCCTTTTCTCTCGTCAAACCCGTCCCTTACAGCCTCAGCGACAAAAGCAGCTCTCTGAGCACCTTGCAGGCCACCGCCGTGGAAACGCCGCTTTGGTCGTAGTGAGGTGAAAGCTCATTTATATCGCAGGCAACCACCCGGCCTTTACAGACCTGACGGATGGCGCGGAGAAGGTCAAGAAAACCGACACCGCCGGCTTCCGGCGTACCGGTGCCGGGAAAAATAGAAGGGTCCAGCACGTCCAAATCAAGTGTAAAGTAGATTGGCTTGTCAGACAAATTCTCCATCGTCTGGGCCAGGCCTTCGAAATCAAAGGGGTGCAAGGCGGTGTGCCCCTCTTTTGCCCACTGGAATTCGCTGCGGTCCCCCGAGCGGATGCCGAACTGGTAGATGCGACCATCCCCCAAAAGCTCCCATGCCCGGCGAATGACCGCCGCGTGGGAAAGCTTTGCTCCCAGATAATCGTCCCGTAGGTCGGTGTGCGCGTCAAAGTGAATCACATGCAGGTCCGGATATTTGGCGAAAGCGGCCCGCACAGCGCCCAACGTCACTAAGTGCTCCCCGCCGATCATCACCGGGAGCTTCCCATCCTCCAAAATGGTGGAGGCTCTGGCCTCAATGTCCAACAGGACCTGCTCGGTGTCCCCAAAGCACAGCTCCAGGTCCCCGCTGTCGAACACCTTCCTGTCGGTCAGGTCCCGGTCAAGATAAGGGCTGTAGGTTTCCAAACCGTAAGATTCCGCCCGCATCACCCGGCTTGCAAAGCGGGCGCCGGGGCGGTAGGAGGTGGTGGAATCAAAGGGCGCACCGAAGAGGACGGCCTCCGCCTCCTCGTACCCGCAGTCGCACCCGAGAAAGGTTTCCACATTAGGGTTCAACATCGCGCAGCATCTCCTCTACATAGGTTGGCAGGGCGAAGGCCCCGCTGTGCAGCCGGGTGTTGTAATACTGGGTTTTGATCCCCAAAAGATTCCACGCGGCGTCGCGCAGGTCGTGCACCGGGTGGTAGCGCTTGGAGGAAAACCCGAACAGCCAGTGCCCCGACGGGTAAGTGGGGATATGGGCCTGGTACACCTTGCTGATGGGGAAGCTCTCCACAATCCGCTTGTGGGCCCGCTGCATGGCGGCCGCGTCCTCGTCGTAGAAGGGGCTCTCGTGCTGGTTGACCATAATGCCGTCTTCCTTGAGGGCCTTAAAGCAGTTGCCGTAGAATTCCTTGGTAAACAAGCCTTCTCCGGGGCCGAAGGGATCGGTGGAATCCACGATAATCAGGTCATAGGCGTTCTCCCGCTGGCGGATGAACTTGAGCCCGTCCTGGTAATAGATGTGCACCCGCTCATCTCCCAGGCGGCAGGCAGTCTGGGGCAGGTACTTCTTGCATACCTCCACCACCAGCTCGTCGATTTCCACCAGGTCGATGCGTTCGACGGAGGAATACCGGGTCAGTTCACGCAGAACGCCCCCATCCCCCGCGCCGATGACCAGCACCGACTTTGCCGCCGGGTGCACCGCCATGGGCACATGGACCATCATTTCGTGGTAGATAAACTCATCCTTTTCCGTGAGCATCATATATCCGTCCAGGGTCAGAAACCGGCCGAACTCCTTGGATTCAAACACGTCGATGCGCTGAAACTCGCTTTGCCCGGTAAACAACTGCCGGTCCACCCGGATAGAAAACTTCACATTGGGAGTATGCCGTTCGGTAAACCATAATTCCATCTGCTATTCCCCTTCCAAAACATTAAGATAATGGATATCCGGGTCCTCTGTGCCCGTGAGGGAACAGCCCTTCTCTTTCGCATAGGCGATGTATGCAAGAATCTCCCGGGTGACCCGTTCTCCCGGCGCCAGAATCGGGATGCCGGGCGGGTAGCACATGACGAACTCCGTGCAGATCTTCCCTTCGCTTTGCCCGATAGGAACCGACCGCTTTTCGGAATAAAAGGCCTTCTGAGGCGGGATAACTACCTGGGGAGTGATGTATTCATGCTGAAGCATGCCGGTCTTGTCCCGTTTGTACCGCCGACGTATCTCCGCAAAGGCGGACACCAGCCGCTCCAGATCCCGCTCCCGGTCCCCCACCGACACGTAGGCGAGCACATTGCCGAGATCGCCGAACTCCGTCTGAATGTCGTACTCGTCCCTCAGAATGTCATACACCTCAATTCCCGCAAGGCCGATTCCAAGGGTATTGACCGAAAGCTTTGTCACATCGAAATCATAGATGCTGTCCCCGTTGATGAGCTCCTTGGAATAGGCGTAATAGTCCCCGATGGCGTTGATCTCGTCCCGGGCGTACTGGGCCAGGTCCACCACCTTCTGGAAAATCTCCGCCCCGTGCAAAGCCAGGTTCTTTCGAGATAGGTCCAGGCTCGACAAAAGCAGGTAAGAGCCGCTGGTGGTCTGAGTCAGGTTGATGATCTGGCGCAGGTACCCTTCGTTGACCGACGGGCCCGCCAACAAAAAGGAACTCTGGGTCAAGGACCCGCCCGACTTATGCATGCTCACACTGCTCATGTCCGCCCCCACCGACATGGCCGAGGGTGGCAGGTTTTTTCCGAAATAGAAATGGGTGCCGTGGGCTTCGTCCACCAGTACCAGCATCCCGTGGCGGTGGGCCAAATCGGTGATGGCCTTCAGATTGGAGCAGATGCCGTAATAGGTTGGGTTATTGACCAAAATCGCCTTGGCGTCCGGATTCTCCCGGATGGCCTTTTCCACCTCCCCCAGCGGCATTCCCAATGCGATGCCAAGCCGCTGGTCGGTGGCGGGGTTTACATACACCGGCAGCGCCCCGCACAGAATCAGAGCGTTGATGACGCTGCGGTGGACGTTGCGGGGCAGAATGATCTTGTCCCCTTTTTTGCAGGCGGCGAGCACCATGCTCTGTACCGCCGAGGTGGTGCCGCCCACCATGAAAAAGGCGTGGGCCGCGCCAAACGCGTCCGCCGCCAGCTCCTCGGCTTCCTTGATGACGGAAACCGGGTGGCAAAGGTTATCCAGCGGCTTCATGGAATTGACGTCCACCTGCATGCAGGCCTCGCCCAAAAAGGCGGTCAGCTCCGGATTGCCTTTGCCGCGCTTATGGCCGGGCACGTCGAACGGGACCACGCGCATTCGTTTAAAACGCTCGAGCGCCTCATAAATCGGCGCCCGCTCCTGCTTGTACTGCTGCAAAGAACGCCCTCCCTTCAAAAGATGTTGCGGCCGCTGAAAATCTCGATCATTTCCCGCCGCAGGCTCTCGGAAATCATCAGCCGGGTCTTGGGCGGAAGCTCATAGACGTCGGTGTTGAACAGGTAGTTTTGCAGCTCAATCTCCTTGATGAGCATTTTGGTGTGGAAAATGTTGCTCTCGTAGACGTTGACATCCACCGCATCGTACTTGAGCAGGGTTTCCGAATCAATATAGTCCTGAATGGAGGTGATCTTGTGGTCGAGAAACAGCTTCTTTCCCTTGACGTCCCTGGTAAAACCCCGCACCCGGTAATCCATGGTGATGATGTCGCTGTCGAAGCTGGAAATCAGGTAATTGAGGGTGGAAAGCGGGGTGATCTCCCCACAGGTGGCCACGTCGATATCCACCCGGAAGGTGGCAAGAAAGGTATCGGGATGGTACTCGGGATAGGTATGCACCGTCACATGGCTTTTGTCCAGATGGGCCACCACCGTATCCCCCCCGATTGGCTTCATGGACCCTTCCGCAATCAGGAAGGTAACGCTGGCGCCCTGAGGGTCATAGTCCTGCTTGGAAATGTTGAGCACCGTAGCGCCGATCATCTTGGTTAAGTGCTCCATGATCTTGGTCAGGCGCTCGGAATTGTATTGTTCGTCAATATAGGCGATATAATCCTTCTGCTCGCGCTGGGATTTGGCATAACACACGTCGTAAATATTAAAGCTTAAGGATTTGGTGAGATTGTTGAACCCGTAAAGCGTCAGTTTGTTTTCCATGGCTGGCTCCACCTTTCCGATGCGCCCTGTTTTAGGGCATAAAAAAGCAAGTGATAACAAGATCGGAGATCTCGCACCACTTGCGAAACAATTTTCTCATGGATACGGTTTTAAAAAACGGTACAGCCAGACACTGCCGCCCTATTTTTCAAACGGAACATGTAGAATCAGAGTCTATATAGCAAGAATTTGCTTTTACTGCTCTTATTGATTGTTTCACAAGTGTGATGTGCAAGGTCTGCACACGGTTTTAAGTAACCAACTTATAAAATTGAGCGTTACGCTTAATCAATAAGGCAACGAAAGTTGCCAATCGGCATTTGACCCGGCTGTCCGCATGGCCTTAATCCTAGTATGCACCAGGATGGTCAAAAAATCTTTGCTGGAATGGCTCTGTTTTCTCTACATTCCCATTCGTGGTCTTTATTATAGCGGATTGTCTCAAAAATTGCAAGGGTTCTTGTCTCTTTTTCTTTGAATTTGCAGGATTGATTTGTATCAGAATGAAAAGGCCCCATTCTCTGTTCCATTTCACCCGCTATTATGGAAAACCGTGCGAAGTGCAACCGAACCGAAATGCCCTGTCTTCTTCGCACCTTGTATAAATGGGAAAATGGTGGTAAACTTCAAGTATTGGATTCAAAACGCCAGCCGGATGGGTGTAGGATGCTGAAAAGGGAAGGCACATCTGCTTTTTGTGCAGATGTGCAGTCGCGCTTCGCAGGAAGCGTGCGGATAGAAATGACGAGTTCGCTAACATCGGCACCATCCCGCAGAGTCACGCTTCGCAGGAAGCGTGCGGGTCGAAACTTGGGGAAGACGACAGATCCAGCGCCGGCATAGTTGTCGTGCTTCATAGAAAGCGCGTGGGTTTAACTCTACTCCTCATTCTTTGTTTCCCAATATATAAACCCCAAAAAGTTTTTGCCTTGCCATCCTCATCGCATCTCAGCAAAAAAAGCGGCGCGGGAACTGATTTTCCGCGTCGCTTTTCTTTTTCAAGCAATCGTTATCACATCACGAGCATGGCATCGCCGAAGCTGTAAAACCGGTACTGTTCTTCCACCGCCACCTGGTAGGCGTGCATAGTGTGCTCATATCCGGCAAAGGCGGATACCAGCATAATCAGGGTGCTCTCCGGAAGATGGAAATTGGTGAGCAGCCCGTCGAGCACCTGAAACGAATATCCCGGGTAAATAAAGATATCCGTCCAGCCCTCCGAGGCCTTTATGCCTCCTTCCTTCTGGGCCACGCTTTCCAACGTCCGGCAGGAGGTCGTACCTACACTGATGACCCGGCCGCCCCGTTGCTTCGTGCGGTTGATAAGCGCAGCCGTTTCTTCGCTGAGGGAGTAATGCTCCGCGTGCATCTTGTGGTCGGTGATTTCGTTTTCCTTGACCGGGCGGAAGGTGCCGAGCCCTACGTGCAAGGTCACAAACCCGACGCTCACCCCTTTTTGCCGGATGCGTTCAAGCAGTTCTTCGGTAAAATGAAGCCCCGCCGTAGGCGCTGCGGCCGAACCCGGATCCTTGGCGTAAACGGTCTGGTAGCGGTCCTTGTCTTCCAGGCGCTCGGTAATGTAATGCGGCAGCGGCATTTCACCGATTTCCTCGATACAGGAAAAAAAGGAGCCTTCAAAAAAGAACTTTACCAGCCGATTTCCCCCGTCGAGCACTTCGAGAACCTCCGCTTTAAGCTTTCCCCCGCCGAAGGTGAAGACGTGCCCGGGTCTCGCTTTCTTTCCCGGGCCGCACAAGGTCTCCCAGGTATCCGCAGTTCTTTGGCTGAGGAGCAGGAACTCCACAATGGAGCCGGTATCCTCCCTTTTTCCGTAAAGCCGCGCGGGAAGCACCTTTGAATCGTTTAAAATCAGGCAGTCTCCGGGGTTTAACAGGTCGATAATGTCATAAAAATGCCGGTGCTCTATTTTGCCGGTTTCTCTGGAAAGCACCAGAAGGCGGGAATGGTCCCGCTGCTCCAGGGGATGCTGGGCAATGCGTTCTTCAGGAAGGTCATAATAAAAATCGCTTTTTTTCATCGTTTTCGTTTCGTTCCTTTCGGCGCAGACATTCGGGCGGGTTTGACGTGAAAAATCCCGGCCTTTTCCCCGCCCCTTGGCAAAGGGACGAAAAAAGCCGAGAAAATACAGGAAATACAGGAGATTCACGCAAAATTTATTTGACACGTTTCCCCTGTAATGCTAATATAATAGAGCAATTGAATCTGTTTTTGCTGAATAGAGGAGCGCAATTCATCAGTACCGCGTCCGAGGCCGCAAGCCGGGGACGGCGCGGGAAAGGGGAACGCGCCGAAGGGTCCGGGCCTTGCAAACCCTTCCCTGGTCGTATGACGAACAGTCCTGCGATTGTCATCGTGCTTCATGATGGAGAGCTATTCGCGCGCGGGGCTTTACGAAGAAGGCCGACGCGTCAATACTCCTTATTATATTGCATGGATGACCGGTTGACAACCGGTTTTTTTGTTACCTGTAGCAAAAAAGCCGGCGGCCGTCTCCAACTTTGGCAAAAGCACCCCGCCACGACCAGCGGCATGGCGGCGATTCTTTTTCTCAATTTCATTCTTTCCTCGCTGGAGAAATGGAGCTTTACCATGAATGTAAAACACTTTCACGTGGGTATCATCGGCGCGACGGGTATGGTGGGCCAGCGGTTTGCAACACTGCTGGAAAACCATCCGTGGTTTACCGTCAAGGTATTGGCGGCAAGTCCCCGCTCTGCGGGCAAGACCTACCGGGAAGCGGTGGGCAAGCGCTGGGCGATGAAAACCCCGATGCCGGCGGCTATGGCGGACATGATCATCAAGGACGCCACCGCGGATATTCAGGAAATTGCCTCGCAGGTGGACTTTGTGTTCTGCGCGGTGGATATGAAAAAGGACGAAATCCGTGCGCTGGAGGAAGCCTATGCCAAGGCGGAATGCCCGGTCATTTCCAATAACTCGGCAAACCGCTCCACCCCCGACGTTCCCATGATCGTGCCGGAGATCAACCCCGGGCACGCGGCGGTCATCGAGGCCCAGAGAAAGCGTCTTGGCACGAAGCGTGGCTTTATCGCGGTCAAGTCCAACTGCTCGCTGCAAAGCTACGTTCCCGCCATCCATCCTCTGATGGACCTGGGTGTCACCAAGGTGCTCGCCTGTACCTACCAGGCCATTTCCGGCGCTGGCAAGACCTTTGAAACCTGGCCGGAAATGCTCGATAACGTGATTCCCTACATCGGCGGCGAGGAAGAGAAGTCCGAGCAGGAGCCCATGAAGATCTGGGGCACTCTCGAAAACGGCAAGATCGTCAACGCGTCCACCCCGTCCATCACCTCCCAGTGCCTGCGCGTTCCCGTGTCCGACGGGCATACGGCGGCGGTGTTCGCTTCCTTTGAAAAGAAAATCCCCCTTGACGAGATCATCGCCCGGTGGGAAAGCTACAAGGGCCGTCCCCAGGAGTTAGAGCTTCCCAGCGCCCCCAAGCAGTTTTTGCACTACTTTAAAGAGAACGACCGGCCCCAGTCCCGTCTCGACCGGGAGCTGGAGCACGGCATGGCCGTGTCCGTCGGCCGTCTGCGTCCCGACACCCAGTATGACATCAAGTTCGTCTGCCTGTCCCACAATACCCTGCGCGGCGCGGCGGGCGGCGCCGTCCTAATGGCGGAGCTTCTCTGCGCCGAGGGGTATCTCGACTGATTTTAGGAGGCTTTTGCTATGAAGAAGACTGTTTTTACCGGATCGGGCGTCGCCATCGTTACCCCCATGCAGGAAGACGGCTCGGTCCATTATGAGAAGCTGGGCGAACTGCTGGACTGGCAGATCAGCGAAGGCACTGACGCCATCATCATCGCCGGGACCACTGGCGAATCCCCGGTTCTCAACCATGAGGAGCATTGCAAGGTGGTGGATTATACCGTCAAGAAGGTAAACCACCGAGTCCCGGTCATCGCCGGGACCGGCAGCAACCACACCGATTATGCCTTAGAGCTTTCCAAGGAAGCGGAGGTGTCGGGTGCGGACGCTCTTTTGATGGTCACTCCTTATTACAACAAGACCTCCCAGCGGGGCCTGATTGAACATTACACCTATGTGGCCGATCGGGTGAACACTCCGATCATCCTGTATAACGTTCCCTCCCGCACGGGGGTGAACATCCTTCCGGAAACCTACCAGGCGCTTTCCAAGCACCCGAACATTGTGGCCGCCAAAGAGGCAAACGGCAACATTGCTTCCGTGGCCCACACCATGGCCTTGTGCGGGGACGACCTGGACATTTATTCCGGCAATGACGATCAGATCGTGCCGCTGATGAGCTTGGGCGGAAAGGGCGTCATCTCGGTGCTCTCCAACGTCCTACCCAAGGAAACCCACGAAATGGCTGCTGCCTGCTTAAAGGGCGATTTCAAGACCGCCGCCCAAATGCAGCTTCGCTATTTTGACCTGGTAAGCGCCCTGTTTATGGACGTAAGCCCCATCCCGGTCAAGGACGCCATGAACCAGATGGGTCTTGCCGTCGGCTCCTGCCGCCTGCCTTTGGTTCCTTTAAGCGAGGCTGCCCACGAGAAGCTGGCAAGCGTACTGCGCCAGTATCAGCTCATCTAACCGCCACAGTGCAACAGATAGGACGTGAACCTAGATTGAAACGGATTCTACTTAACGGCTGCAATGGAAAAATGGGCCGGGTCATCACCGAGTGCGTGGCCCAGCGGGAGGATTGCAGGATCGCGGCGGGGGTGGACGTGAACACCGCCACCCTAGCGGACTTTCCTGTGTTCGCCTCCCCGTCCGACTATCCGGGCGAAGTAAACGTCATCATTGACTTCTCCCACCCCTCCGCCCTGACCCCTTTGCTGACCTACGCCGTCGAACACGGTACACCGGCGGTCATCGCCACCACCGGCCTTTCTCCCGAGCAGGTGGAGGAGGTCAAAAGAGCGAGCGGGCACATCCCGGTCTTTTATTCGGGCAATATGTCCTTGGGGATCAACCTGCTTTTGGAGCTCGCCAAAAAAGCCACCGCAGTGCTGGGGGACGGCTTTGATGTGGAGATCATCGAAAAGCACCACAACCAAAAGATCGACGCGCCCAGCGGCACGGCGCTGATGCTTGCCGACGCGGTGGGTGAAACCATGCCCCAGGAGCCCCGGTACGTGTACGACCGGCATTCCCAGCGCAAAAAGCGGGAAAAGGCGGAAATCGGCATTCACTCGGTCCGCGGCGGCACCATTGTGGGCGAGCATGAGGTGATTTTCGCCGGCCGCGACGAGATCGTCACCCTGTCTCATACCGCCCTTTCGAAAGAAATCTTCGCCACCGGCTCGGTCAATGCGGCGCTGTTCCTCTCCGAGCAGCAGCCCGGGCTTTACAACATGGGAGACTTAGTGGCTTCCAAGTAAGGAGCGATTGCGATGAAGATCATTCAGAACATCTCGGTTACCGAAGACGTGACTATGGTTACTTTGGAGACCAATCCCACCGATTTCGCGTTCACCGCCTCCATTTTCGAGCGCATCGCAGCGGAAAAGATCAATGTGGATATGATTGCCCAGGCGGCGCCCCTTGGAGGGAAATCCGCGTTGTCCTTTACCGTGTCCGACGAGGATTTGGGCCGGCTTCTAAAGCTCATTTCCCAGTTTCGCACCCAGACGCCCGACATTAAGCCCGTGGTCAGCAGTTCGAACGTAAAGATTTCCGTTTACGGCGAGGCCATGCGCATCGAATCGGGCGTGGCGGCGAAGGTGTTCCAGGCGGCGGCCAGCGTCGGGGCGGACATCCGCCTGATTACCACTTCGGAAGCGGACATTTCCCTTCTCATCACCAAGGCGGACTATCAGCAGATCGTGGACGCCATCGAGAAGATTTTCGAATAAGGCGAGGGACGAATAAGCCGCAAACAGCAGAAATCTGCCGTTTGCGGCTTTTCTGTTTCCCTAGAAACAGCAAGGAGGAAAGAACAATGGTGGCAAAAGCCTTCCTCGAGGACGATCGGTTGACGTTATGCGTGGAAGCCGTCGAAGATGAAGGACTTCAAAATACGATCCGGGAAGCCTGCTTTCAGGAAGAAGACGGCCGGTTTGTCAAGCGGTTTGCCGGCCAGTATCCGGAATGTGGCCAGATTCTGCGCAATTTTCCCCGGCTGGCTGAAAACATGTTCACAAACCAAGGGGAATCCTGGGCTTTGGCGCTGACCCATTTTGCCCGGGTCTGCCAAAGCCACGGGATCGAATGGTATCTCACCGGGAGCGGCTGTGAGGCGGTGCGGGGGATGCCCCTTCTTCCCCATGACCTAGATATCTTTGTGCGCTCCGATCAATTTTACCAGACGCGCGATCTTTTTATGGATGAGGTCGTAGAGCCTTTTCAGGATCTGGGTGACAGCTGGGCCACCCGTTATTTCGGCCGCCTGTGTCTTGACGGGGAACAAATCGACCTGGTGGCGGACGAAAGAAACGACAAGGACCGCCATCCCTATGTGAAAGAAAGCTGGAACGGGTACGAGCTGTTTTGCGAGCCGGTTAAGCTGCGGCTGGAGGTAGAAAAAAGACGAAACCGGCAGGATCGTATTGCTATGATCGAGGCTTACCTGAGCCGGCAAAGCGGAGGACCGCTTCGCTAAAAAGCAGGGGCCAGACGTAAATGTCTGACCCCTGCTTTTGATTGGTTAGAAAAGCCACCGGCTATTTCGGTAAAATCGCCATGCACGAAAAGCTTTCGTTCGAACGGAAATCCGTCCGTTTACAGGCCATCGGGCAAATCATGTGGTTTGGTCCACCTTTGATGGTGACCGGTAATATACCTTTATATGACTGACGCAAACCACCGCTTACCCGGTGGTTATGTCTCGAACAAAACCTGGCTGGAATCGTCCGCCAGGTGCCCACCAAGCTCCGAATCGGGACGGCTGTAGCGGCCGTGAAAGTCGCTCCCGCCGGTTTTGACCAAGCCGTATTTCCGGCAGAGCGTGTGGATTTCTTCCCGGTCCGCCGCCGTGTTGGACCGGTGATCCAGTTCAATCCCGGCTAAGCCCGCCTCCACCAGCATGGGCACGGCAGATAGGTTGTGCTGCTGGCCCGGATGGGCGAGCACCGCCCGGCCCCCGTCGGCTGTAATCGCCTGTACCGCGTCGAGCGCGTTGACATACTCGATGGTGGAATAACAGGGTCCGCCTTTTCCAAACAGGCGGCGGAAGGTTTCCCCGAATAAGTCGTCCGCCTGCCCGGTTTTCACAAGATAATCCATGATATGCTGCTTATAAAGAACCCCGTGGGAAAATGGACGCACCAGCTCCTCGGAAATGGTGTAGCCCAGCTGCTGCAGCACCCCGATCTGCCAAAGGCTGTTCTGGTGGCGCCTTTGCCGGGTCGGGGCGGACAACGCTTCAATGTGGGCGTTGTGCCGGTACCCATAGCCAAGAATGTGGGCCTTGGTCCCAAGCGAAGGGAGAAAGGCGGAAATCTCCACCGCTGGCACCGCATGAAGCCCTTGCTCCCGGGCGCTCAAAACCGCCTCTTTTGCTCCTTCGGTGGTATCATGGTCGGTGAAGGCGATGTGAGTCAGTCCCAGCTTTGCCGCACGCGCGGCAATTTCAGGGGCGGTCATGCTGCCGTCCGACATGGTCGTGTGAATATGAAGATCCGCACGAAACACAAAAGTCCCTCCTTGCAAAAAAGTCCACATTTCAATCCGCGCGCTTTCGTTACAAGCGCAGCGTTTTCATCCACAGGCTCTGCAATCAGCAGGACAAACGCATGTGCCAAAGCGGTGCGAGCGGCGGGCTTTTTACACGCTTCAAAAGAAGCGTGTAAAACAGGTCGCCGACATACAGACCGCCGAAATGCTATTTCAACCCGCACGCTTTGCGTGACCCGGCAATCCGGAAAGAGAGGTGCCGTATAGATGATTTCCATCCGCGCTCCTATGCAGGGAGCGACCGGGGTAGGCGACATAGCGTTCCCCGTCCTACTTATTTGAGCGCCGACTCTTTTTTGCCCGCGTTGCGGTTGACAGCATAAATGCCGACGCAGACGAAAACCAGGGCAATCAGGGTTTTGAACGAGAGAGCCTGCTGGGCCTCTCCCAGGAAGATGGCGGAAAGGAGCACGCCGAACAAGGGCGTCAGGAAGGTGAAGATGGTCACACGGCTGACGGGATTGTATTTGAGAAGGATGCCCCACACCGAGTAGGCCACCGCCGAAATCAGCGCCATGTAAAGCAGCAGCAGGTAGGCGGAAGGATCGGAAACCAAATCCACCCGGCCTCCGCAGGCAAAGCCCACCGCCATCATAATAATTCCGCCCAGCACGAACTGCCAGCCGCTGAGCATCACCACGTCGAACTTAGAGGAAAAGCGCTTGACCAGGATGCCGGACAAGGCATAGGAAAGCTGGGAAAACAGAACAAAGCCTTCTCCCAACAGGGAAACCTGGAAAAAGCCCTCACTGCTCGAGCCCGACAAGTTCATCACCACAATTCCGGCAAAGCCGATGACGCAGCCGAAAATTTTCGCTCCCGTGAGCTTTTCGTACCGGAACAAAAGGCTCGCCATAAGGATGGAGAAAAAACCTCCTGTTCCCGAAATGATGGTGCCGTGGACGCCGCTGGTGTGGGCAAGGCCGATGTAAAAGAACAGGTACTGCACCGCGGTCTGTGCCAGAGACAGGGAAAAGATCGCGGGAATCGCCTTGATCTGCGGTTTTAAGAACCGCCTTTGCATCACGCTTTGAAACAAAATTACCAGCATTCCCGCCAGGAAAAACCGAATTCCCGCGAACAGAATGATACTGGTGGTATCTGAATTTTCAATGTGAAACATCTGGTAGCCGATTTTAATGGCGGGGGTGGCGCTTCCCCACAGAAAGCAGCACAGCATCGCCAGCAAAAAGACAACTTTGGGATCGGTCATGTTCCATTTGCGCTTCATATTCTCTCTCCTGTATCGTAAACGGTAATTTTATTAGTATAGCGGAAATAATAGACAATGGCAATGCGAAACCCGGACAAATTCGCTTTTTTCTTCCGAGACTGGCCGAACACCCCATCTTCCTGTCTGGAATATCAGGCCATTTGCATCTTGCTGCAAATTCTTTATTGAACTTTAGCGCTTTTTGTGGCAAAATAGTAGATATTGTAGAAAGTGCATTCATTTTCAAACCATTTACGAAGAGGTGCTGTCATGTTCTGGCAAAAGGAAATCGAAACCATGCCCCGCAGGGAGCTGGAAGCGCTGCAGCTGGAGCGGCTGAAATGGATTGTGGATTACTCCATCCGCAACGTTCCGTTTTACGCGAAGCGGCTGGGGGAAGCGGGCGTCACGGCGGAGAAGATCAAGTCCCTATCGGACGTTACGTACATACCGTTCACTACAAAGGCGGACATTCGGGACAATTATCCCACAGGGCTGTTCGGCGCGGACATGAAAAAGATCGTGCGGGTGCATGCTTCCTCGGGTACCACCGGCAAACCCACCATCGTCGGCTATACCAGAAACGATTTGAACAACTGGGCCGACCAGGTGGCCCGCATCGCGGTGGCCGTGGGTGTCACCGACGAGGACATTTTCCAGATTTCCTTCGGCTATGGCCTCTTTACCGGCGCACTCGGGCTGCATTACGGCCTGGAACGCATCGGCTGTACGGTCATCCCCGCCTCTTCCGGCAATACCGAAAAGCAGCTGATGCTTCTTAGGGACATGAAGGTGACCGGCTTGGTGGCCACCCCGTCCTATGCCCTATATATGGGCGAATCGGCCAAGGAAAGCGGCTATCCCATGAGCGACTATAAGGTGCGCATCGGTCTGTTCGGGTCGGAGGGCTGTACCCCCGAGATGCGCGCGCAGATTGAGAAGGTGTGGGGCCTCTTCGCTACCGACAACTACGGCCTTTCCGAGATTATGGGCCCGGGCGTGTCCGGCGAGTGCATCAAGCGCTGTGGGCTGCACATTGCCGAGGACCATTACCTGCCGGAAATCATCGACCCGGTTACGCTGGAAAACAAGGATGCAGGCGAGTCGGGCGAGCTGGTGATGACCACTCTGACCAAGGAAGGCATCCCCATGCTGCGTTACCGCACCAAGGATATTTCCCGCCTCAACTACGAGCCCTGCGCATGCGGCCGCACCAGCGCCCGCATGGACAAGGTTACCGGGCGCACCGACGACATGCTCAAAATCCGCGGCGTCAACGTCTTCCCCACCCAGATTGAAAGCGTTCTGGTAGGGATGGACCACATCGGCCCCCACTACCAGCTGGTGGTGCGCAGGGAAGGCTTTGCGGACACCCTGGAAGTAAAAGTGGAGCTTATCAGCGGCGAGGTGCTCGACCGCTACAGCGAGCTTGAACGGCTCCAGCGCAAGATTCATGACAAGCTCAAGAGCGTCCTGGGCATTGAAACCAAAATCAGCCTTGTGGAGCCGAAAACCCTGGAACGGTTCCAGGGCAAGGCTAAGCGCATTTTGGATTTACGCCAGGTCGACAGCAACCAATAACAACTCAACACCATAGATTTGGAGGTTCTATCTTTGAAAAAGCTATTTCTGGGAAATGAAGCGGTTGCCCGCGGCCTTTACGAGGCCGGATGCCGCGTCATTTCCAGCTATCCCGGCACCCCCAGCACCGAAATCACCGAATACGCCGCCACCTACGATGAGATGTACTCCGAGTGGGCGCCCAACGAAAAGGTTGCCTGCGAGGTGGCTATCGGCGCGTCCATGGGCGGCGCCCGCGCCTTCTCGGCCATGAAGCACGTGGGGCTCAACGTGGCGGCCGACCCTCTTTACACCGCGTCCTACACCGGCGTTAACGGCGGCCTGGTCATTGCCGTGGCGGACGATCCGGGCATGCACTCCTCTCAGAACGAGCAGGATTCCCGCCACCACGCCATCGCGTCGAAAATCCCCATGCTGGAACCGGCTGACTCGGCGGAATGTCTTGCCTTTACCAAGCGTGCCTTCGAGTTGTCGGAGGAATACGACACACCGTTTTTCATCCGGCTATGCACCCGCATTTCCCATTCCCGCAGCCTGGTGGAAACCACCGACCGGGTGGAGCCGCCGCTGAAGGAATACGTGAAAAACCCGGCGAAAAACGTGATGATGCCCGCTATGGCACGGGGACGCCATGTGTTTGTGGAAAAGCGGATGAAGGCTCTTGCAGAGTTTGCAGAATTCTGCGATTTAAACCGCACAGAATATTATGATACGTCCATCGGCATCATCGCTTCGGGCGCCTCTTACCAGTACGCCAAGGAAGCGCTGGGAGAAAACGCCTCTTACTTAAAACTCGGGATGGTCAATCCCCTGCCGGTCAAGCTCATTGAGGACTTTGCCGCCAAGTGCGACAAGGTTTATGTGGTCGAGGAGCTTGACGACATCATAGAAACCCACTGCCGCAAGTTCGGCATCTCGGTCATCGGCAAGGAGTTGTTCCCCTTGACGGGCGAACTGTCCCAGGCGATTGTGGCAGAGAAAATTTTGGGCGAAGAGAAACAGACGCTCTCACTCAAAGATGAGATTCCGGTGCGTCCGCCCGTTATGTGCTGCGGCTGTCCCCACCGTGGTCTTTTCTATGCCTTAAAGCGGGAGAACGTGTTCGTCAGCGGCGACATCGGCTGCTACACCTTAGGCTCCCAGCCCCCTCTCTCCGCCATTGATACCTGCGTGTGCATGGGCGCGTCGGTTTCCGGTCTGCATGGGTTTAATACCGCTAGGGGCGCCGAACAGGCGAAAAAGGCGGTGGCCGTCATCGGCGACTCCACCTTCATCCATTCCGGCATCACCAGTTTGATCGACATTGCCTATAACAAGGGCATTTCCACCATCGTGATCCTGGATAATTCCATCACCGGCATGACCGGCCATCAGCAAAATCCCACCACCGGCTACACCATCAAGGGCGACCCCACGGCGGCGGTCAGCCTGGAAAAGCTGGTGCAGGCCGTGGGCATCCACCGGGTACGGGTGGTGGACCCCTATGATCTCAAAGAAACCCAGAAGGCCCTCAAGGAGGAGCTGGCGGTGGAGGAGCCGTCGGTCATCATTGCCCGGCGCCCCTGCGCGCTGCTCAAATACGTCAAGCATAAGCCCTCTTTGAAAGTGGACCGGGAGAAGTGCAGAAGCTGCAAGGCTTGCCTGCGCATCGGCTGTCCGGCTATCTCCATGAGGGAGGGCAAGGCGGTTATCGACCATACCCAGTGCGTGGGCTGCGGCCTGTGCGAGGACCTGTGTAAATTCGGCGCCATTGTGGGCGGGGAGGCAGACAAATGAGTGTGACAAGTGTAATGATCGTCGGCGTCGGCGGCCAGGGTACGCTGCTGGCAAGCCGCCTGCTTGGGAACGCCATGCTTTCCAAGGGTCTGGACGTGAAGGTTTCGGAAGTTCACGGCATGAGCCAGCGGGGCGGCTCGGTGGTGACCTATGTGCGCTACGGGGATGAGGTGCATTCCCCGGTCATCGAAAAGGGCGAGGCTGACTATATCCTGGCCTTTGAGCAGCTGGAAGCGGCCCGGTGGCTTCCGTTTCTGAAAAAGGGCGGCAAGCTGGTGGTCAACACCCAGTGCATCGACCCTATGCCGGTGATCACGGGCGCGGCGTCTTACCCGGAGGACCTGGTGGAAAAGCTGCAGGAGTCCGGCGTGGACGTGACCGCTATCGACGCGCTGCCCTTAGCCGAGGAGGCCGGTTCCTCCAAAGCGGTCAACGTAGTGCTGATGGGAGTGCTGGCTCGGTACATGGATGTGGATAAGGACCACTGGATCGAGACCATCAAGACGACGGTCCCGCCCAAGTTCATCGACATGAACCTGGCGGCCTTCGAATTGGGATATAAAATGTAAGAATAAGGGATGTGAATCCGATGGAAAACCGCTATTTCAGCAAAGAAGAAACCTATTCTCTGGAGCAGATGCGTGCACTGCAGACCTTCCGTTTGATCGACACCGTTTACCGGGTCTACAACAACGTCCCCTTCTACCGCAAAAAGTTTGATGAAATGGGCATCAAGCCCAGCGACGTCAAGTCCCTCGACGATCTTTCCCGTCTTCCCTTCACCACCAAGCAGGACCTGCGGGACACCTTCCCCTACGGCCTGTTTGCCGCGCCCAAGTCGGAGCTTGCCCGTATTCATGCTTCCTCCGGCACCACCGGCAAGCAGACGGTGGTAGGATACACCAAGCGGGACCTGGAGGCCTGGGGTACGGATGCGGCACGCGCCATCGTGGCGGCAGGCGGCACCAAGGAGGACTACATCCATGTCTCTTACGGCTATGGCCTCTTTACCGGCGGCCTAGGGCTGCACGCGGGCGGCGAAGCTTTGGGCGCCACCGTCATCCCGGTTTCCTCCGGCAATACCAAGCGCCAGATTCAGATTATTCAGGACTTTGGCTCCAACATCATTGCCTGTACCCCGTCCTACGCCTTGTACATCGGCGAAACCATGCGGGACATGGGGGTGGATCCCAAGTCCACCCATCTGCGGGCGGGCATTTTCGGCGCGGAACCCTGGACCGACCATATGCGCCGGGAAATCGAAAAGCTTTTGAACATCAAGGCATATGACATCTACGGCCTTTCGGAAATCATGGGCCCGGGCGTGTCCTTCGAGTGCCAGGAGCAGAGCGGTATGCACATCAACGAGGACCAGTTCCTGCCCGAGATCATTGATCCAGATACTGGCGAGGTTCTGCCGGAGGGTGCGACGGGCGAGCTGGTGTTCACCTGTATTTTTAAAGAAGCGCTGCCTCTCATCCGGTACCGCACCCGGGATATTTGCTCGTTGTCGCGGGCAAAATGCTCCTGCGGGCGCACCCTGGTCAAGATGTCCAAGGTCACCGGCCGCACCGACGACATGCTCATTATCCGCGGCGTCAACGTCTTCCCGTCCCAGGTGGAACACCTGCTCATGGAGCTGGGCCTGACCGCGCCTCACTATCTGATGGTGGTGGACCGGGTCAACAACCTGGACACCCTGCAAATACAGGTGGAAATGTCCGACGCCATGTTCTCCGACCAGGTGCGCAAGCTGGAGGAAACCCAGCGGGTCATCAAGAATGCGGTGCTCTCCAAGCTGGGTATCGCCGCCGACATTAAGCTGGTGGAACCCAAGGCCATCGCCCGCAGCGAAGGCAAGTCCAAGCACGTCATTGACAACCGGAAACTAGATTTTTAAGGAGGGTGTTCCATGCAAATCAAGCAGCTTTCGATCTTTGTGGAGAATAAAGAGGGCCGTCTGGCGGAAATCACCCAGATTTTAGCGGAAAATGAGGTGGATATCCGTGCCCTGTCTTTGGCGGACACCACCGATTTCGGTATTCTGCGCATCATTGTCAACAATCCCGACGTGGCGGTGAAAGCCCTGCGGGACAAGGGGATGACCGTTTCCCTGACGAACGTCATCGCCATCGGCATTACCGATAAGCCCGGCGGATTCGCCCAGGCGGTGAAGATTCTTTCCGAAGCGGACATCAGCATTGAATATTTGTACGCCTTTGTCAGCCGCAGCGGCGGCACGGCTTACGTCATCCTCCGAGTGGAGAACAACGAAAAGGCGATCGAGGTGCTCAAAAACGCCGGCTTTGCGATTTTGACCCAGTCGGACATTTACGACCTGTAACGGCAGACAAAAGAAGGCCCCCAAGCGAATGCTTGGGGGCCTTCTTTTAGGGCCGGTTGTAAAACCGGATCTTAGAGCGGTTGCCGAAACGGCGGGATACCGCGCGGGTTTCGAGAACCCGTCCGCCTCAAAACGCGATGCCGTCCGTTACCGCCAGGCCGGACAAAAGGAGGACCGCGCTGGCGGCCAGCATGGAAAACGGCTCACAGGGCTTTTTCAAATGAAGCGGGACATCTCCTGGTTCTACCACGGTTTGGGTCAGGGTCGGAAGCTCCCGCTGCACGCTGACCACGGCGTTGCCATAGTCCATGCTGGACACGCACAGCGTATCCTTCGCCGAGGTGCCGCAGCAGATAGCCGCGTGACCCACGGACTTTAAGTAAGACAAGGCCGCCGCATCCCCTGCGTCCACAATGCACGGGCACCCTTCGGGCAGGTACTGAATGTCCTGCGCCCGGTCGGAATCGAAGACCACAACCGTATTGGGCATTCCCACCCGCAGCGGATCCTTGACACAGTATAGATAATGGGCCACCGGCCCCTCGGCCGGGTCACACATAAGCCCGCCGCCCCCATAATACTGTACGCCGCCGTATGCGGCCAAAGCCCGCACCAGCGTTTCCCGAAGCTCCGGCTGCCGGTCGCCGTATAGAACCAGATTCATCCTGCCGCCCCCGTCATTTTCTCGCGTTCTCTCCCTTTCAGTATCGGTTTCGCTTGGCGAAATTATGCATTTCCCGGATGCTCCGGCAAAAATAAGGGCAAGGGGGAAAATCGGATGGGATAGCGGCTGGTAACTGGATCTTTCTCCTGATAATCGGCCACGGCAATCCGTTCGCCGCCCGTATACAAAATGGCGATGCCGAAGGGCGCTCCTTTTTGGTTTGTGTACCGGCCGGAGGCTTTGAGCCTGGCGGCAACCGCTTTGAGCCGCTTGTCTTTTTTCCGAAGGCAAGCCGGAATGCGTCCGGTGTTCTCACAGCAAAGCCGATCACAGGTAAGAAGGTCCCGCAGGCGGGCCTTCTCCACGCCGGGCTGCTTGGAAAAGAAGGCGAACACCCATTCGGTATACGTACTGAGGGGGACGTTCGCCCCGCCGCCCTTTTCTTCCACAAAGGAAGCAAAGGCGTCAAACAGAGAAAAAGGCGAAAGCCCGGTGACTTTGAAGAGATACCTCAGCGTAAAGGAAAACCGAGCGCTGTTATAAAGCCGTTCCAAAGCATCCTCCAGCCGGTGAAGGCGGGAAAGGTCCGCCCTGGATAAAAACCGGTTTTCCTCCACCTGGTAGGGCGGGGTATCCGTCCATCGGTATCCGTAGCGCTGGGCCGCCTGCCGAAGAGCAGAGCCGTGCAGCAGCTTTAGAAAACCCAGCTGCAGCATATGCGGGCCCAGGGAAAAGGCCCTGTTAAAGGAATCGGCAAAGCGGGGCAGACCCTCAAAAGGAAGGCCGGCAATCAGGTCGATGTGGATGTGCATGTTCCCGAAAGCTAGGAGACGCTTCAGATTGCGGCAAAGCCGCTCCAGGTCCGTTTTGCGGTTCACTTCTTCCAGCGTATCCGCCTGGAAGGACTGAAGCCCCGCTTCCATCTGGAAGAAACCGGGCGGAGCCGTGGAAAGCAGGCGGATGGTTTCGTCGTCAAACAGGTCGGCCGCCACCTCAAAGTGAAAACACACACCCTTGGGGATGGACCGTCCCGCTTCCCCGATGAGGAAGGAAAACAGGTCGTAAGCCCGTTTGGGATTGCAATTAAAGGTACGGTCCACCAGCTTGACGGTTTGAGCACCGGAGTTCGCCAGCAAAAGAAGCTCCCGCTTGGCCCGTTCTAAGGAGAAAAAGCGCACGCCCTTATGAATTCCGGACAGGCAGAATGCGCAGGAAAAGGGGCAGCCCCGGGAGGTTTCCAGGTAGGCGATGCGTCCACGCAGGGCGGTAAAGTAGTCCTCGCAATAAGGGGACGGCGGCTCTTCGCACACCTGGGGCGGTGGGTTCACCTGTACTCGGTCTCCATCCCGAAAGGCAAGGCCCGGGAGGGAAGCGGGAACCCGTCCAGTAAATAGGCCGTCCAGCAGGGCCGGAAGGGTTCGCTCCCCTTCTCCGGCCAGGATATAGTCCACCTGCGGGCATTCGCTGAGCAGCCGCGCCGCGCAGAAGGATGCCTCCGGCCCGCCTAAAATCACCTTACAGCCCGGCCGCTCCCGCTTTAAAACGGGAAGCAGACGGCGGATGCAGGAAATGTTCCAAATATAGCAGCTCAGGGCGAACACGTCCGCCTCCGGGCGCAGCAGGGCGCTGATCAGCGCCTCGTCCGGTTGGTTGACGGTTCCTTCCACGATTTCATACGCAAAGGGTTCCTTTGCATATGCCCGGATTCCCGCCGCCAGGCACCAGGGCGCCAAGGCGGAGTGGATGTATTTGGAATGGATGGCGCACAGCAGTACCTTCATCGTTTCTCCTCGATTCATCGTTTGGATTTATTATACCGGTTGCCGCAGCCGATGGCAAACAAAAAACGCCCGGCTGTATCCATCTGAATACAGCCGGGCGCAGCGCTTCCCCTTTTTAGTGGAAAGCAAAATAGAGCAGCACCGCAATACCGAGCACGATGCGGTAATACCCGAACGCCTTAAAGTCGTGCTTCTTGATAAAGTTCATCAAGAACTTGATGGCGAACACCGAGACGACGAAGGACACCACCGTACCTACAATCATGACCGCCCACTCGCTGCCGGTATAGGAAAGGCCAGACTTTAACAATTCGTACCCGCTGGCGCCCAGCATGGTAGGGATGGCCAGGAAAAAGGAGAACTCCGCCGCCACATAGCGGGAGGTACCCAGAATAATGGCGCCCAGAATGGTAGCGCCCGACCGGGAGGTTCCCGGAATCAAAGCCAGCACCTGAAACACGCCGATGAATAGGGCCATCTGATAAGTCAGCTGGGAAAAGTTCTCCACCCGCGCCTTCTTCTTATTGAGCTCCAGCACAATGAAGAGCACGCCGTACACAATCAGAGCAATAGCAATGACGGTGGGGTTATAAAGCCACTCGTGAATCTGGTCCTCAAACAGAAAGCCGATGATGGCCGCCGGGACCACCGCCACAAGCACCTTGCCCCACAGAGAGAAGGTCTCCTTTTTCTGCACCAAGCTCTTCTTGGGCGAAAAAGGATTCAGCTTGTGGAAAAACATGACGATGACCGCCAGAATCGATCCAAACTGGATGACCACCAGGAAGGTGTTGATAAATCCGGGCGTTACCTCTTTGAGCTGCATGAACTCATCCGCCAAAATCATATGGCCGGTGCTGCTGATGGGCAGCCATTCGGTAATGCCCTGAATGATGCCGAAAAAGACCGCCTTGAGCAATTCAAAAAAATCCAAACTCGTCACCTCGTTAAATTTTACTTTGCGCAGTGGAAAACTGCGCAAATGCGGCGGCCCAATCTGTCAAACAGCCGCCGGCTCCAATCCGGTTCTTCGCGATTATACCACAAAACCCGCCCGGTATCATCCCGTTTTTCCAATTTTACGCGTCTTTCTGTAAATCCATTCCTTCTGGACGTGTTCTTTACCCGCTTCCCTGCAAACAATTTATTTCATGAGCTTTTTGAGCATCCCAAGCTTGTCCTTGTAAGGCGGGTAGCGGAAGGGA
This sequence comes from Solibaculum intestinale, assembly GCF_040096205.1. Classification (NCBI taxonomy): domain Bacteria; kingdom Bacillati; phylum Bacillota; class Clostridia; order Eubacteriales; family Oscillospiraceae; genus Solibaculum; species Solibaculum intestinale. The sequence continues at coordinate 153,702 of NZ_JBBMFD010000001.1, read as the reverse complement.
ATATCCAGCTTTGCCGAATGAATCAGCACGCTTTTTTCATGGGTCAGAGTGTCGAACCCTTTTTTGCCGTGGTAAGCGCCCATGCCGCTCTCCCCTACGCCTCCAAAGGGCAGCCGGGGATTGGATAGGTGAATGACCGTGTCGTTGATGCAGCCGCCTCCGAATGGAACCTCTCGCAGCGCCCGTTTGGCCAGGGCCTTATCTTTGGTAAACAGGTAAAACGCCAACGGCTTTTCCAAGCGGGCGATGATGCCAAACGCCTCTTCCACCGACGCATATGGTAAGACGGGAAGCAAAGGGCCGAAGATTTCTTCTCTCATCACCGGGCTTTCCAGCGTGACGCCGGTCAAAAGGGTCGGCTCAATTTTGCGAAGGACTGCGTCCCCACGGCCGCCGTGCAGCACCCTGCCGTTTTCCATCAAGCCAGAAAGGCGCTCGAAATGCCGGTCGGTGATGATGCGGGGATATTCGGGGTTGTGAACCGGGTCGTCCCCATAAAAACGCCGGACCGCTTTGCGGAAAGCTTTGGCGAAGGCTCCCACCATTGCGGCGGGCACAAGCAGATAGTCGGGCGCTACGCAGGTCTGCCCCGCGTTGAGGCTTTTGCCCCAGGCGATGCGCCGGGCGGCAACGGCAAGGTCGGCCGTTTCGTCGAGCAGGCAGGGGCTTTTGCCGCCCATCTCCAGGGTCACCGGGGTCAGATGCTCCGCCGCCGCCCGCATGACCACCCGCCCCACCTTTGGGCTGCCGGTAAAAAAGATATGGTCAAACCGCAGCGATAACAGCGCCTCGTTTTCCTCCCGGCCTCCCTGCACCACGCAGACGAGCTCAGGAGGGAAACAGGACGCGAGCATTTTCTCGATCACCGCGGCGGTCTTAGGCGCATACCTTGAGGGCTTGACCACCGCGCAGTTTCCCGCCGCCAGCGCCGCAATCAGCGGCGCGATGGTCAGCTGCAGCGGATAGTTCCACGGGGAAAGGATCAGCACCACGCCCAGCGGCTCTTTTACAATGACGCTTTTGGACGGGGCGTGCAGCAGGGAGGTTCTTACCCGCACGGGTTTCATCCAGGAGGCCAGGTTCTTTTTCGCAAACCGAAGCTCCTCTAGAAGAAGGCCCAGCTCGGTTTCATACCCTTCAAATGGCGCTTTGCCCAAGTCCGCCTGCAATGCCTCCAAAAGCGCTGGTTCACAGGCGTGCAGCGCGTTCTGCAACAGGGAAAGCTGCCGCAGGCGAAACGAAAGGAAGCGGGTATGTCCCTCACAAAAATAGGCCCGCTGCCTCGAAAGAATTTCTTCATATTCCCTCATAAAAAGCGCCTCCCGAACCGGTTTTTCTTCATTATACTGCATCTGTACCCGAAAGCGCGCGAAAAAAGAAAAATTTGCATGTTTTCTTTGCCTGTTTTTAAAAAACAGTTTTCCCCTCTCATAAACCTTTGCGCCCAGGACAGAATAAAGAGGAACCCAAAAAAGGAGGTAAAAAACCATGGAAAAATGTCATGCGAACCATTGCATCCAATGCACCGTTCAGCAGTGCAAGCATCACTGCTCCAACGAGAATTACTGCTCCCTCGAGCGCATTCTCGTCGGCACCCATGAACAGCACCCCACCATGGATCAGTGCACCGACTGTAAGTCTTTTGAACTTGGCCGGTAACCGCGGCTGATTCCTTTTTGCATGCAAAAATCCCGTATGGAGTCATCCAATACGGGATTTTTCTTTTTTTGCAGTTATGTTTGCCGCTTGCTCGTCTTTACGTTAGGCGAGAAGAGAATCGACGGTTTTCGAAGCCCAAGCAACGCCCGCTTTCAAATCTTCATCGCTGAGCTTCGCCTTTTTGAACAGAGAGCTCTTTGCCTGCACCGTAAAGGCTTCCTCCAGCACGTTGGTGCCGGTGGCCTTGACAATATTCTTGAGCTCTTCGATCATTTCGTTGCAGGAACCACCGATGGCAAAGAACGCGACATTCTTCGCACGGGCCGGCGTCAGGGTTGCGCAGAAGTCCGCCAGCGGCTTTTCCGGCGATTTCTTATCCGCGTCCACGCCGATGATGACCAGCTTCTCATTTTCACACGGATAAGCGGGCGGAATCTTGTCACATTTGGCCTTCTGGTCCTCGGTGATAGCCTGAGCCAGGCTACCGGCATTACCGGATTTGGAATAGTGAAGAATGCGCATTTTGTACTTCATATGTTGCTTGCCTCCAGAATTTTAGAATCGTGCATTGTTTATAAGTATAACATACGAATACCAGGCTTGGCTAGCTTTTATTCATGAACAGATTGAAAATTTTTGAAAATAGAAATTTGGGGGAAATTAAGTTTTGATTTTTTTAGAAATATCCCCCGATTCGTTTTGCCAAAGCAGACGAACAAAGTATGTGGATTCTGTAAATTTTCACTGAACATTTTCACCAAAAGTTGCAATCGATTTTTGTTTGATGTATAATGAGTCCCATTGTAAATGAAACGGCTAATTTACCAATAATTTGTTATACAAAGACACAGGTTCGTTTTAGACGAAACCTTTTTTATTTGATTGTTACCGTTTTGATTCTTTGTTAGGCAGGAGATGTGGGTGCATATGCGCACAAAAAGAGTGCTTTTTTTCGAAAAGCTGCACGACCCTTCGGTATTCCGAACAGCGTATATTCTGAATCTGTTTTTCTGTTCGGTGTGCTTTTGGGATTTCGCCGGCATTGTGGTGAACGTGCTGATGTTCCTATGGGCGGGCGTATTCTTCTTTGATTTGTTTATTTCCCGCAAGAGTCCCCGCCGCATCCGCTACGGAAGCGTGCTGCTGGCTTTTCTGGGCGCGGGGCTGATTACCGCCCTACTGCACATTGACAGTGGCTTTGGCATGAATCTGATCATGCTGTACCATGCGGCGGTTTGCTTCTTTTTGTTCTACGGTCTTCACGCTGAACCCGACCGGCGTAAAACCAAACGGGAAATGAATCGGATTTTCGGCCTTGTCATGGTGTTGTCTACTGCTCTGGCGGTGGGCGGCCTGGCGATTGTGGCCTTCGCGCCTACCGGTCGGCTCTACGTGTCCGACTACATCCTGGGCATTATGGACAACCGCTTTACCGGGCTTTACACCAATCCGAACTTGGCAGCTTTTTCTTCGGTCATTGGTATGGTGTGCTGCCACATTCTGCTTCATAAGCGCAAGGAACAGGCGCCGGGCAAACGCCGTATCCCGGTGTGGCTGGCAGTGGTCTGCTTTGCGGGCAACACGCTGAGCCTATTGTTGTCCGACTCCAATGCATCCCTGGTCTTTGCCATTACTTATGTTGTCGTTTATTCCTTTTACCGGCTTTATCAAAGCAGCATCCATCATTCCGGAAAAAAGTCGGCGGTCCGCGGCCTGCTTCTGGCCGTGTGTTGCCTGACGCTGGCCTTTTCCAGCTTGGCCATCCGTTCCTCCTGCCAGGCCGGCGTTTCCCAGCTTGTGAACATGACGACCCAGACTCAGACGCAAAAAACAACTGCGGCGGACACCGGAGGCGGTTCTTCGCCCATCGCGGCGATGAACGTGGAAATCGGCCGGACGGAGGAATATGAAGTGTCCAGCGGCCGGCTGGGCTCCTTGGAGCAGTCGATGGTGCTGTTCGGAAAATTCCCGCTGATGGGGGTGGGCAAGGGCAACATCGTTCCCTATGGCGAACGATATCTGGTCAACGGCTTTACCTATACCGACCTGCACGACGGGTATCTGACTATTTTGATCTCCAACGGGCTGGTAGGCTTGTCCATTTTCGCCGCCTTCGTGCTGCTGTTTGGACGGCGCCTGATCCACTGCCTGCGTAAAAACCGGGACAAAAACCTCAAAGAGCTGCCCATGCTCTTTGCTGCTATCGGCGCTTATGGGGTATACGGCTTCTTTGAAAAAGCGGTGCTGTTCGACGTGACCTTCATGGTGGTCATCTTCTGGTTGCTGCTGGGTTATACGGCCAGCCGGATGACCAAGTACGAGTGGCAGGAAGCCCCTGCCGCCGAGTTTGGCATGCTCAGCCTGGGTTCTTCCCGTTCGCCGGTGTATAACATCTTTCCTCTTCCCACCCATCGCGAGCCGGTGAAGCTACACACGCACGACATTCCTTCTGCCCGGTATTCCCCATCGGATTCGGTTTCTTCCTATTCCGCCTACCGGCAAAGCACCGCCCGTAAGCTCAGCGAAAAGCCGACGATGACGGACCGTGCGCCGCTGCGGGACCATCCACCTTCCGAGCGTTGGAATCAATGATACGATTTTTCTATGAATAAACCCGGTGCCGGCGTCAAGTAGACGCCGGCATTTTTTCGCTTTTCACCGAAAGCCATCTCCATCTGATTCCTTGCAGGGCAGATAACTGACGCGCCGTCCTTGCCGCGCGCCGATTACACCAACGGCTTTTCACGAATCCTCCTCTCCGCCCACGAAAAGTCTCGGTTTTATATCCGTCGCCAAATCCGCGTTTCCCGCATAAGCTGAGAAAAACAGCCGTTTTGGGAAAGGAAGCGAGGCTTATGCGTGAAAAAACGCCGTCCCCCGCCCTCCGGCGATGCCTTGGGCTGCGGGAATCGATCACCATTACCACCGGCACCGTCATCGGCGTCGGGCTTTTCACGGTGGGGGCAAACGTGGTCGGCCTGATGGGCGGCGCCGTAATTTTCGCCACTCTCGCCGCTCTGCTCATCAGCATCTATCCCTCCCTGCTTTATGCGGAGATGTCCGCCGCCCTCCCCTTCTCCGGCGGCACTTATCAATACGCTTCCCTGGGTCTCTCCCGGCCCTTCGGGATGCTGTCGGGCTGGTGCTTTATCATCTCGATGGTATCGGTGGCCAGCGGAGAGGCGCTTGCCTTCAGCTTTTACCTGCGCACCATGCTGCAAGCGCTGGGCCTCTCTCTGCCCTTTGGGGACCAATGGATCGCCGTCGCGGCCGTGATCGGCTTTCTGCTCCTCGCCATACGGGGCGTGGAGATGACCGGGCGGATGCAAAACGGGTTTTTATTCTTTTTCTGGGGCGTAGCGATCGTCTGGATTTGTTCCATCCTTCCCTCCATGCGCTTTGGCGGCATGCAGGTTCCTTTTTGGGACCGTGTCACCCTCGCCGGGTTTCTTCCCTGCGTCGCCATGATCTGGTGGTGCTTTGCAGGCTTTGAAACCTGCTGCGCCATGGGGGAGGAGATCCGGCATCCCCAGATTAACCTCCCCCGTTCGCTGATGCTGGCACCCTTTCTCGTCTTTGCCGTTACCGGCTTATTCCAGTGGGCGCTCATCGGCATCGTTCCCGCAGATGCGCTCGCTTCTTTGGCAGACGCCTCCGCTCCCTATGCCGACGGCATGCAGCTGGCGGGGATCGTGGGCTTTCCCCTCGTCCTGCTGTGCCTGGGTATTGCCTTCGGCGGGGACTTCTCCACCTTAAACGCCAGCGTCAGTGCTCCGGCCCGCTATCTTTACACCATGGCCAAGGACGGCGCGCTGCCCGCCTTTCTGGAAAAGCTTCATCCCCGCTTTCAAACCCCTGTCCCGGCTATTCTTCTATTGGGCGGTCTGATGCTCTTTCTCATCGCCACCAACTCCATCGCCGTCATCGCTTCCCTCTCTTTGTTTGCGACCCTTCTTTACTATGTCATCGGTATGGCCGCCGCCTGCGGGCTGCGCATCAGAAAGCCCGGCCTTAAAAGGCCATACCGTGCGCCCCTTCTTTGGGTGGGCGCTCCGGTGAGCATCGGGGTCTATCTACTGCTGATGACCCAGCTGGACTGCGCGGCGGTCCTTGCCGGGATCCTTTGGTGCCTCATCGGCCTTGTTTTGTTTTTCATCTGCCGCCGGGTGCGCAAGCCGGCGGCAGACAGTCCATCCCCGCCTCCGCCCGCTCCGCCGCCGGACGAACGGGAAAAACAGAAGATGGACCGGGAGTTCCACATCTGGTGCGCCGTGGTGGGAGCGGCGGTTTTGCTGGTGCTGATCCTGCATCTTTCTCTTTTTCTCTGACGCATATTGTCCTTCTCTTTTGCATAGGAATGAAAAAAAGGTCCCGCGGCGATGCACGCCGCAGGACCTTTTTCAAACACAACAGGAGGGAGCGGACATGACAACCCCAACCAGGCTCACCGAAGGCAAACCTTTTGCTACCCTTCTGCGCTTTACCCTTCCCTTTCTCCTGTCAAACCTGCTGCAGGCCTGTTACGGGGCGTCCGACCTGTTCATGGTCGGGCGCTTTTCCGATTCCATCGGCGTCTGTGCCGTGGCTACCGGCGGCCAGGTGATGCAGACCATTACCGGCCTTTCCATCGGCCTGACCGCCGGCGGCACGGTGCTCATCGGCCGGTACTTCGGCGCCAGACAAAGGCAGGACATCGCCCACGCGGTCAAAACCATGGTGGTGGTTTTCGGCCTGATTTCCCTGGCCTTGACCGGCTTGACCCTCCTTCTTCTCGATCCCATCTGCACGCTGATGCAGGTACCCGCTCAGGCGCTGGAAACCACCCGGCAATACCTGTTTCTTTGTTCCTGGGGCATTCTTTTTATCGTGGGCTACAACGTGGTCAGCGGTATCCTACGGGGGCTGGGGGATTCCCGCACGCCTCTTCTCTTTATCGCCATTGCCTGCGTCATCAACGTCTCTACCGACCTTCTTTTTGTAGGCGTCCTGGGCATGGGCGCGCCGGGCGCGGCCATTTCTACGGTGCTTGCCCAGGCAGTCAGCCTGCTTTTGGCGGTATGCTATCTTGCCTGTAAGGGTCTATTGCGAAAATACCGCAAAAGCGCTCCTTGCTTTCGCATGGTGGCCGCCAAAGGCGTGCTGGCGGCGGGGCTTCCCATCGCTTTGCAGGAAGGGCTTGTCAATGTCTCCTTCCTGATTATCACCGCCATGGTTAACAGCATGGGGCTCATCGCCTCCGCGGCGGTGGGAGTGGTGGAAAAGCTGATCGTGTTCAGCATGCTGCCCACCACCGCCGTTTCCGCCGCGCTTTCGGCCATGACGGCTCAGCATGACGGGGCGGGGCTGATGAAACGGGCCAGGCGCTGTCTGCGCCTGGCCACGGGGCTGTCGCTGGTGTTCGGGTTTGCCTGCCTGGCGCTCTCCCAGTGGAACCCGGGAGCCATGGTCGGCCTTTTTACCGTCGACCCCCAGGTGATTGCCCAGGGCGCCCTCTACCTGCGCTCCTACAGCCTCGACTGCGTCTTAGTCTGCTTCGTCTTCTGCATGAACGCCTTCTTCAGCGGCGGCGGCCATCCCCTCTTTCCGCTGGTGCACAGCCTGATCGCCACCTTTTTGGTCCGCATTCCCCTGTCCAGCCTTTTGATCCACTTGGAACACCCGTCCATGTTTCTCATCGGGTTCGCCGCGCCAGCCGCTTCCTTTCTTTCCCTGCTTCTGTGCCAGTGGTTTTTAAACCGGCACTATTCCCGGAAAGAACCAAAGGCCGCCGCAACCGGGTTTCCGCGTCTGACAAGGCCCGCGCCGTAACCTGCACTACCGGCCGGGAAGCAGGGTCTGCACCTCCACCGCCGCTTCCAGAAAGGTGCGGTTGGTATGGGGGCCGCACAGGCTCTCGATGGCTTTCATCAGCCGGACGGCCTTTTTTCGGGTGCGTGCTCCGGTGGACAGGTAGGCGCTGAAATGGGGCAGCAGCCGGGAGATGTCGCTGCGGTACCAGCCTTCGTGTTCCGTCTCTCCGGCCAGACGAACGGTCAGCCACTGCAACGCGGGCAGATCCTGGTAAAGCGCCTCCACCTTATGCCCCAGGCGTACCTTTTCCAGGGAGGCGATGGTGATGTCGAAAATCAAAAAGGTGAGCATGGCTTCCAGCAGAGGGGCCAGAAGCCCGTCGGTCAGAATGGGCGTATAGGTGGAGGCGCCGAAGAAAAACACGGCTATAAACTTACCCGAAAGCTTTACGCAGGTGGCGAAAATGCACAAAAGGCCCATGGAGAAATAAAGGGCGGGACGGCAGCGCATCAGGAAATAAAGCACCACCACCCACAGCAAAAACAACAGATACCGGCAGGCATATACCATGCTGTCCTGCAGCCCGGCGATCCGCTCACAGAACGCGTAAAGACCGGTAAGGCCGGTTCCTTGCTCACGCAGATAGGCCATGTAGCCTTCGTTCTTTTCCAGCGTTTCCGCCGTTTCCCACTGTTGGTTCATCAAATCCCGCGCCAGGTTGGACAGGCTCTCCTCCGCCGAAATCCCCGCAAGGCCGCCCGGCACGCCAAAGGCCCGGTCGGTTTCCTCGGACAGATAGACGTTCTCGGAAAACTGGCCTTCGGTGGCGTATTGATAGACGTATTGCCCATGCTCGCGCTCCAGCCACTGGTAGAGCTCCGAGCCCCATTTGTCCGACAGCAGGAACACCAGGACGAACAGCAAAACCGCCGCGATTCCTTTCGCGATCTTTTTTCCCAAAGAAAACACCTGCAATTTTAGAAGTATTCGCATGGTATAGTATCGTATTTTTCCCGGGAAATAACCGTCTGACCGGGCAGATTCCCGTTTTTGCGTCTAAGGTTCTCATCTCTTTTCCTTGCCCCATGTATGTCCTATCCGGCGGCGGAAACACTATTCCCTGAGGTGAAGCGACAATGCAATCATTATGGGAAGCCACCTGCAACATGCCTTCCTTCGATCCCCTGCCCGGCGACATCCGTACGGACGCATTGGTGATCGGCGCAGGTATGGCGGGAATTTTAACCGCCTACCTGCTGCAAAGCTGGGGAAGGAAAACCGTGCTTTTGGAAGCAAACCGGGTATGCGGTGGGGTGACCAAGGGCACCACGGCCAAGGTTACCTCGCAGCACAACCTGATCTACGCAAAGCTAATGGAGACCATCGGCCTCAGGGCCGCCAGGCAATACACCGACGCCAACGAGCGAGCGGTAGAAGGATACCGTTCTCTTATCCGTGCCAATGGCATCGACTGTGAATGGGAGGAACAGTCCGCATATCTCTATTCCGTCAAGGACGCAGCGCTTCTGCAAAAGGAAGCCGCCGCGGCCAAAAAGCTGGGCATTGCGGCCCAGGTTACGGACCGGATCGGCGGCCTTCCTTTTGCGGTCAAGGCGGCGCTGCGGTTTGAAAACCAGGCCCAGTTTCATCCGCTCAAATTCGCCGCCGCCCTTCTCAAAGACCTGACGGTCTACGAGCAGACCCGAGTGACCGAACTAAAAGACCAGGAAGCGGTCACCGACCGTGGCAGCGTCTTTGCAAAGGACATTGTGTTCGCCACCCACTACCCCTTTGTAAACGTGCCCGGCTTTTACTTTGCCCGGCTGCACCAGGAGCGGTCCTATGTGCTCGCGCTGCGGGACGCGCCGAAGGTGGAGGGCATGGCCCTGGGGATCGACTCGCCTTCCTACTCTTTTCGCAACAGCGGGGATTATCTTCTTTTAGGCGGCGCCGGACACCGCACCGGTGAAAACCAGGCAGGCGGGCGCTACGAGGAGCTGCGCCGACAGGCGAAAGCCTGGTATCCCGACGCCAAGGAGGCTTACTACTGGTCGGCCCAGGACGGCATCACCCCCGACGCCGTCCCCTACATCGGCCGGTATTCCTCCTCCAGACCCCACTGGTATGTGGCGGCCGGGTTTCAGAAATGGGGCATGACCAGCTCCATGGTGGCGGCCAGGACCATCGCCGAGATGATTACCGGCAAGGCCAACGACGGCGCAGGCGTGTTTTCCCCCCAGCGGCTGCACGTGGCCGCATCGGCCAAGGTTTTGGCCGAAGACACGGGAAAAGCGGTATCCAACCTGGCCAAAGAAATCTTCAAAGCCCCGCCCCAGGCTCTTTTGGATGTTTTGCCGGGAAAAAGCGGCATTGTGGACTATGAAGGGGAAAAAGTTGGCGTCTACCGCAATGAAGAGGGGGACTGCTTTTATGTCACCACCCGCTGCCCCCATCTGGGCTGCCAGCTTGCGTTTAACCCGGACGAACGCACCTGGGAATGCCCCTGCCACGGTTCCCGGTTCGACTACCGGGGAAAGCTGCTGGACGGCCCCGCCCAGACGGACATCACTCTGGTTTTTGCAGAGGAAGCGTAGAAAAAGTGCTTTTAACTTGAAAAACAACTTGATTGCCGGTTGATTCATGGGATATAATAGAAGAAAAAAAGACAGGAGGCTGCCAATATGCTTGAAGCTGAAGTCGTAAGACTGCTCAATGAACAGATCAACAAGGAGCTTTTTTCCGCCTATGTGTATTTGGAGATTGCCAATTACTATGCGGACGAGAGCCTCAACGGGTTCGAAAACTGGTTCTTTGTCCAGACCCAGGAAGAACGGGACCACGCCATGCTCATCCGCACCTACCTGCTCAACAGCGGGGAGAAGGTAACCTTGAACGCCATTGCCGCACCGGGCCATGTGTATGCGGACTTTAAGACCCCGCTGACCGTCGCGTATGAACACGAGCAGATGGTGACCGCTTCCATCAATAACATTTACGCCGCAGCTTACGCGGCGAAGGACTTCCGCACCATGCAGTTTTTGGACTGGTTCGTCAAGGAGCAGGGCGAGGAAGAGAAAAACACCAGCGACCTCATCAAGCGTTTCGAGCTGTTCGGGGAAGACCCCAAGGGGTTATATATGCTGGACAACGAGCTTGCCTCCCGGGTTTACGCGGCGCCCAGCCTGGTGCTGTAAAAGCTTTCATTCGATCCACGGAAAAAGCGGAGGATCCCTTAAGGGATCCCCCGCTTTCGTTTTTGCCATATCTATGTTCCCCGCCCAGCGGCATCCGATTCGAATCGGACGCGTCAGAGGGATTCCCAGTTTTCCGAACGTCCGGCGCCAACAAAAGCGGCGCTGCAGGAAGCTTTCCGGACCGCTCTTTTTTTGCCGCGGCGTTCCAAAAGGAACCGGTTGGTCCAACCTCCGGTTTCTAGTATCTCTTCGCATCGCAGCGCTCCTTTCGTCCGTCTCATTGCATCCAGCGCAAAACGCCGCCCGAATTGGGGCGGCGCTTTGCCTCATGTATTTACAGCTTGCGAATGGCATCCGGCGCATAAAAATGCGGAAAAAAGGAAGCGGGCACAACCGGCGTAATCGGGACCGGCGCTTCGGCCTTTTCCTCCAAAGCCGGGTTTTCCTCGATTGAAACTTCCATCCTTCTGGGGTTTTGTCTCTTGTTCAAGGGTAACACCTCCAAAGGTTTGGGCAGCGTATCCATTGCCAGTATATGCCAAGTCAAAGGCTTTGGTTCCTATTGGTATTTGCGCACCCCTTCAATGTGCAGCACCCTGGACTGGGCGTAGGAATAGCTGTACAAGGGACGTAGGTCAGCGTCAAAGGTGTGGGCGCAGACCAGAATCCCCGACTCGCCCGTTTCGCAGACCACCGGGCTGTGGTAGAACCGCCCCGTTTCGTCGCCCAGCTGGACAATGTCCCCGGGGAGGGCGTGGGCCTCGTCGGTTTCGGTGGCGTAAGGCCCGGGCCCTTTGTTTGCGACCAGAAAGTTGCGCAAATAGGGCACGCCGGTCCAGGAAGGGGAACGGTCGCTGCCGGAGTTATAATACCAGCCGAGGGTGGGGGTGTGGTTCATCACCCCGCTGCCGGCAAAGAGGCACTGGGAGGCAAAGTTGGTGCAGTCGCCCCCCATTTTCTCAAAATCCAGGTACCTGGGGTTGCGTTTGAGCGCCCAGGCTCTCGCATAGGCGACCGCTTTTTCGCGGTTATATGGCAGCTCTATGAGCATGGTGCATCAGCTCCTCCCTACAGGGTATGAGAGGAGTAAAGCCAGGGTGCAAAACCAAAGGGACGGCTTGGCAACCGGCTTTTCCCGTCCCGGCCTTCGTCAGGGCCTCGGGGAGTGCCCGTGAAGAACCGGCGCTGGTTTCTGCAGGTCTGCCCGTCTTGAAAACGGGGCTTTGGCTTACAGGTCCTTTTTGAAATGCTCGCCGACTTCCATCAGTTCTCCCAGGGTGGTAATTTGCGCGTTGGAATCGAGAATGAAGTCCTGCACGTACCGGGGCAGGGAGACAAAATACTCCCGCAGCTGGGGTGTGGTCAAGTAATAAGTGACATCCATGACAATCTCCTCCGCCCTTAGTTTTTACCGGTAATGGGAGGCAAACCAAGGGAATTTCTGTCGTCTGCCGCCTCTCTTCACCTTTCGCCCGCCCTTTGAATAGGATGGAATAAAATCGAAAGGGTGTGGCTTTCATGGGTGTGACTCTGCCTTCCTTGCTGGAAGCCTTTCTCCTGGTGGCCGCGGTTTCGCTGGACGCCTTTGTGGCGAGCTTTGCCTACGGCACCAATCAAATAAAAATCCCGCTTTCCTCCCTGGCCGTCATCAGCGTAATCTGCAGCGGGATGCTGGCAGCCTCCCTCTTCTTCGGTTCCTTGCTTTCGCCGTATCTGCCGCAGGGGATCACCACAGGCATCAGCTTTTGTGTTCTCTTTCTGTTGGGCGTCGTCAAGCTTTTTGACAGCGCCATCAAAATGCGCATCCGCAAACATAAGATCGACCGTCAGGTAAAGTTTTCCTTTCTGAGCCTGCATTTTATCTTAAACGTCTACGCCGACCCGCAAAAAGCGGACGCGGACCAGTCGAGGGTCCTCTCCCCGCTGGAAGCGGTTTCGGTATCGGTGGCCTTGTCACTGGACGGACTGGCGGTGGGCTTCGGGGCGGGGCTTGCCAACGTAAACTTTTGGGAGGCGGTGGTTATCTCCCTGCTCTTTTCCGCCGCCATGGTAGCCGCGGGAAGCTTTCTCGGCCGCAAGCTAGCGGAAAAGACCGACTTAAACCTCTCCTGGCTGGGCGGGGTGCTTTTGATGGTTCTGGCCTTTCTCAAGCTGTAAAAAGCTTGCGCATGGAAAACCCCGTCCCGTATTCGAACGGGGCGGGGTTTTCGCACAAAGGCCCGCTTACAGATTTTCCAGCAGGTTCTCCGCGTAGCGGCGCAGATCGTTTTCCGAGTGGATGCTGTCCGCCCGTTCCCGGATGGTTTCCTGCACATAACCGGGCAGGGACGCGAAGAACTGCTCGCACGCGCTGCTTTCCCCCAGAATCTGGTTTAAGTTTTTTGCCATGTGGATCACCTCCACCGATAGAATGCCCGAAAGGGGCGCGGCTAACCAGGAAAAACGCGTCATCCCGAGAAGGAAACAATAAAGCGGACAACAAAAGGCGAATCCGCCTTTTTCTGAAAACTGGGACTTGTAATTTTCTCTTTTTTCGTATATAATAGTTAAGCTGGACAGGGAAAAGCATGCACGCGGGCATGCGGTCGAGCGGGCCCTGTGCGATAGGGTGCCGTGAACCATGTCAGGCGGGGAACCGAGCAGCATTAAGCGGATTTCTTTATGCGCCGCAGTCAAGCCTGTTCGCCCGCATGCCCGTATGTATGGATTCTTCTCTGTCTCGTTTTTTATCACAGCCTTCGGCTGCCGAGAGGAGGAAAGCCCGTCATGTATCAGGTTTTATACCGCAAATGGCGTCCGGCCGTGTTCGAGGACGTGGTGGGTCAGCCTCAGGTAACCGTGACGCTGCGCAACGAAATCACCTCCGGCCGGCTGGGCCACGCGTATCTGTTTACCGGCTCGAGAGGGACAGGAAAAACCACCTGTGCGAAGATTCTCGCCAAGGCGGTCAATTGTCTGCATCCGGTGAACGGCGATCCGTGCAACGAATGCGAAATCTGCAAAGGGATTGACGACGGCTCCATTCTGGACGTAGTGGAAATCGACGCCGCCAGCAACAATGGCGTGGACAACATCCGGGACCTGCGGGAAGAAGCGGCGTTTACCCCTGCCGCGGCCAAATACCGGGTGTACATCATCGACGAAGCCCATATGCTTTCCACCGGCGCGTTCAACGCGCTTTTGAAAACGCTGGAGGAACCCCCTCCCTACGTGCTCTTTATTTTAGCCACTACGGAGGTACATAAGATTCCCGCTACCATCCTCTCCCGGTGCCAGCGGTTCGATTTTGGACGGATTTCGCCGGAAGAAATGGCAAAACGGCTGGAATTCGTGGCCAAGGAAGAAGGGGTCGCGCTTACCCATGACGCGGCGCTGCTGCTGGGCCGTCTGGCGGACGGCGCTTTGCGCGACGGTCTTTCTCTGCTCGATCAGTGTATTGGTGCAGGCGGCACCGTCACCGAAGAGGTGGTGGAGAAAACGGCGGGTTTGGCCGGGCATGACTATCTCTTTGAGCTGTCCGACGCAGTGTTCGCCAAGGATACGTCGGCCGCCCTCCTTCTCATTGACCGGCTGCACCAGGCGTCTCAGGATATGTCCCGCCTGTGTGAGGAGCTGATCTCCCATTTTCGCGCCATGATGCTGATCAAAACCATGTCCGACCCCAAGGCGCTGCTGGTCTGCTCCCAGCAGGAGCTGACCCGGTTGCAGCAAGCGGCCCAGAAAACCACGCTGGCCGGCCTATTGCATATTCTGTCCACCCTGCAAAGCGCGCTCGAGCGTCTCGCCTACGCGCCCAACCGCCGGGTGGAGATGGAACTGACGCTAATTCGTATGACAAGTCCCGAGCTGGATGCTTCGTGCGACGCGCTGCTTCGCCGGGTAAAGGCGCTGGAAACCGCAGTGCGCACCGGACAGGCAGTTCTTCCGGCGGTCAAGGAGGAAGAACTTGGTTCATCCGCTCCGGCTCCTGCGGTTGAGAAATCGAAAGAGGCGCCGCCGGCTGTTCCGGCCGCCAAAGTCCCGTCTGTTTCGGATGCGCCGGCGCCGACCGTCAGCACTGCGGCAGCCCCCCCCTCTCCCCTTCCCTGCTGGCCGGAGGTATTGGAGGAGCTGTCCTCTTCTGCACCACCTCTGCGAGGCGCTTTGGAAGGAACCAGCGCATATGTGGCAGGAACCCGGGTGCTTATTGATGCGCCCAACCCCTTTGTGCTCAAGCTTATCAACGAGCCGGGGCATAAGCAGGCGCTGAAAACGGCGCTGTTTCATCAGACCGGAAAGCGGTACTCCTTAGGCCCCTACCAGCGGGAGGCGGCGGCCGCACCCGAAGGGTCCGACCCCATCGAGGCCCTGCTGAAGCAGGCGGACAGCCGCGGCATTTCCGTGGAGATTTCCAAGGAATAATTTTGTTTGGAAAGGGATTTCCCTTACCCCATCATACATTTCAGATCGTAAGCAGGAGGAACGTAGCATGAAAGCAAGATTGCCCCAGGGCTTCGGCGGCGGACCGAGCAATATGAACGGAATGCTCAAGCAGGCCCAGAAAATGCAGGAAGAGATGTCCCGCGTCAGCGAGGAGCTGGAAGCGAAGGAATATTCCGCGACGGTAGGCGGCGGCGCCGTTACCGTTACCGTCACCGGCAGCATGGAGGTCAAATCCGTGGACATGAAGCCGGAGGTGGTGGACCCGGAGGACATTGAAATGCTCTCTGACCTGATTATTGCCGCGGTCAACGAAGCGCTTCGCAAAGCGGAGGACGAGAAAAACAGCCGGGTGGAAAGCATCACGGGCGGCATCACCCTTCCGGGCATTTTTTAAGCCATGGCCTACAACGTAGCGCCGCTTGCCAAGCTCATCGAGCATTTCGAACGGATTCCCGGCATTGGCCGTAAAACCGCTCAGCGGATGGCTTACTATGTGTTGAATCTTCCTAAGGCCCAGGCAGAGCAGTTTTCCCAGGCGATTCTGGACGCTCATGAAAAGATTCATCCCTGTAAGGTGTGCCAGAACCTTACCGACGGGGAGCTGTGCCAAATCTGTGCGAATCCTTCCCGGGACCATTCTCTCATCTGTGTGGTGGAGGATCCGCGGGATGTAGTGGCATTTGAACGGACTCGAGACTATGGGGGCACCTATCATGTGCTTCACGGCGTCATTTCCCCTATGGATGGGGTCGGCCCGGAGCAGCTTCGCATCAAGGAGCTATTAGGACGGATAGGGACACAGGAGGTCAAGGAAGTCATTATGGCCACCAATCCCACGGTTGAAGGCGAGGCCACCGCCATGTATATCTCCCGGCTGCTCAAGCCCTTGGGCGTGCGGGTGACCAGGCTTGCCTACGGCATCCCGGTGGGCGGCAGTCTGGAATATGCGGACGAAGTGACCCTATCGCGGGCGCTGGAAGGGCGCAGTGAGCTGTAAGGCGGGAGTTCGACTTGTTTGGCGTTGACAAACGCCGCAATTGTGCTATAATCATACATCCACAAAGAACTTGGGAAAGGAGGCGGCGGTATGGCGGGGAAAAAGGAATCCACCAAAACCCTGGCGACCAACAAAAAGGCGTTTCACGATTATTTCGTGGAAGAAAGCCTGGAGGCTGGGATTGAGCTAACCGGCACGGAGGTCAAATCGGTGCGCAAGGGTAGCCTGAATCTGAAGGACGCCTGGTGTGAAATCCAGGACGGGGAAATGATTCTGCGTGGAATGCACATCAGCCCTTATGAGCAGGGGAACATCTTCAACCGTGCCCCTACCCGCCCTCGCCGCCTTCTTTTACATAAGCGGGAGATCATGCGGTTCTTTGGGCTTGTCAAGCAAAGCGGCTACACGGTGATCCCGCTGTCGGTCTATCTCAAAGGCTCGCGGGTGAAGGTTCAGGTGGGGCTGTGCAAAGGCAAAAAGCTCTATGACAAACGGGAGGATATGGCCCGCCGTGATGCCAAGCGGGACATGGAACGGGCGGTCAAGGAGCGAAACGTTTCTTAACCCGGTTTTCAGGAACAATTTCATATGGGGGCGCAATGGTTTCGACGGGGATTGTGCACCACGAATAGCGAGTAGCGGCGCGGACCCGCTTTAAAAGCCGCACTTTAAAATGAACTGACAACAAATTTGTTGCTCAAGCTGCCTAATTAGGCAGCCGTCTTTACCGGGAGTACCGCGGCCCGGATAAAGGCGTCGATTAGCGGTGCACGTGAACAGGCGAGCAGCTTCGTAGCCTGTCATGACTTAGAAGCTACCGTAGCATAGAGCCTGTCTTTCGGCGCTATGTGAGGGGAATCCCAAAGGAGAGACTGCACTCGGAGAAGTTCGTGGGAATCGGTTTTCGGACAGGGGTTCGACTCCCCTCGCCTCCACCAGATTAAATATAATCCGAACCCTTTTCTAATAGGAGAGGTGTTCGGATTTTTATTAAATAAAATAGTAATAGCTAATTGGTCATTTAAGCTCAATATATTGTATTAAGATTCATTGAAGGTGCATTATGGAAAACTTTGAAAAAGAATTTCTAAAGCTCGCTTATCCTCATGTTATTCATTATTGCTTAATAAAACATAAAATCAATAAATTTGATGATGTAGATTTCATAAGACATGTAATTGCAGAAAACCTTGAAGAAATAGTAGATAGCTTACGTTATTCGGTTAGTTACTACGATGAACTAAAAGACGGAATTAATTCTGAGATAAAAAATAATAGAAATGAAACTGCTATCATTCTTGTAGGAACCTGTATTGAGCATTTATTAAATGAATACTACATACAAGTATTAGATTTTAAATATGGAATGACAAAACGTGATATTGAGAATGCTGTAACTTCTTCCACACTAATTGATAAGATTACATGGATGTTCAAAATAATAAATAATGTAGATTTTGATGAGAAACTTAAAAACTGGATTAAAGAGGTAAATAGTGCCCGCAATAAAGTGGTACATTATAAACCCTTTGGAAAGAACAATGAAGAATTTATAAATGATAAATTTGCTAATTCAATATACCTTGCACTAGATGATGTTATTAATAAAATAGAGATGCTATCTAACTTTATTGAGAAATCTAAATCTAAAATACTGATAGGGTTAGATGATGCTAAAGAAATAGCAAAAAAAGTTTTTAATTAAGTGGATAAACGGATCACTACTAAAGATTTATGTAGCACATAAATCTTTTCAGCAAGTTGATAAAAGAAAAAATATCTAACTACGAACCACCGTGTCATGGCGAATCCACCCACGAAATAAAACATTTTTGTTTTTGGCCTGTGTTGCTCCACCATGTCGCCGCAAGCTACCTATCGCTTGCGGCGACTTTTTTACAAAAGTCACCGGCACGCTCATTTTGCTATGTCTCCTTTTCCAAAAAAGGTCACCCTACGCCTTTGTTGCCAACCTTTTTCGGGGACACGAGGGTTCAAATCTATCCACCAAAAACGCCAAAATATCGTTTTCATGTGGCTCTCACATTCAGGCTGAGCATGGGCGCAATTCGCGTTGCGTGCTGAGCTATTTATTTTATCTTTTCACTCGCGTTTACAGCAGGTATCGTTTCCGTCAACGCTCCCTATAACTGGACATCAATTTTGATACAGTGGGTATCAAAATTGATGTCCAGTTTTTGTTTAAGTAACCCCTGTTTATAAGGATTTTCCTACACGATTTATCGATATCCATTCGCAGATTCTTACCTGCGTTTTACCGGAATCTCAATACGGCCGAAATACTGCTCGGGGACCTGAACCGCCAGCTCATTGAGCAAAAATTCCCCATAAGCATTTCCATCCGTCTCCAGGCCCTGCTCCCGAATAAAATCCAGAAACCGCGAGTATATGGCTTTTGTATCCGGAAGGTCGTATGTTCCGTAAGCCACGGCATACAGCCCGGCCGGTTTCCAGGCGTTTCCTTTCTTCCCCGCTTTGAGATAGTATCGGTAATCCGGGAACTGCGCCCCCGTAAGCAGGTCTTTATGGGAAATCATCACGCCGATCTGCGCCCCCAAATTGATTTTATGGCTGCTGGCATACTCATAAGCAAGGATTTCCGCTTCGTCCTCGCTTGCGGCGGCCGGGACAGGAGGACAAAGAAAAATCCGTTCCCGTGGCCGCTCCGTGATCAGAAATTCACTCTCTTTCCGGCAAAGTGCCTCCCGCGCCATATCCGCATATTGCTTGAGGATTCCGCTGGTCTCACGCAATTTCGCAATCTCCGCCTGAATACGCACCTCCTGTTGCGCGAACAGATCGAGCATCTTTTCCGGCGTCCTGCCGGCAGAGTACCGCTTGATATCCTCTAGGCCTACTCCCAGCAGCCGCAGGCCGCCAATCAGATAGGCAGAACTGAGCTGGCGGCGTGTATAATACCGATACCCGTTTTCTCCCCGAATCTCCGGCTTTAAAAGACCAATCCGGTCGTAAAATCGCAGATTGTCCCGTTTAATCCCCGTCAGCCTGGAAAACTCCAGGATGGAAAGCTGTTTCTTTTCACTCATAGGCACCTCACAAAAAGTTCACAATGCCGCCCTTGACATTGGAGTAACTTCAAGGTTTATTATACTCTTTGTCAGAAAAGATGCAAGCGCTGACAAAGGAGGACTTTATGCGTTATCTTAAGCTTTTTCTCAAACAACACAAGGGTAGGACCATTCTGGCCGTGCTGCTTTTGTTGGGCCAGGTCGTCGGCACGCTGCTGATCCCGGCACTGGTCGCCAACATTGTCGACCACGGCATTCTTTTAGGCAATATGGGCGTGGTTCTTCGAACCGGCGTGCAGATGCTGGCGGTTACGTTCCTGGCCGCGGGAATCTCGGCGTGGGGCAGTTGGGCGACCAGCGACCTTGCCGCTCTCTTTGGGCGGGAAATGCGTTCCTTGCTGCTGCGAAAAAGTCAGGAGCTCTCCATTCAGCAATTCGATGCGGTAGGGATCTCCTCTATGATCACCCGTACCTCCTCGGACATTACCAACCTGCAGAGAGCCATGGGTATGGTGCTGCAAATGGTGGTTCCGGCACCCATCATCGTCGTGGTCTCCATCTTTATGACCACTATGGTCAGTCCCGTCATGGCGGTGATCCAAGTGGTTTTCATGGCGATTCTGCTGGTCCTAGCCGCTCTGATCCTCAAAAAGTCCAACACGCTCTCCCGCAGTATTCAGACAAGGTTGGACCGGATCAACCAAGTGGTGCGGGAAGCCGTTACCGGAGTGCGCGTCATCCGGGCTTTCGGCAATGAAGCGTATGAGGAAGAACGCTCGGGCAGGGCCTATGCGGGTTATGCGGACAATATGATTCGTCTCAACCGGCTTTTTGCCGTAGTAAACCCGGTGGTGTGGCTATTGATGGGAGCGCTGATGGCGGTCATCCTAAGCGTAGGCGGGACGCTCGTCCTCGGTGGGAACATAGCGGTCGGACAGATCACCGCCGTGGCCGAATACTCTACCCTGACTATGGCCTATCTCATTATGGCCGCTTCGGTTCTGACTACGCTGCCCAAAGCCGGCGCCTGCCTGCAGCGTCTGCGGGAACTGCTGGATACGCAGCCTGCGGTTTTCGACGCGAACGGTTTGCCTGTGAACACATCGGCTGAAGCCGCAGCCGCAGTGGAATTCGACCATGTTACCTTTGCCTACCAGGGCGCGGAGGAGCCGGTCATTCACGATCTGTCCTTCGCCCTGTATCCGGGACAAACCACCGCCGTCATTGGCAGCACCGGGTCAGGGAAAAGCACTTTGGCCGATCTGCTGCTTCGTCTCCACGAAATTCCATCGGGCCGCATTATGTTGGGTGGTGCGGATTTGCGCAGCCTTTCCCAGCTGGAGGTGCGCGACCGGATCGGCTGTGTACCGCAGAAGGCGTTTTTGTTCAGCGGCACCATCGCGGAAAACCTGCGCATGGGCCGCAAAGACGCCACCGAAGAAGAGCTCTGGCAGGCGCTTTCTATCGCCCAGGCTGAGGACTTTGTCAGGCAGCTGCCTATGGGCTTGGATTCTCCCGTGTCCCAAGGCGGCACCAACTTCTCCGGTGGACAGCGCCAGCGTCTTTCCATCGCCCGGGCGCTGGTCAAAAAGGCGGACGTTTTCATCTTTGACGACAGCTTTTCGGCTCTGGACGTAAAGACGGACGCCGCGCTGCGCAAGGCGCTGCATCAGCATGTGACAAAGCCCGCCAAACTCATCATTGCCCAGCGGGTGAGCACCATCGCAGATGCCGATCAGATCCTGGTGCTGGATCAGGGGCGCTTGGCGGGCGCGGGCACACATCAAGAGCTGTTGGAATGCTGCCCTACCTACCGCGCAATCGTCGACAGCCAGACGCAACGAAAGGAGGCATGACCAATGGCTCAACACAAGAAAAAACAGAATCGGTACAACGAAGATATCCCTCAGAACACCAAAGCGACCGTCAAAAGGCTCCTGGGCCGGTTGGCTCGCCAGAAAAAGAGGCTGAGCGTCGCTGTAATCGCCTCGCTGCTCAGCTGCGCCGCCTTCACAGCCCTGCCCCTTGCCGTCGGCAAGGGGATTGACTCTCTCGTAACCGCCATCCGGTCTTACGACGGCTCTGTGGGAATCATCGAAACAGCGGCCAAGGCCCTTTGGATTCCGGTCCTTCTCATCGCCGTTTCCGCGCTGGTCAGCGGCCTTTTGTCTTACGTTCAGCAATACATCATTGCCAGCGTAGGAGAAGAACTAACCCTCTCCCTGCGCACCGACATCAGCACGAAGCTCAATCGCCTGCCTCTGCGCTATTTCGACGCACACAAGACCGGCGAAATTATGAGCCGGGTGACGAATGACTTAGAAAAGGTATCCGCGGTCATGCAGGAGGGCTTTCCCCAGCTCATTTCTTCGGTCTTCACCATCCTGTTCGCTGCCGGTACCATGCTGGTCCTGAGCCCGCTCCTTTTCCTTGTGGTTCTTGTCTCCCTGGCCATCAGTACGATAGCCACCGGCTACGTCTCTACGCTGGCCCAGCGAGCCTACGGAGAAAACCTGGCGTCCATGGGTGCGCTGACCGGTAAAATCGAAGAGGTCTACGCGGGAAACCGTGTGGTCAAGGTATTCAATCAGCAGCAGGCGGTGCTCGCGGCAGCGGAGGAACTCAATGAGCGGCAATTTAAAGCGCAGCGCAACGCACAGTTCGCTGATTTTGCCATCTATCCCACCATCCGGGCTCTGGGGCAGCTGGGCTTTATTGCCACCGCGGTCCTGGGCGGCGGTATGGCGCTAAAAGGCGCCATTACCTTAGGAACGGTCCAGGCGTTTTTGCAGTATGTCAACCAGATCTCCGAACCCGTTACCGAAGCTGCCTATGTGGTTACGTCTCTGCAGGCCGCCATCGCGGGAGCGGAACGCGTTTTTTCCCTGCTGGATGAAGAAGAAGAGCGTCCCGACGCAGGCGGCAGTGCGCACGCCATTGCCCAGGGGCATGTGGTTTTCCAAAACGTACGGTTCGGTTACACACCTGACCGGGTGCTGATCAAGGACCTTAACCTGGAGGTGCGTCCCAACGAGATGGTGGCCATCGTCGGTCCCACAGGGGGTGGAAAAACGACACTGGTTAACCTCCTAATGCGCTTTTACGAACTGGACGGCGGTTCCATCTTGATTGACGGCCAGGACATTACCGCCATGCCCCGGTGTGAAATGCGCAGGCGCATCGGCATGGTGCTCCAGGATACCTGGCTCTTTGAAGGAACCATCGCGGAAAACATCGCCTATGGAAAACAAGACGCCACCCGGAAAGAAATCGTGGCCGCTGCCCGCGCCGCCTGCTGCGATCACTTTATCCGCACTCTCCCGCAGGGGTATGACACCGTTCTTTCCGGTGAGACCGCCGGCATTTCCCAGGGGCAGATGCAGCTGTTGACCATCGCGCGCGCCATGCTCACCGATCCTGCGATCCTAGTGCTGGATGAAGCGACCTCCAGCGTAGATACCCGCACTGAAATGGAAATTCAGAAGGCTATGGCCCGGCTCATGCGGGGCAGGACCAACTTTGTCATCGCCCACCGGCTGTCTACCATCCAAAATGCCGACCTAATCTTAGTGGTGCGCGACGGCGATATCATAGAGCGCGGCAACCATGCGCAACTGATGAAACAAAACGGCTTTTATGCTTCGCTCTACCGCAGCCAGTTTGAGGCGGCGTAATCAATCAAAGCAAGAGCGTCCCGTTCGAATGAACGGGACGCTCTTGTCTCTTGTTCTCTTATTCGCTTGGGGCGATTATAGCGATTGCATGCTTTTCCATTTATCCGATTCTGCTGTCTAAAGTAAAGATTCTTCCGCTTACGCCCTGAATCCGGTTGGAAAGCAGAAAAATGCAGAAATGGATGAAGTCCGTTCGTGCATGTTCGTTCTGAAGCAGGCATCTTTTCTCCGCAATCCGCTTCTTTTCTTCGTTCCTACAATTTAGGTCCGTTACAATAAAACCCGGACATATCGCGTTCACAGCGATATTAAATTGGCCCAATTCTTTGGCCAACGCTTTTGTAAAGCCAATCAGGCCCGCTTTGGATGCGGAATAATTGACCTGATTTGCGCAGCCTTCCAAGCCTTTGATCGAGGCGATGTTAACAATCGTCCCTTCTTTTTGCCGGATCATAGCTTCGGCAAAAACCCGGCTGCATAAATAAGCCCCTGTCAAATTTACATCCATCACTCTTTTCCAGCTGTCTTCCTCCATATCCCGGATGGCATGGTCCTCACAAACACCGGCGTTGTTGATCAATGCGTCGACCCGTCCAAAGCGCTCATATGTTTCTTGATACAAACGCACCACATCCTCCCGTTTTGTTACATCCGCTTTTACCACGATACAATTCTCATTGTATTGCCTAATTTGATGATGCAGTTCATTGGCCGCTTTTTCACTATGACAGTAGTTGATTACCACCTTTGCGTTTTCGTGTGCAAAGGCTTCCACCAAACTTTTTCCAATTCCTCTGGAGGACCCGGTCACAACAATTACCTTATCTGAAATGTCCACAAACAAGTCTCTACACTCCGATCCGCTTTAATACCTTTTCAGCTTTCCGTTGTAAGTCTTCGGCAGCTCCTCAACGATATAAATCTGCGTCGGTACTTTATAGGATGCAAGCCTTTGGCTACAGTACTCGTGAAGCGCATGGATGTCAATCCCTCTGTCTGAGACTTTGATTTTCGCCGCCGGCACTTCGTTTAAGATTGCATCCGGTTCGGCAAATACACAGGCCTCTTCAATGGCCGGATGCTGCAAAAGGATTTCCTCAATTTCTTCTGGATAAATATTGATTCCGCCGGAAATGATCATATTTTTCTTTCGGCCGGTCAGATAATAATATCCGTCCGGATCGATGTAGCCAAGGTCTCCCGTATGCAACCATCCATTCACAATCGTCTGCTTTGTAATATCCTCTCTTTTGTAGTACCCCTTCATGACATTAGGGCCTTGTACCACAATTTCTCCGATTTGATTAGGCTTTGCCTGTGTTCCGTCTTCCAGTTCAATTTGGACACGGACCTGGGGGATTGGTTTTCCTACTGAGCCGAGCTTTTTAAGACAATCACAAGGCAGCAACGCGGTAATGCGGGGAGACGCTTCCGTTTGTCCATAGGTCTGAACAAAACCAACCGTCGGAAACATATGAATCAATTGTTCGAGCTGGCCCGCCGGAATGCTGCTGCCGCCAAAACAGATATATCGCAAAGAGGACACGTCGTACTGGGAAGAAAACCGATATTGCAGCAGCAACAGCAATGCAGCGGGAACGCAGGTAAAGTTCGTTACCGACTCTTGTTGGACCGTCTCCAGAAAAGATTTGGGAAAGAAGATTCCTCCTAGAATCACAATGGAAGCACCCAGATAAACGTGGGTCAGAAACTGCGCTGTATTGCAGTATCCAAAATGCATGGGAAGCGTAATCAGTGTGACGTCTTGAGCCGTCAATTGCAGCGACTGAATGTTGGATTCAATGTTGGAAAGAAGGTTTTGGTGCGTAAGCATCACTCTCTTGGGATTGCTTGTGGTTCCGGAGGTATGCAGCATCAAGAACACATCGTCGGCGGTTCCTTCGAAGCCAATCGCATCCGTCTTTTCCACGTTCCCGCATTCCGGGTGAAAACAGCGCGGGTTTTCGTCATCCACCAGCAAAACACATAGCTGGTATGGATAGTCTTTCAATATCTCCCCGAGGATGTCCATCCCATTCGTATCTGTAAGAATCAGATCAATTTCACAATACTGGAGTGTGCTCACGATCTCAGGGCCTTTGGCTTTGACCCCAATCGGCACTACGACCTTATCTGCAAACGCTGCGGCAAAATACGCGACCGCATAGGAAATCGAGTTTGGAAGAAAGAGAGCGATGTTTCTGGAATCCGGGGACGCCTGCGCCATTATCCTATTGCTTAAGTCCGCCGCCTTTTCATTCCATTGTTTGTAGGTGAGGCTCTCCTCTCCGTATTTGATTGCGATTTTCGTGGATTGCTTCCGTCTTTGCAACAATTCTTTGATTCGCATAAGTAGTTCCCTCTTATTTCACAATACGCATTCGTCCGGCGATTTTCTCTTCGATTTCCGCGGCCTGGCGGACAAAGGAAGCAAGCTCAACCTGCCTGTCCTGCATTTGATTTTTGAGATAAGCCTTATAGCAAACGCTTTTTATTTCCGTCCAGATTCGTATGGATTCCTGAAACTGGTCATAAAGCTCTTGATATAGGGGAAGACGGCATTGACGCGCCGCATAGAGAAGAGCGTTTGAAAAATTGATCCGGTCCCTTATGATATTTCGAAAGGCCCGGAGTAGGATGCCGCTTCCGCCTCCGAATTCCTCCATATCACTTGAAGAAATCGGGTGCTCTTGCAGGCAATCGGCAAATTCCCGCATCTTTTCAAACGTATTCTTTCCTCGGTTTTTTTCCAAAAGGTCTTCCGCCTTTTTTTGAAATACCGCAATTGCCTCCTCCGTTCTTTTCGGCGCTTTACCTTTTCGAAAAATATACACCTGCTCGCGGAAGGCTTCTTTGACTTGGTCGTACCCCAGAAGCTGGTTTTTGACAGGCGGCTGAAAAAAGGGCGGCGTATCGTTGCAATAAAGACCCTTGTCCAAAGCCATTCCAGTTACCAAAACGGAATGGATCGAATGTATTTTTTGATAAAAGCTCTCCATCCACGGCAGATAATACGTATCAATAAAAACAATAACCGGTAAATCCTGCTCAAGCTGTTCTTCCAAAAGCTTATACAATTGATCAATGCTTTCACAGCCGCTTTGATAAACTTGCACCCCATGAAAAAGATACAAATTCAGAAAAATTCGGTCCTCATTCCTGTAATAAAGCCTCGGCCCCAAATCTCCCCGATTCCAAATCCCATGTCCTTTTGTGCCGGGCGGCGCAAATTCAAATCCCCACGCCTGCGCGTACATCAACTCATGATCCAGCTTCCAGTGATTCATAACCGATATCACCAAAAAGTGGCTGCATGCATTCAGTCCGTCATCCATAAGCGGCTCAATCGAAATCATATGGTCCCCTTCCTCTGTGCTTGAGATATTCGAGCATTTCATGTGAAAGCAAATCCTCTTCATCGGCAATTTTATGAATTTGGGTGAAGATCCGCTTTTTTACTTCATCGTCAAAACGTGCGTAATAACTTTTCGTTAAGATCCCTTTTATCACATTCCACCGGGAAGCGATTTCTTCCAGACGCCGCGCATAACAAATAAGAGAAGCGGCCGGATCGCGGCCGGCAAGGAATCTGATGTATTCACCGTATAATTCTCTGCCGCCTGCAATATACGTCAGCTGTTTGAAGAGTTCCACATCAAAGAAATACGTTTCCAAATCTTTGAATTCTTTTTCATAATCAAAGCTTTCATAGAAATCTTCGGCAAAGGTTTTCATTTGCGATACACAACCCGTCTGAATGTATCGCATGACTCCTTCGACCGCCAAATCATACAAAAACGGAATGGAAGAATCCGCCGCGGTTTGCGGAGGTAACGTGGACAAAACAAAGTGATCAAAGCAATTTTGAAGTTCTTTTTTAGACAAAACCGCGTCGGATTTTTCCAAAATCGGATCGAGACACAAATAGTCTCCTTCCTCTGTCAACCCGGTTACGATGCAGTAATGCTCACGGTGCAGTTTTCGATAAACCGGATACCAAGGACAGAAAAAAGAGTCCAGATAAAGCATTGGCATACGGTGCTCCCGGACATGCGACTCCAATCGTTCACAAAACCGCTCAAAATTCTCATCCGATTCCTGCTGAAGAACCATTCCGAAAATCCTCTTTGAATTGGGCATTATTTCTAGACCTCCGTTTGAGATCCGCTTTCCCAGAACACCGTCGTTCCCCTTTTGGTATGCAAAATTCCATGACAGACAAAAACACATGGGATAACAATCCGTATATGCTTCCAAAATCGTCATCACGCAGTTTTGCAGGCAATCCAGGCTACGGCGTACAGTGGGGGTAAGCAAATGCATCAAGCTCCTTTTACGAATCTTCCAGATAGTTCATCAAGGTTCGGTACAAGCTGCGAATATCCTCTAAATCGTGTTTTAAAAATACCTGTGCCTGTATATTGGGGGAAATGAAGCCGGGTGAATACGGTACTACGCAAATATCCGCTTCCAAGTCCCCCCTGGCTCCCTCCATTTGAGAAGATATTCCCACTACCATAATTTCGCTTTGGAAAACGGAGTGGAGCCTCTTGAGCGCATTCTCGAACGGAAGGGTCTCCTGCATATATTCAAAGCCCATTGCCATCCCCTGACAAGAATCGGTTACCAGCAAGGCGCGGATCTGGTCCTGAAAAAAAAGCGTACGTAACTGGAAAAGGACGTAAAGCAGCCGGTTTTGAGGATAGCCGGCCACCACCACGACAGGAACCGAAACCGCGGGCAAACCGTTTTTCCGTTCCTGCGTCTTCCGATCCCCAATCAGAACGGCATCCCTATAGCGGTTCAGAATCGTCCGCCACTGGTCACGGTGATGCTGTACAAAAAATAAGATCGGCTTTTGCCCCCATTGCTCGAGCAACCCGGTAACTGATTTCGTAAGGTCGGCAGAGAAATACGATCCGCATAGATTGACAAGAAGAATGGAAGCGGTCTGGCGATATTGTTCCATTTGTGCAGCACAAAAAGAGCCGTCGCTCCATTGCTGCCGCGGCCAATCCAGCTGAACCGAGTCAAAAAGCAAGGGCAGGTTACAAAAAGATTCCGCTTTTGCCTGCGCTCCCTCCTGCGTCAGAATATTTACTACCAAGGCTTTTTGTGTGATTCCATCGAGCCGATAATAAGGAGGCTGGTAGCTTGCCGTTTTTCTTTTCGACTTTTCGTACAAACGAAAAAGGAGATCCTGCATGTCTGTAAAGGGTCTATCCAGCAGAAGATTGCCAACCGCCGCTGTGACCACTGGCGCCGCATAACTGTTTGCAACAGCAGACAGATAAAACGGGGTTTTTCCTCCTTCCTTTCTCAACAGATGTCTGGAGGAGGCGGAAAAATTGATGCCATCCAAGCTGTCCTGTTGATAACAAAATTCATTGTCTTTTAGGGAGGCGTCCGCTTTTACCCCAATGACGGAAAACATACTGGCCGGATAGGTCACAATATTGCGGTTGTTGCACGCAGCTACTATAACGATTCCTTTGTCCGTCATTTCATGGATCTGCCTGCGTATCAACGAAAAATCCTCGTATTCAATACTGCCAAGGCTCAAATGGACGATTTGAACCCCTTGCGACGTACACCACTGCAGGCCGGCAATCAGCTTGCATACGTCACAGCGGCGGGTATGGCCGTCCAGAATTTTTACACTGAGCGTCTTACAGGCCGGCGCGTATTTCTTTATAATCCGATAGCAGACGGTTGCGTGGCTTTCCATTCCCGGTTGTATCTCATATGCGGCTATTTGCAGGTCATCGGTAACCTCAACGGACGCAATGAGATCGGGATGGATGACGTTGACGCCGTCATCTATAATAGCAATGCAAATCATCTGCTGCGATCCTTCTTCACCTCGTAATTTTTCGCCTGCAGGCGGAACAAATACGCGTAACGTCCGTTGGCATCCATAAGCTGTTCATGATCCCCTTGTTCTATAATCTCTCCGTTTTCAATTACCACAATGTTATCTGCGGCCATAATGTTGGAAAGGCGATGCGAAACGAAAATAGCCCCTTTATCGCGGTATAACTCGCGAAACCGTTCAAATAAATCATGCTCGGATTGAGGGTCTAGCGCCGCAGAGGGCTCGTCCAGGATCATCATTTTGGAGTCGGTTTTAAAAAAAGTCCGCGCCAGCGCAATCTTTTGCCACTGCCCGCCCGACAGTTCTTCTCCCGACTCTTCATATTGACGCGTCAAATACGTATCCAGCCCGTTTTTGAACTGGTTTACAAATGGCGCCGCACCGCTTTGTTCCAGTGCTTTGTGGATTTGATCCATATCCGATTCTCTCGGAAGGTTTGACAGCGTTACGGAGTCTTTCACACGAAACGCATAATTGCAATAGTCCTGAAAAAGAACGCCAAAGCTGTCCCGTATACTCCGAATCGAATATTTTTTGATGTCAATTCCATTGATGAGAATGCTTCCTTCGTCCGGATCGTACAGTCTCAGCAGCAATTTGATCATCGTGGATTTTCCGCTTCCATTGATTCCAACGAAGGCGATCCGGTCTTTCGAGGAAAAGGCCAATTGGATCTTCTTCAAAACCGGTTGGCCGGGAAGATAGGAAAAAGTCACGTCTTTAAATTCTACATGAAAATCACCAGATAACGTCAGCTCTCCCTCATCTTTGATCCGGTTTTCCCATTTCTGAAATTTCATGTAATTCAGTACCCGGATCTTGCCATCACTTAGAAAACCGTAATAACTAATCACCAGATAAATGCTGGACAGCAATTGCGTAATCAGTCCGTAGTAATAAGAATAATCGCCAACCGTATAGGAACCAAAAAAGATTTGCTGCCCGATTTGAAGAATTGCCGCCAGTGTTACGATTTGCGGAAGGATGGATGCAAACGCTACTCTTTTTATGTATGTTGCAGATACCTTTTTCTTTTCGCCAAACCAGTCCTTCCAAAGGCGGTTGTATTGATCCGTAATATGCTCTCCAATTCCATATTGCCGGACGTCCTTTGCAAAAATGCGCTGGGTAAGCAATGAAACAAGATAGGTGATTTTTCGTTCCAAGCCTAAGGTACTTCTCTGCCAGGAATACAGCTTTTCAAACATGGCCTGATTGAATAACACTCCCGGTATTCCCGACAGCAGCAACAGCAGGCCGTATAACATATGAAACTGCATCACGCACACCAAGGCAATGACAAGCTGAATCAGAAAGCGGAGCAGCTGAATGGCTCGAAACGCCGTTTCATTGATTTGATAGCTGTTTTGTGTGGCGTCTTGTAATTCATTGTAAAATTCGACGGAGTCGAAATACGATAAGTCAAGCGCTGCTGCTTTTTTGGAGATTTCATTGCGCGTGTAATTCATGATAATATCCCTGTGCATCCGTTCACAATATTCGCTCAGGGAATCGCATATTCTTTGAAGCACTTCCGACAAGATCAAAAATATCGCAAAGAAGAGAAATTGAGAGAAATAATAGGACGCCATTTCTTTTTGGGAAAATCCCGCCACAAGCGCATTCACAATTTCACGGCTCAAATAAATGGATAGAAACGGCGCCGCAATTCCTATACAGGCAAACGCGACCCGCAGAATGAAGTATTTGTGCGAAGATTGAAAGGACATCTGAATACAGTTCGCTATGACGCGAATCAATTCCCAAAAATGAGCAACACGTTTTTTCACTTCTTTTGAGTGTCCTTTCTGAGAAATCGCACGGCAGCCTTTCGGATGGATCGGATGCAGGCAAAGAAAGCAAATACCGCGACAGGCAGAAGAACTCCATGAATCACAATGCCATAAAAGGCGATGTTTCCATAAAAATCATAGCCAGTTACGCCAGCGTTGCGTGTGTGTATGAGATTGAGAAATTGCTGCCAATAATGTCTCAGATCAAAAATGTTGTCCTTGGGCAGATACTGGGGCGGAATGTAAGGAGAAAAGGATACCAAGCTCCAAATCACACCTGTAAAAAGGAGAAGCCCGGTCCCAACAGCCAGTCGGGAGACTTGCTCCTTAGTCCAGAAAGGAGAAGGCTCTGTTTGCTGCCTTCTCTTTCTTATGTCCTTTGTAAATCGGATCAGGAGGTCCAGCCCTATGCGAAGCAAAAGAATACCGGCGGTTATTCCAACGATAAACCATAGGATTTGCGTATTTTGCTCCATCACCCGTGTGGCCTGTGTCAGGTCCTCCATTTGATACCCGGCTATTTTCGCACCGAGTATTTCCTGTACGGCACTGATTGTGTCCTGCAGGTGATCGGTCCCCTGCAAAGGCGCCGCCAGATTTACCGGCATCTTTCCCATCACGGACGCCTGCGAAGACATCGGGACAAAGACCGTGTCGTTGCCGTCGGAAGACAGGTCGTAAAGCAGGGAGCGGTTGTGTTCATAAACGCCGATAACCGTATACCTGATTTGGTTTATGTTTACTTCATGTCCAACAACGTCCAAGCTCTTAAACAGAGCAAGCGCCGCCTTGTCGCTGATGACTGCGAAACGATCCATACTTTCGATTCCCTTGGAAACAAAGTACGTGCCGCGCAAAAGAGACAGCCCGTAAACATCCGCATACCGGTCGTCCGTAACTTTCTGCGTGACAGAAAGCTCGACTCCATTTTCTCCGGTCAGCTTTCCCTTTTGGGAAGAAAATACCGTAATCCCCGCCTGCTCCAGCGTCTCTTCGCTCTTCAGGGCTTCCTTAACCGTGAATCCCTCCTGCGCAGACGACAAAATTTTATATTCCCTGGCTTTTGGCAGAATTTCAGCGGCAGTGGACGTAATATTCGAGCCGGCACACACCAGCAATACAAAAACCATCAGCCAAACGCCCGCTTTGATTAATCGGGTACGATCCTCTCTTGCCAAAGGGTATCTCATGTCTTCTCCACCTTTACCACCGACCCGTCCTGTATGGGAAGGCTGCCCACATCGGCGATCACTTCAGAACCGGGCGCAAGGTTTTTGCCTGATACCGCCGCACGGAGATTGTTCCGGTCCAGAATGCTGACTTCAATCTTTTTTGCAACATACTGTGTTCCAAATAGGCTTTCCTCGGTCTCAAGTATATATAGGTATCCCATATCCTGGTTGTTGGACTCATGGGGCAGCAGTCCGCTCGTTGGTACCACCACATCGTACGGGCTGCTTTCTTTCGTCAGCCTCACATCCACCGGCTTTCCCTGTGTTACCGCGCCGGCAGAAGGGAACAACGCCTTACAGGAATAGAGGTTCGTGGACGGCTGAAAGTTTTTTTGGGCAAGGGTGCTGTCCAGTTCCTGTACGGTC
Source organism: Solibaculum intestinale (assembly GCF_040096205.1). Taxonomy (NCBI): domain Bacteria; kingdom Bacillati; phylum Bacillota; class Clostridia; order Eubacteriales; family Oscillospiraceae; genus Solibaculum; species Solibaculum intestinale. The sequence goes on along the minus strand of NZ_JBBMFD010000001.1, from coordinate 121,650 downwards.
GTTTGATTTTCCACATAATCGTAGGATACTGCCCGGATCGTAACCTTGTCGTTCTCGCCGAAAGCTGCGCCGCTATCCAGATCCATTTCCCATTCAACCGCCGGCTGCGCATGTTCGGGAATCAGTGTCATCAGAAGTTCGCCCTGCTCCACCATCTGTCCTTCTTCCACCTGGATTCCGGCAATGGTCCCGTTTTGCTGTGCAATCATCTTTCCATCCGCTGGATACTGTTTCTCCAAAAGCGCCAATTTTTGTGTTTCCGCTTCAAGCTGTAGCTGCAGAATGGCGGCGTCCTGAGCTGTTTGCGCTTTTTTCTTTTTTTCCTCCATTTGCTTGATGCTTGCTCTCTGCTGCAAAATCAAGATATTCGCCTGGTCCATATCAATCTCAAACAAAAGGTCTCCCTTTTTTACCGCTTGATTTTCATTGACATGGATTTTGGTTATGGTCCAATTGGATTGGGCTGAAAAGTCCTCTACCCCTTCGTATTTTATAATCCCCTTAAAATCCGCAACCGACGACAGAGACCCGGGTTCCACTGTGGCCAAGTGAACGGTGGGGACAAACATTCCTGCAATGGTGCGGGACAAAAACGTACATAAAATCAATAAAATAAACAGCGGCAGAATGATTTTCAGCAGCCGTTTTTTTCGGTTGGATAAACCCACTTCGTTTGCAGCCATTTCAACCGCCTCTTTCTATTTGAAATTGACATATTCGATTCCGGTTACCAGCTCCTCTTCAAAAAAGAGGAACAATAGCAGCACCACTCCCATGGACAAGACGCCGCAAGCAAACGCAAGTCCCGGTTCGCTTGTATTTACGTTGGACAAAAAGATTGACAAAGGATACTGGGAGGCGTCCTTCAAAAAGACCAAAGGCTGCTCGACCATATTCCAGTTGTCGATAAAGCAGAGTATCACGAGGGATGCAATCCCCGCCTTACACTGGGGAAGAACTACACGAAATAAAATCCGTATTTGATTGGCTCCATCCAGTTTCGCCGCCTCAATAATGTCATCCGGCACGGATGCAACCACCTGCCTCATTAAGAAAACGCCAAACGCGCCGAAAATTCCGGGAAGGATGATGGCCGCATAGCTGCCTATGAGTTTCATTTGGTCGAGTACGATATAATTGGATACCAATGTAACCTGGTACGGCATCATCATAAGAACGATAAACAAAAAGAAAATGGGCTCCCGAAGGGGAAACCGGAACTTTGCAAAACCATAGGCGCTGATACAGGAAACCACGACCTGACCAATGACAATCGAAATGGTAAGAAACAAGGAATTCCAGAATTTCATTAAGTAGTCCGGCCGGCGCAGCAGCATCTGATAGTATCCGTCGAGGGTCGCTTTATCCGGGATGATATGAAACGACATAGCTGCTTCATTGGAACTCCCAAAAATTGCTCCATAATACTTGCGAATTTCATCCGCGCCCATGAACGAATCCGCGAGCATATACAGGATGGGCAGCAGCGCCACAAGAGAAATCAGCCCCAAAACCGTATACCATACCAAAGAAGATACCGTCCGAGAGCTCTTTCTTATATTTCGTCTCATTTTTTATCCACCTCCAGCCTTCTTTTTGCCAGATACAAAAAGAACACGAAGGTAAAAATGATCACAAACACCAGCAAAGCGGCCACGGATAAGCGCTGATAATTCAAATTTTGAAAATTATTGTTGAAAAAATGCTGGAGCATATAGATGCTCTCATGAGGATGGGAGCCTCCCAGCAAAAACGCCTCCCGGAAAGACTTAAAACTGTTGATAATGGATATGACAAATACAAAGAAAAAAGTAGGTACCATGAGCGGCAGCGTAATCCGAAGCAGCATCGCTTTCCTGCCGGCCCCATCCACCTTGGCGGCCTCATATAGCTCTTTTGGAATGGCATTGAGCCCTGCCAGCAATAAGACGATGTTGTAGCCGCAGTTTTTCCATATGTATAACAGGACCAGCACGCCGAATGCATGCTCGGAATGAAGCCAGTCCTGACCGGAGACCCCAATCGCATTTAACATGCTGTTGAGAATGCCGAGATTGTCAAACACGATCTGAAACACCAAAATAACCGAAGCCACCGGGATTACCAAAGGAAACAGGAACACGGTTCGGAAAAACAACGCTCCAGCGCATTTGCGCTGGAGCGCCATAGCCAACGCAAAGGAAATTACCATAATGAGCGGCACGCTGCAAAGGATGAATTTGAAGGTGTTCCCGGCTGCCAAACGGAATGCCGCGCTGTTGATGACATTTTCGTAATTGGAGAATCCGGCAAAATGAATGCCGCCTACGCCGGAAGTAAACGTATACCAAAGGCTGATCAGAAAAGGATAGACAAAAAACACGATCAGGCCTATGATCGCCGGTGAGGCAAACGCTAAGCCCGTGAGCGCTTCCCGTTTTCGAAGCTTCATTCGTTTCATAGCCGCCTCCGTATGTTTATTCGCTTAAATACATGGTAAGCTTTGTTTCCAAATCCCGAATGCAGGTCTCGTAATCCTTTTCCCCATTGAGATAAGGGGCCATACAATCGTTTAAATACTGGGCGGTAACACTCAGTTTGCTGCCGATCCATCCTGTTCCCAGGGAACAGCTGGTGATGCGGTCCAGAACCGTGCCGTACTGCTTAATAAACTCACCCGGAGATAATCGGACCGGATACGTTATACCATCCGAATCTTCAATCGGGTTTCTGATTTTGCTGGAATAAATGCGGACCAAATCCTTGGCCGCGCTCGTTTGGACCGGGATATCAAAAGTCGGCACATTCTGAGAAGAGCTATCTCTCAGAGAGAGCAATTTGATAAAGTTATAGGCGTTTTGTTTGTTGGGGCTGTTGGCGCGCACCGCGGCACACGAATATGCCTTGGCCTGCAAGCCGCCGTCCATCGTGGGGATGGCCGAAATGACCGGCGTTTTCTCCATCCCGGTAATGATATTCGCTTCAAGCATCAATCCAAAGGAACCATGATATGCATATAGGTCGGAAAAAAGAGTCTGATTATTTTTCAGTGTATACAACCCTCCATAGGAAATACCCGACATCTGCAGCGGGTTTTGCTTCTCCTGCTGATAAACTCGTTTATACGCATCCACCACCTGCCGAAACGCGTCCGTATCGACATGGATGGTCTTGTTTTCATAATCCATATAGTCCAAGCCACTGTAATTGAGATAATCCCACAACGTGATATTTCTTCCATCAAACGCGCGGCAGGAACTGTCTGTTTGGGTAAAGGGTTCGATGCTCTTGGTAAAGTCGGAAAAGGTCCCGCTTTCCAGAAGAGTGTACCCCTGACTGTCCAAATTTTCCTGGCTGCTTAAAAGAAGCGGAAGCGTATAGGTCAGCGGAATGATATACTGCTTCTCTTTAAATACGCCGCCGTCCAAAACCGGCCTGCTGTATTCCTTCCAAAAATCGGCGTCCTGCTCCATATAAGGCGTCAAATCGCAGAAGGCGCCGGCATCCATGGTTTTATACACGTCTTCAAATTCATCCGTGAACAGGATTAGATCTGGGCCTTTTCCGGCCATGACCTCATTCTTCAAGATTTGGACGTATTCTTCTCGGGCAGTTTCATAATTCTGGTCTTTCTGCCTGGTAATAGTAACCTCAACATCGGGGTAGCGCTGCTCAAACAGCTCCAATGCCTCCTCGTATTTCGGCGTATAGCTATAAGGAATGTATAAGGACAATTGGGAGGTTGGGGGTTCTACCGTGCCATCGCCGGCTTTGGTGCTGCACGATGTAAGCGATAAGAGGAGACCGATTAATAAAACGAAGCCAATGTATTTTTTCATTTTCATCCCCTTGATTCCTTTCCTGATATTGACGCGGAGGGCGGAGAGCACAGAGGGCCCTCTGCCCTCCCGCGTTCTACAAAAGAGGTGCACCATTTTGAAAAAGACTGGATCTTTGCGGATGGAAATAAACGGAGGGAACGCGGCCGGCTATGTGGGAAACAGAATCGCCTTGATCATTGAGGGTGGGCAGCTTAAAAAGGATCGTCGCATATACCCGGAACGATAAAGTCCTAGACTTTTCACGGGATAACGATGGCAACTGCCCTTGCCACTATGACCGCAGCCTTGGCACAAAGACATCCTTTGGGCAATGTTCAGCAAAAGCACTTTTTCCTTTATAGGTTCCTTTGCCGGCTCATTATTCCAAGCGCTATTGAGCATGAAAACGTGCTTATTTGTTGATGCTGGACTCCTTACCTTTGTTAAGAAAGTCCTGATCGCTCATCGAATAGGCTCTGTTGGTACAAACGCACGCAGGGCAATAGCACCACGCATAAGCCTCGACACTTGCTTGCTTATTTTTTATGGCCTTTTGTAGTTTTTTCATCGCAATTGCTCCTTTTTATGGTATCGTATTGTCAAAATTCTTTGTTCTGAATAGAACCGATGGTTTGACAATGGGAGTTCTTCTGTGGACGGTCCCCAGCTCTTTCCCGGTTTATCCCCGTCTTTTCCGCGATGCACATCCTACGTAGCCGTTTCATTTATACGTTCCTTTGCCAACTCATTATCCCACGCGCTATAAAAAAATGAAACCATGCTTATTTGTTGAGATTGGAATCCTTGCCTTTACTGATAAAATCCTCATCGCTCATCGAGTATGCTCCGTTCGTACAACGGCATACAGGGCAATTACACCATGCATAAGCTTCGACACTTGCTTGCTTGTTTTTTATTGCCTTTTGTAGCTTTTTCATTTCTGTCGCTCCTTTTATCGTATTAGAATAAGGCCTCTGTTCTGAATAGAACCGATTGGTTTGACAATGAAGTTCTTCTGCGGCTGGTCCCAAACTCTTTCCCGGTTTATCCCTGTCTTTTCCGTGATGCACATCCTATGTAGCCGTTTCATGCCATATGGCTCTTGTGAGTCGAAACACAACCGGAATCTTTTGCACATGTCCGTGCAAAAAACTGCGAATGTGTTGTGTCAGTCTTTTCATACATATTCATTCCAGCATACTTTAAGCCAAACATTTTCCTGCATTTTCTTGGATCTGCTGCCGTTTTTCTTGCTGCTTTTCAAGTATCAATTTCGCCAGACTCTGGATGGAGTAAATCCGGTCCTGATCGAAATCGGTTTCGTCAAACGCAATGCCGCATTCCTTTTCCAGCTGAAAAATCAAGTAGATGAGATGGCGGTAGTTAAACCGGAACATATTTCCAAAAAAGTGTTCCCGCAAGAGAACAGGATTATTGCTGTCGATGATTCTTCCAAACAGTCTTTCTATATCCCGTATGATCGTTTCTTCCATACGCTTGTGTTCTTCCCTGTCCAAGCAAATCACCCCTCAAAATCAATCATAATTTCAGGCATCTCTTCCACCTCATTGGTAAGCTTCTTGAGGATTAACTCAAACGCTTTCTCTTGATCCCGCTTCTGTTTCAGGTTCCATACAGGAACGGCTGCGGGATCGCATGTGCTCCAATATCTGACCGCTTCCTCAACCTCATTCTGATCGTAAAAGTTATAGACGATTTCATCCTTGTCCAACGTGGTCAAGGCATCTATGGCAGTGGAGGACATATGGATGCAATCCACCGGGAACCCGAAGCGCTGGTAACAATAACGCGACATATCCTCAAATAGATTGGATTTTCCTGCATCATAAAGGCTGCAAAGCAGAGTAAAGTCCGGCGTAAACGCCTGTGAAAGAACAAAAGGAAGAATTCCGAAGCCGTTGGTATGCGTTTGGTTATATTTCTGAACGGGAAACGGAACTCCTACAATCAAAAGATCCGCATGCTCCTCGTCGATCAGCTTTCGGACATATTGGTTTATGGCATATACTTTTTCGCTTTCCGTCAACCCAACTTCCGTCATAAAAGAGGGAAACGAATGAAATCCGAACGCCTCGCAGTATGGCCTCGTTCCGATCTGGCTTACACGATATCCTTGCTCCTCAAACAGACGCCGCAGTATTAGCTGTACTTCAAACTTATCGGTATTTTCACTGATTCCCATAATCTGAATAACCGGCACCGACGGTTCCAGCAAATCCTGTGTGACATCGGGCGTGAACCTGTCCTTTGTTTGGGTATTCGTGCCCCAATAGCGCAACAATCCGTTTTTCGCGCCCTTCTGCCGGTTCCATTTTTCTATTTGATCCTCATGAACCCTGCAAAAACAAAAAACAGTTTTCTCTTGCTCCAAGGCGGTTTCAATCGCTTTTAAAACAAGCTGGTCCAGATATTTGTTGCTGGGATAATCACAGACAAGGAGAATATCGCTGTCCCTCAGTTCTTCCTCCAGCGAATTTGTTACGACGCATTCCTGTGTTCCGTGTTTTGTTGAAATCTCAACTTTCGTTCCTACGAAACCGAGCCCTCCAGGTGAAACAACGGCAATTTCCTCAGCCGAAATACACAGCTGGTCAAAATGCCGCAGGACCGGCTCAAATGTGTGGTTATACGGATATAGAACAGCCTTTTTGTACGCACTCACCGCCACCGCTCCTTTCTCTTTCGTGCATTTCCTCCTGAAGCTCCCGGAGCAGCAGATAATTTAACAAATTGTCATGTACCTGCCGCTTGGTATCACGGCAATGGCTTCTTTTGAATTCTTTTGACAATTCTCCTCCATTGTCGCACTGACGGGCACAAATCATACAATTGGCGATCGCCCAGCAGTCCTTGCATTCCTCCTGCGTCAACGTGCCGATGTTCAACAATTTTTCCGCTGCCTGTAAATCAAAGCCCGTTTTGATATCACCGATCTTCATGGCCTGCGACGTTTCGCTTACGCGTTCGCAGGGAAAGAACGTTCCGTCCGAAGCGACGAAAAGCCTTTTTTGTCCGGGAATGCAAGGCCCGCCAGGCGCCATCGTTGGAAAAATCCGGATTTTGCCCATATCTTTTAAAAAGAGATCCATCTGGGTCATAATGGATGATACGGTCAGACGCGATACCTTCTGCTTTGGATACCGGCCAAGAAGGCTCATATAGGCCTTAAACTGTTCTTTGTTTTCCCCGATTGTGAACTTATCCGTTATCGCCACCTGTTCGATCGAATAATCGGTGCCCACCATAGACGTGTGGGCGGATAAATCTCTAAATAAGGGATCGTGATTGAATAAGTTATGGATAAGTTCCACTTGATTTCTTGGGTCAACCACCGTATTGACGATCAATCCCTGATAAACCTCCGGATATTCCCGCTGAATTTCTTCTAAATTCTTTCGGACCGTCTCGAACGTACCCCGCCCGTCGGCCGCAAATCTTCTCGAGCGGTCCTGGATTTCTTTGGGCCCATCCAGGCTGACGACAATGCTTACATCATGGTCGTATAAGTATTTCGCGACCTCTTTGGTAAGCAGCGACCCATTGGTGGTAATCGTAAACGTCAGCTTCTTCCCTTCGAATGACTTCTTTGCATAAGGGATCAATTTCTTGATAGTCGCCAGTTCCAGAAGAGGTTCCCCTCCATAAAACCCAATGCATACCATTTCCTGGTCCCGGCTGTGCTCCCGGAAGAAATCAATGCAAGCATAAGCGGTTTCCAGGTCCATCCTTTTCGAGGAATGCCCTCGCTGGGTCCCTAAGTCACTGCCGCCATACACGCAATATGCACAGCGGAAGTTACAATTCTGCGTCAGCTGAAGCGTCATCTGGGCAACATTATGGCTAAGATGATAGGAAAGGCTTTTTAAGTACGGATGCTCGATTTTTAAGGGCCTGTCTGCCGATAAATACCCTTGTTTTTTCAGCTGGTCCATTTTTTCTTCCATCTCAGGATTGCTCTGCAGGCTGCCTTGGGAATCCGACAATACATGCTTCAAATAATCATAAAGCCTCTCTTCAATGCGTACGAGAACATTTTTATTGACTTCGTAAAAATAAAAATGCAATGGCGTCTTTATCAAATGAATGAATGGACGGGCCGGCATCCTCTCACTTCCCTTCTTTGCATTGGTTGATGAAATACTTAAACTTTCCTGTCTGCGGATCCGGTAAAATACACTCGGAAAACTGGAAATTCCACTTGGCGTCCTTCAATTTCTGCTCCTGGATGTTGAGCAAGAAGTTTTCCATTACGCCACTCTGCCACGTGGAAAATTCTTTCTTTAAGACAAGCTTGACTGTAAAACAACCAATACCGGTTTGAATAATTTGAAACTGCTTGATCGGTGCTCCCATATATTCATTCGTGTATTCAACGATTCCGATTAAAACATACGCATTTATTTTCTCTGCATTCGGCAAAGAAATGTAATCGCTGGAGCGGCCCGATTTTATAATCAACTCCGGGCGCTTGCTCCCGCACGGGCACTGGGAATCACGCACCAGAATTCCTCGATCTCCCATCTGATAACGAAGAAACGGCATGGCATAATTGGATAAGGATGTGATATAAATATCCCCTTCTTCCTCAAAAACCGGCTCTCCGTCTTTGATGACTTCCACAAGAACATTGTCTGTTAAACAATGCATATGGCCTTCTTTGCATTCAAACGCGATGGCATTTGCTTCATTGCAGCCGTATTGATTGGCTACGGGAACTTGGAATGTCTGCTCAATTCGCTTTCTTACGTCTTCAAACAAGTACTCTCCGCTCAACTCAATATAGCTCAAAGACGGCGGAAGCGCCAAATGTTCCTTTTGTACAATTTCGGCAAGCAGATCGGCAATGCTGGGCTGCAAATTAAACCATTTCGGGTCAAAGGAGCACATTTGTTCATAACAGTCCCTTAACCTCTCATAGGTCAGGTTGATTTTACAAAAGCCAAGGTAACGCCCGTCCAATGACTTTTGTACCATTTGCTGTTCCACGATTTTATTCCCCTGGTAGCTGGCCGTATAGAATCCGCAAAATTTGTCCGACGGGCCCACTCCATAATACCGATTTCGATAGTTCCACAGAGAAAGCAGCGATTTAATATCGTCTTTATAATCCCAATATATTTTTAGATATTTTCCTGTCGAGCCGGACGTGCGCCGAAGCACAATGTTTTTGGTTTTCGGGAATTTTTTGTATTCCTCCGATATAAAATCCTCCGGTTGTGCCTGAATGTCATCCTTATAAAGAAAAGGCAGCTTTCTCAACGAATCGTAGTCTTCTATGGACAACGGATCGATTCCGTTTTCATCCATCCTTCTTTTATAATAGCGGACGTTTTGGTACGCATAGCTAACGATTTGCGTTAGCCTCTCTATTTTCATGGGATTCACCTGCTTTCTTTCGTAGCTAATTTTTGTTCAATGCATTTTTTTAGATTTCCATAATGTGCGATAATATGAAACACCAATTCATCGTCTTCCATCTGTATTTCAAAGGTGTTTTCAATATCGACCACAAATTTCATGATACTGACCGAATCAAACCCGAAATCTGCAATCAAATCGGAAGAATCCCGGATATCCTCTTCGGTTAAGTTCATGTAACTACTTTCCATAATCAGGTTCTTCAGTTTCTTGTCCACTGGCGACATACTATCCCTCCATTTGTCGTATTTTCCTTTTTCTATATGCATTTTTTCAACTGATTGGATACATAGTCGGATAATTCCCGGACCGTTTCAAATAGCCTGTAATCAAGCATACGATCCTCGAATTCAAAACCCAAGGTCTCTTCCAGGCGGACCGCGATTCGAATAAAGGACAAGGAATCAATTCCAAGCTCCATCAAGGTCGTTTCAGCCGGCGGACTGCCATAGCTCTGATTTCGGACAGACTGAATGGCATCCCAGATTTCCTGCTCATAGTCACAAGCGGGAGCATGACTTTCATATCCTTCTGCCGTTTTCTTTTCAATCAGACTTTCCAGTGCCTTTCGGTCCACTTTTCCGTTCAGAGTAAATGGATAGTCTTCTATTTCCACATACCTGGCCGGAAGCATATAATCCGGGATCCGGTTTTTTAACCATAGGCGAAGCTCGCTGTCGCGGACCTTTTTCTCTTTCACCCGGGAATAGGTCAACACAATTTGTTTTTGATCCTCGGTCCCTTCCGCCAGTGCAATTGCCCGTTCAATTGCTGGGTGATCTTGCAGGTTGTGTTCGATTTCTTCCAGCTCGATCCGATAACCATGCAATTTAATCTGATTGTCCTTTCGCCCAACGTATTCCAGGTCGCCGGATGGCAGCAGGCGTACAAAATCACCGGTCCGATAAACGAACATGCCGTTTTCCGGAAGCTGACAAAAACTTTGTGCGGTTCGTTTTTCCTGGTTATGATAACCAGCCGCTAAGCAAGCACCTGAGAGGCACAGCTCGCCGATCTGGCCCGTTGGAACCGGCCGAAGGGTATCGTCCACCACCCATACACCGATATTTGGCAATGGCTTTCCGATATCCGGGTGCTCTTTGTCGGTTAGTTCCGATACCGTAGCCCAAATGGTACACTCTGTGGGGCCATACATATTGTAAATTTTTGCGTTTGTTTTTTGTTTCACACATGTAAGAAGCGAATCTGGAAACGTTTCTCCTCCTACCATTAAGATTTTTACCGATTTCAGCGATGCCAATTGGGAATCATAATTGTACAAAAGCTGCAACCGGGAGGGCGTCAATTGCAAAATCTCTACCTTTTCTTCCATCAGCAATTTTGCCATCTTTCTGGGATTGTCCTTTTCTTCTTCGCTTGCTAAAACAATCTCCCAGCCATAAACCAGTGCGGCAATAGATTCTACGAAAAAAATATCAAAGGAAACGGTGGTAAAGCACGCTATTCGATGTAACCCTTCAAAATGTATTCTTTTCGCCAGTCCCTCTATAAAATTGGCCAAGCCTTTTCGTGTTACCATCACTCCCTTGGGGTTCCCGCTGGTTCCAGAAGTGTAGGCTACATATGCAAGAGGATTTCCCGCGAATTGGGAGTAATCGTCAATGGTTTCTTCTGTGGAAGGCTGGTCAAGGAAACAACTGGGAATCCCGGCGAAAAACGGCTTATACTTCATTTGGGATACAATAAAATCAACTTGCGCATCCTGCAAGATCCACGCGATACGTTCCTTAGGAAAATTCGGATCAATCGGCACGAAGGTAATTTTCATTTGAAGCATGGCCATAATTGCCGCAATCATTTCCGGTGAACGGTCTAAAACGATGGCGGCCGTTTGCTTTGCAGGGCACGAAATCATAGAAATTTCTTTTGCAATTCTATTGATACAATGTTGCAACCAATCATATGATAGTTTATTTCCCAAAAATTTTATTGCCGTTTGTTCCTTTTTCTTGTGTAAAATCATTTGACTAAATCTGCTTTGTAGCATATCCTCGCCTGCTTCTTATTTATTATCAATATATAATTTGCATAAAAAAATTATATAATACACCGCTTTTTCTCATTTTTTAATATATTACATGTATTTTTATTACAAATAAAGCAAAAAACTAGGAAATCATTTCAACTTTTCCATCATTTTTGATTTATTTAACAAAATTATTATCAATCTGGTATTTTTATAAAATCTCAGTTTATTTTTCTAAAATTTAGTTGCCAATGAAGCGAGACATAAATACAGAAAACCGTACGGACGAAGTGATAATCGGCTTACAAGCAGTCTGGGCTATTGGAATTGAAACAAATCCCGTCCATATAAAAATCCCGCTGCGATTATTTCTTATCGCAGCGGGATTTTATCAGACATATAACACAAAAAAATTCATCGGCTTCCATGTATAAATGATTTTTTATGGCTTCATCTGTAGAGACGCAATGGATGCCGGCCGTAAATCAAACCAATGTCCAGACAGACGGCGCGAAAACTGCAACCGTCAATTCAGCGAGCAGAAACGTCTTCTCTCTGTCAGCATAAAAAGGGCCTCAACTGCTCTTTTTGACAATGGAAAGGCCTGCGGCGGAGCTACCACCGCAGGCCTTTCCTGCCGCAAAATACGAAAAACAGATTAAATCACAAGAATTCCTGTAGCGTTCAGGATAGAACTGACCAGAATGGCGATGATTAGGACCGGGGCGATGTACTTGATCATGACCACGAACATTTTCTCGCCGTGGAACTTTGACGAAAGCTTGACCTCGTCGGAAATGACTTTGGTCTTGATAACCCATCCAACAAAAATACAGGTAAAAAATGCCACGATGGGCATGAGCACACTATTGCTGAGGAAGTCGAAGAAGTCGAGGATGGACATGCCGAGAATCTGGACGTTTTCCCAGATACCAAAACCCAGAGAAGACGGCACGCCAATCAAAATTGCGCCTATAGCCACTACCAGGCAAGTAATCTTGCGGCTCCAGTGAAGCTTATCCTGAAGGATAGACACCACCGTCTCCATAAGCGAAATGGCGGAAGTAAGCGCGGCGAACAAAACCAGCAGGAAGAAGGCGGCGCCAATGACAAGACCGCCGGTCCCCATGCTTTCGAACACCTTGGGCAGCGTAACGAACATCAGGCTCGGGCCCTGCTGAAGCTGGGACTGGTCGCCGCCGGAAAAGACAAACACCGCCGGTACGATCATCAGCCCCGCCACAAGGGCGATGCCGGTATCGAAAATCTCGATCTGCTTGACCGATTTCTCCAAGTTTGATTCCTTTTTCATATAAGAGCCATAGGTAATCATAATGCCCATGGCAAGGGACATGGAGTAAAAGAGCTGGCCAAGAGCGGCTAAAACCGTCATGGGAGAGAATTTGCTGAAATCGGGCGTGATGTAATAAAGCACGCCTTCCCATGCGCCCGGCATGGTAATGGTATACACCGCCACCACGACGGAGAGCACTACCAAAACCGGCATCAGAATTTTACTGGCCTTTTCAATGCCCTTCTGCACCCCGAGCAGCACGATGATCGCGGTCGCTGCGATAAATACGCACAACCAAAAGATCGGCTGCATGGGCTGGGCGATAAAACTGGAGAAAAAGTCGTTTCCGGCGGCGGCACCGCCGTCCCCGGCTACGTAAGAGGCAAAATACTTGACCACCCAACCGCCGATGACACAGTAATACGGGAAAATTATCATCGGGACAATGGAGGTCAGCCAGCCCAAAAAGGAAAATTTCTTATTCAGCGACCGGAACGCGCCGATGGCGCTTAAACCAGTTCTCCGGCCCAAAGCGATTTCTGCGATCATCAGGGTAAAGCCGAAGGTGACCGCCAGGATGATATAAACAAGCAGGAAGATCCCACCGCCGTATTTCGCCGCCAGATAGGGAAACCGCCAGATGTTTCCCAAACCCACTGCAGAACCCGCCGCAGCCAATACAAAACCGATTCTGCTGGAAAAGTTACTTCGTTCTTTCATGACCGACATCCTTTTCTGTTTGCATTATTTTTTCCTTTTAAAAAAGGAAAGCGCATCATAGATATTGATTATGCCATGTATTCACAGATATTTCAATCTTTCTTCCGAATAAAACCACAATTTATTCTTATTTCGTTCATATTATACAAAGGTTTCTGGAAATATTCTACGTTTTCTTTCCCTGTTTCTTTTTGTTCTTACAAAATAACTTGCATTTTTCATGCTGCTTTTCTTCAAATGTGATATAATGGATACATTCTCCATCCATATCTTCTTATGAATCCCTCTGCCACTTTTCCATTAATCACTCCGTGCGGATGGACGCGGTTTAAGGAGAGAATGCCATGCATCTGAAAAAGTGGGCCGCCCTGTTTTTGTGCCTGCCGCTTCTGGGGGCGCTGGCCGGCTGTTCGGCACAGGACGCGGCATCCGCCCCGGTTTCCTCTGCTTCCTCCGAAACCATCGCCAACGCGAATGTGACGGTCATGATTCCCTCCGTCCTTTTAGACGGCGCGAATGTGGAGCAGACGAAGAAGAACGCCTATTCCAATGGGGTAGCCGAGATCACGGAAAATGACGACGGCTCCCTGACCTACCGGATGACCCAAACGGTGTACGACCGGATGGGAGAAAGCACTCAGCGCGATTTGGAGAGCCTGGTCGCCTCCTTCCAGAAGGGGACGGACTTTCCCTCCATCAAGGAAGCGCGGGCAGATCAGGGATATCAAAACATCGTCCTGCTCGCCGACCAGGCCGCCTACCGGAACGGCTACGATTCCGCTGCCTTGTCCACTGTTGGAGTTTGTGCGGTATTGTACCAGATTTTTCATGGGGTGAGTTCCGAAGACGCCTGTGTGACGGTGACTCTGCAGGACGAAGAAACCGGCGAGCCCTTCGCAACCTACACCTATCCGATGGACGCATAAGTACGCCTGTCAGCCAACGAGGCTGCCATCAAACCTGCAACACCTCTTCTCCATCGAAGGGATTGGCAACCGCCGTGAGCGCCGGCAATGCATATCGGGGCCTTGCGGCTCAAGGCGCGATGCATAGCCCCGCAGCGGAGATGTACTGCTTTTTAAGGATTGAGAATGTGTTTCCAAGACGCGCAGCAAAAAAGGAAGGCTCCGGTTTCACCCGGGGCCTTCCTTTTCCTTTACAGCTCCTTATTTCAGGAAACCTTCGATGATTTTCGCTTCCGCCTCTTCCTCGGTCAGGCCAAGCGTCATCAGCTTGATAATTTGCTCCCCTGCGATCTTGCCGATGGCAGCCTCGTGGATAAGAGCGGCGTCCACATGGTTGGCCGTAAGCTCCGGAATGGCGCTGACCACCCCTTCGTCCATGATAATGGCGTCACACTCGGAATGGCCCGAACAATTGGTGTTCCCATTGATCTTGGAGCGAAACACCTGCTTGGAACGGCCTTTGGCAACCGACCGGGAAATCAGGTCGGCGCCCGAACCGATGCCGTTTAGATCCACCTCAAAGTTGGTCTGTGCAGTCTGCTCCCCGTCGGTCATAATCTTTTCCTTGATGACCAGCTTGGCGTTTTCCCCAAGCACGCCTCTGGTCACCCGGTTGGTAGAGTCCACCCCTTTGATCTGGGTGGTGTCCATCTCCAGGTAGCCGCCCTCGCCGATGTCCACAAAGGTCCGGGGATTGATGACCCGCTTGCCGGTTCCCTTGCCCACGCCGATGTGCTTCTCCACATACTTGACCCGGGCGTTTTTCCCCAGGAAAAACCGATGGATGCCGTTGTGCTGGGATTCTTCTTCCCCGTCGGTATGCACGCCGCAGCCAGCTACTACCGTTACGTCCGCATCGTCGCCGATGTAAAAGTCGTTATATACCAGGTCATTGACGTCCGAATGGGTGACGCAGGCGGGAATGTAAACCGTTTCACCCTTGGTTTCCGGCTGGACGATGATGTCGATGCCGGGCTTATCGGTCTTCGAGTTGATCTGGATATGCTCGGTGGACTGCCGCCCGGCACATTGGCCGTCTTCCCGGATGTTGTAAGCGCCGCCGGGCACCCCGGACAGGTCGGACACCAGCTCCAGCAGGTTTTTGGTAATCTCATTCATGGCAGAATCCCTCCTGATTGGGGCAGAACGAGCAGCTTTCCCCTTTAAGAAGATGGGGCAGGATTTGATCCCTCGGCCCTTGGGCGGTGATCTTCCCGTCGGCCAGCACGACAATTTCGTCAGCAATTTCCAGAATCCGCTCCTGGTGGGAGATGATCAGAATGGAGGAACCCTGGATTTCCCGGCGGAGCTTGAGAAACACCTCGATGAGGTTGTTGAAGCTCCACAGGTCGATCCCGGCCTCCGGCTCGTCAAAAATAGTGAGCTTGGATTTGCGCGCCAGCGACATGGCGATTTCGATGCGCTTGATTTCCCCGCCCGACAGGCTGGCGTTGAGCTCCCGGTCGATATAGTCCTTCGCGCAAAGCCCCACGTCGCACAGGTAGGTGCAAAGCTGGGACTCGGGCAGCTCGCCCCCCGCCGCCAGACGGATCATGTCCCGTACGGTGATGCCCTTAAAGCGTACCGGCTGCTGAAAGGCAAACCCGATGCCCAGGTTCGCCCGCTCGGTGATGGAGCGGCCTGTGATGTCCTCGCCGTGAAACCGGATGGTTCCCTCGGCCGGGGAAAGAATACCGGCGATGGTTTTCGCCAGTGTGGATTTCCCGCCGCCGTTGGGCCCGGTGATGACGACAAACTTGCCGCCCTCTATGGTCAGATCAATATGTTTGAGGATTTCCTTGCCGTCGTCTACCGACAAGGAAACGTTTTCAAGCTGCAGCATGTGCCTCTCTCCTATTTCTGCGTCCAACCGGGACAAAGCCCGGCTTATTTTTTGCCGCGGTAACGTTGCCATGCAACCGGACTATATTATACTATTTTACTCCAAAAAACACAATAGGCCTTTGTCACAAAAACCGGCCCGGCCGGCGGCTTTTGCTTAGGTTTCTTTTCCTCAGCGCAAAAGAGCGTAAATGCAGGAATCGAAAACCTTACCGTTTTTGTAGATGCTGCGGCGCAGCACCCCTTCCAGCTCGAACCCGGCCTTCTCCAGCGCCCGCTTGGAGCCCACATTGTGCGCGAAGGGCTCGGCATAGATGCGAACCAGATCGTAGCGTGCAAAAGCTTCTTCGCATAGAAGCCGGATGGCCCGGCTCATAATGCCGTTGCCCCAGTATTCCTCCGCCAGCCAGTACCCGATTTCCGCGCTTTTGCAGCAAACGTCCTCTCCTACAAAGACGCCGATGCTGCCCACCGCTTCTCCGTCCACCTCAATGGCCCGCACGCACTGCTTCTCCTCGGGCGCATTCAGACAGGAACGTACATAAGCCGCCGCGTCCTCGTACCGGTAAGGATGGGGAAAGGCGTCGCGCAGATTGTCCGCAATTTTTTTGTTGTCGGCATGTTTGGCCACGCTCTCAATGTCGCTTTCCCTCCATGGGCGCAGAAGAAATTCCATGGCTTACCCCTCTTTTCCAATTCAAATGATTCTTATTCTACCACGTCGCGCCGCCCCTTTCAATTTTTTTGCCGAAAACCGGAAAAAAGTGCGGATGGGGGCTTGCTTTTGGCGAAAAAATCGAGTATGATACCAGTAGCAGTTAAACGCTTTAAAGCTTTAAAGCGTTTGTGGGGTAAAAAATGAAGAAGGAAGGGTTTTCTCTTGAGCAAGGAAATGACCATCTGGGTTGTCATTGCGGTGTATGCGGTGTTTATGCTGGTCATCGCCATTTTAAACTCCCGCAACAGCCGGGACATCTCCACCTTCACGGTGGGCGGACGAAACGCGGGGGCGTGGATTTCCGCTTTGTCCTACGGCACCTCCTATTTCTCGGCTGTCATGTTCGTGGGGTACGCGGGGGGCTCGGGCTGGAAATACGGTCTTTGGGCGGTGCTCCCCGGCATCGGCAACGCCATCATCGGGGCCATGCTCGCGTGGCTGGTGCTGGCAAAACGCACCCGCAAGGTCACCAGGCGGCACGACATCAAGTCCATGCCGCAGCTTTTTGAAAAGCGCTTTGGGAGCCAGTCGATGAAAATGTTTGCCGTGGCGGTTATTTTCATCTTCCTGCTCCCTTACTCCGCCTCCGTCTATAAGGGGCTTACCAGCGTCTGTTCGGTGCTTCTGGGGGTGGACGATACCATCTGCATGATCATCATTGCGGTGGCCTCCGCTTTGATCGTAATTTTGGGCGGCTATGTGGCCACCCTGAAGGCCGACTTTGTCCAGGGCATCATCATGATGTTCGGCGTAGCGGCGCTTCTTTTCGCGGTGTTCCGCTGCCAGCAGGTGGGCGGCCTTGCCTCCGGCATTGAACGCATGCAGGCGTACATGGCCGAGCATCCCATGGGCACGATGGATTACGTTTCTCTGTGGGCCACGGTGCTGATGACCAGCTTCGGGACCTGGGGCCTGCCGCAGATGATCCACAAGTATTATGCCATTAAGGACGACCACGAGGTTAAGCGCGGCGTCATCATCTCCACCTTCTTCTGCCTGCTGGTGGCGGGCGGCGGCTACGCCATCGGCGCTTTCTCCCATCTGTTCACCTTTACCGGCGGGGAAAACGGTCTTCCGGCCGGAGGGGCGGACTACATCATCCCCCACATGCTCAACGACGCGGGCCTCCCCTACATCCTGCTGGGCGTGGTGCTCGTGCTGCTCATCGCCGCCTCGGTTTCCACCCTGTCGAGCATCACCATCACCGCCAGCTCCACGGTGTCCATGGACCTGGTCAAATCCAAGATCCTCAAGAACATGGGAGAAAACACCACCGCTACCTTTACCCGGGTGTTCTGCCTGCTGTTCATCATCCTGTCTTACTTTATCGCCAATTCCGATACCCCCATTCTCGACATGATGTCCTATTCCTGGGGGATTATCTCCGGCTCCTTCCTGGCGCCTTACGCGGTGTCCCTCTACTGGAAGGGCATCAACAAAGCCGGGGCCTGGGCGGGGATGCTGGGCGGGTTCCTTACCGCCTTTATCCCGGTGGCCATTTCGGGCTTTACCACTCCCTACGGCCCGATCTATGCCTGCGCGGCTATGGTGATTTCGCTAATTCTCTGCTTTGCAGTCAGCGCCGTGGCCTCCAAGATGGGGTTCAAGAGCGGCGCACGCAATGACGCGTTTTACGTGGAAACGCCTGCGGAAAAAACCTGATTCTAATTTTTCAAGGGCAGGCTCCCGGCAAAATCGCAGGTCTGCGTCATCCCTATTACGCTATCTAAAAACCGCGGCGGCCCTAGGGTTGCCGCGGTTTTTCTGCCAAAGTCCCGCAAAAAGAAACCGGCATTTCTTTCGCTATGGCGCGGCCAACTCTCCAGCCGGCTTTCTTTCCAAGGTACGGCCCAATCTGGAAGGTGGCAGGAACGTTTATTACTGGCAGTACACCCTGCATAAACGGTGCGGCCTCCTCTTTTCCTGTCCCTCGCCGAAAAATGCGCGGGACAGGGCTTTTATTGGACGTTGGGCCGTTCCTAAAATCCGGGATAAGGAGCGTTTTTCGGCCTGCGTCCACAAATAGACCAGAGAACGGGCAGCAAAAAAGGAAGGGCGGCGTCTGCCGCCCTTCCTTTCTATCCGCCTTTGGTAAACTCGCTGAACTGCGCCTCCAGCCCCGCCGACGGGACGGACACCTGCTTCAAAGCGCCCGTCTGCCGGTCCATGGAAACGGTAAAATCGCCGGCATCGGTTTTGCCGCGGAGAATCAGCTCGTTTTCCCCGGCTTCGATAGACATGCCGTCCTTTGCCGCGGTTTTGTTGAATACGTCGATAAGGATGCTGCCGAACAGCGAGTCCGGGAGGGTGGCCGGGTCAATCCCAACCGAAAGGCCCAGATACCCCAGCTGGATCTGCTGGCCGGTCCATTCCACTTTCAGTCCCTTGAGGCTCGCCGGTTCCAGCACCTCGATGGTATAAAGCCCCGGCGAGGGGCTAACCACATTGGCCTTGATGTCCATTTCGTTATAATGAATGTCCGCCACGCAGGAAAACTGGCTCGAGAGGGTATCGGGCTGGGACGGGGCCGCGCCCCCTCCTCCCTGGCCGCCGCAGCCGGTCAGCAGCAGTACGACCGCCAGAAGCAGGCCTGTCACCTTTTTCATCAAATGCATCACCCTTGCGTTTCAATCTCGAGAAAGAGCGCGGGCAGCCGGGACAAGAGATCCGAAGGGAGCATGGCTTGTTCGGAGAGATCTTTAGCCGCCCGGTCTCCCGCTTTTCCATGCAGGTACACCCCGCACATGGCGGCTTTCTCCGGGGCCATTCCCTGAGCTAGGAAGGAAGCGATCATTCCGGCCAGAAGGTCCCCGCTCCCGCCTTTGGCCATACCGGGATTCCCGGTGGCGTTGACAAGGCAGCGCCCGTCCGGCAGGCCGATTACCGTTCCCGCTCCTTTGAGCACCAGCACCACGTCATGCTCCACGGCGAATTCCCGGGCACTCTCCAGCCGTCTCGACTGGATTTCCCCAATGGATTTGCCCGTCAGGCGGGCCATTTCACCGGGATGAGGGGTAAGCACCAAAGGCGCGCCGGCTCTTTTCCATATATCTATATGCTTGGCGGCGCAGTTTATACCGTCCGCGTCCAGGACGATAGGGGCGGTGCTGTGCAAAAGCAGGTCCTCTACGATTTTCTGAGTGTCCTCGTTGCAGCCCAAGCCGCAGCCGATCAGGCAGGCGGAAGCGGCGCGCAGGCGGCTGCGCAGCACCGGCGCGCCGCCGGCCGACAACGTTCCGCCTTCCGTTTGGGGTAAGGGACAGAGGACCGGTTCGGTCAGCCGGCCGGCCAGGATGGTACAAACGTCCTTGGGCGCCGCCAGGTACACAAGCCCCACTCCGCAGCGCAGGGCAGCGCTCACGCTTAAGAAAGCCGCCCCGGTCATCCCGGCGCTGCCCACCACGCACAGAAGCTTGCCGAAATCCCCTTTGTTGGTGTTTTGCCTGCGGGGGGAAAAGCAGCGGCGCACTGATTTTTCCGAAATCCCAGAGATTTGGCTTTCTTCCTGCTCAACGATGTCCTCCCCGATGCCCACCGGCGCGACCAGGATCCTGCCGCAGGCCTCTTTGGCCGGGTACACGGCATGCACCGGCTTTAAGGCGGAGAAGGATACGGTCAGATCGGCATGGATGCAAACCTTGGGGACAAAGCCGCTGTCGCTGTCAAGTCCGCTTGGCACGTCCAAGCTTACCACCGGGGCTTTGGCCTCATTGACGGCAAGGACGAGGCGGTCGTAAGGGGCGCGAAGCTCCCCGTGAAACCCGATGCCAAACATGGCGTCCACAATCAGCCCGGCCCGGGAAAGGAGCGCGGCACCTTCCTCCAAATCCTCTGTGACCGATACCGGCAGGTCTGTAAGCAGAGCGCGCATATGGGCGGCGTCCTCGGTTTTGGGAGGGCCGCCGGCCAACACCACCGACACCTTTGCCCCCTTCTGGCACAGGCGGCGGGCTGCCACAAAGCCGTCCCCGCCGTTATTGCCCTTGCCGCACAGGACTACCACCGGGCCGCCTGCTTTCGGATAGGCTTCCCAGATGAGTTCGGCGGCGGCCGTTCCGGCGTTCTCCATAAGCTGCCGGTAACCGGTTCCTTGCTTTACCGCCTTTGCTTCGATGTTTCGGGTGGCTTGTGCCGTTAAGATACGCATCTTTTTTCTCCCTTTCCAATGGTGCAAAAAACGCCCAGGGCAAAGCAATGGCTTTGTTTCCGGGCGTTTTTTCTGTTCTTATACCTGTCAAAACGTATGACTGCCTTGCCAAACCTCTATGCGATAGAAGACGGCCGTATACAGCGAGGGAAATGTTTTCTTACAGTCCTTCCCGGGAAATGTTCCGGTTGAGACAGGGCAGAATGGTTTTTCGGGTGCGCTCGTCCGGCTCGAACACCATCAGCACGTGGCCCATGGTGTCGTGGTTGAACACCGCATAATAAAGCCCGTTCCCTTCCTTTTTGGACGCGACCATCAGCCGGGTAGAAAAACGGCGGGAAGCAAATTTCTGCGCCGAATACCGGCCGAAATCCTCAAAATCCCGGCAACGGACGGTAACCACCCGCTTGCGCTTGCGCTGAGCAATGATCCGGTCCACGTCCAGCTCGCCGTTGGTAATGATGTACTCAAACTCAATGTTCTGGTTGGAAATCAAAACATAGCAGGCGTACACAATGCCGATGATAAACAAAAGCGCCATTTCCGGCATGCCCAGATACCACCAACTCAGATAGGTCAAAACGGCGGCCAATATAACCGCGCCCAAAAGGATCAGAACGATCACCGCAACGTCTTTGCCCTCTTTTTTCCGCTTAACCAGCTGTTCGATAAAAACGTCCATGAATATGTGGCACATCCTTTTTTTCAGGTTCAAAATCCGCCGCCTAGCGCCCGAATGATGCCGAAGCTTCGGAAATTATAGTATAGTATACCACAAAATCTGGATCATTTCAATCGCATTTCCAAACCGCTTGCATTTTTGAAACCGGCGTGGTATAGTAAGAAAAACGCAGTGAAGAAGAGAGTAAGCGCGCGTACACAAAAGCGGCAAAGAGAGGAATCGTCTGCGGCTGGAAGCGTTTCCCCGCCCGTATGAGCGCCGAAGTTCACTTCTGAGCGGCACAGCCGAGCGGTTTTCCCAGGTAGGCTGTGACGGTCCGGCGCCGTTAGAGGCCGCGTGAGTGTTTGCTTATGCAAAAATGAGGGTGGTACCGCGGAAGCTCGCTTTCGTCCCTTTCTTTCCAGAAGGGCGAAGAGCGGCTTTTTTATTTTATACGAGAGGTGATTCACAGATGAGGCAGCAGCTGGAAGACATCAAGAAGCGGGTGGAAGAAGAGCTTGCGAAAGCCGACGTTCCGCAGGAGCTGGAGAATCTTCGCATCCGCTTTTTGGGCAAAAAAGGAGAGCTTACCTCCATCTTAAAGCAAATGGGCAAGCTTTCCGCCGAGGAGCGTCCGGTCATCGGGCAGCTGGCAAACGAAATCAGGGGCCAGCTGGAAAAGGAGATCGAGGAGCGCGGGCAAAAGCTCAAGGCCATGGAGACCGAGCGGCGGCTAAAGGCAGAACGCATCGACGTGACCATGCCGGGCAAACGGCACGAACTGGGCTATAAGCATCCGTTGTCCATCGTGCTCGACGAGCTCAAGGAAATTTTCTTAGGAATGGGATTCGACGTGGTTCAGGGCCCGGAGGTGGAGAGCGATTATTATAACTTCGAAGCGCTCAACATTCCCAAGGACCATCCCGCTCGGGATACCCAGGATACCTTCTATATCAACGATAACATCCTTCTTCGCACCCAGACCTCTCCCGTGCAGATTCGCACCATGGAAAAGCAGAAGCCTCCCATCCGCATCATCGCCCCGGGCCGGGTATACCGTTCCGACGCGGTGGACGCCACCCACTCTCCCCTCTTTCATCAGATCGAGGGCCTAGTGGTGGACAAGGGGATTACCATGGCAGACCTGAAGGGAACGCTGGAGGTATTCGTCAAGCAGCTTTACGGAGAGGACGCGGTGGTGCGCTTTCGGCCCCATCACTTCCCGTTTACCGAGCCGTCGGCGGAGGTGGACGTGCAGTGCTTCCACTGCCATGGAGAGGGCTGCCGCCTGTGCAAGGGCGAAGGCTGGATTGAGATTTTAGGCTGCGGCATGGTGCACCCAAAGGTGCTCTCCATCTGCGGCATTGACCCAGAGGAGTATAGCGGCTTTGCCTTCGGTGTGGGGCTCGAGCGCATCGTCATGCGCCGGTTTAACATTGACGATCTGCGCCTGTTCTACGAAAACGATCTTCGGTTCTTGTCACAATTTTAGGAGGTGAACATCCATGCAGCTTTCGATGAGATGGCTTCATGATTTTGTAGAAGACATTCCGGTAGGAAACCGGGAATTCGCCGAGCGCCTGACCATGACCGGTTCAAAGGTGGAAGGCTGGGAGGAAGAAGGCAGCGAGCTGAAAAAAGTCGTGGTGGGAAAAATCTTGGAGATTACCCCCCATCCCAACGCCGACAAGCTTCAGGTCTGCCAGCTCGATGTGGGCAGCGGCACGCCGCTGCAGATCGTCACGGGAGCCAAAAACGTGGCGGTGGGAGATCTGGTGCCGGTGGCGCTGGACGGCTCTCATTTACACGGCGGAGTGAAAATCAAAAAAGGCAAGCTGCGGGGCGTGGAGTCAAACGGGATGCTCTGCTCGGTGGCGGAGCTGGGAATTACCACCCACGATTTCCCTTACGCCATTGAGGACGGCATCTTTATTTTGCAGGAGGACTGTCGCGTCGGCCAGGATATCCGGGAAGCGATCGGGTACAATGATACGGTGTTCGAGTTTGAGATCACTTCAAACCGGCCCGACTGCCTGTCGGTCATTGGCCTGGCAAGGGAGACGGCGGTGAGCTTTGACAAGCCTCTCAAGCTGCATACGCCGGCAGTCAAGGGCGGCCACGGGGACGTAAACGATCTGTTGAAGGTGCGGGTGGAAGCGCCTGACCTTTGCGCCCGGTACTGCGCGCGGGTGGTCAAAAACGTGCGGGTAAAGCCCTCGCCCCGCTGGATGCGCGAACGGCTGCGGGCCAGCGGCGTGCGCCCCATCAACAACATTGTGGACATCACCAATTACGTGATGCTCGAGTATGGCCAGCCCATGCACGCGTTTGATCAGAAGTACCTGAAGGAGCAGCAGATCGTGGTGCGCCGGGCGAAGGAAGGCGAAACGATTGTGACGCTCGACGGGGTAGAGCGCAGGCTCAGTCCCGATATGCTGGTGATCGCCGACCAGGAAAAGCCCAGCGCTGTGGCGGGCGTTATGGGCGGCGAATTCAGCGGCATTATGGACGATACCAATACCATCGTCTTTGAATCGGCTTGCTTTGCGGGGCCGTCGGTTCGCATTACGGCGAAGAAGCTGGGGATGCGCACCGATTCCTCCGCCCGGTTTGAAAAGGGCCTCGACCCGCAAAACTGCATTCCCGCTTTGGAGCGGGCCTGCGAGCTGGTGGAGCTTTTGGACGCGGGCGACGTATGCGACGGGATCATTGATGTAAACAACAGCTGCGGCGAACGGCGTAAGCTTGCGCTGGAGTCCGACTGGATCAACCGGTTTTTAGGCATTTCCATTTCCGAAGAGGAAATGGCCCAAATTCTGCAAAAGCTCGATTTCGAAGTGAAGGACGGCGTGGTATCGGTCCCCTCCTTCCGGGCGGACATTGAGCACAAGGCGGACGTGGCGGAGGAAATCGCCCGGTTCTATGGGTACGACAAAATCCCCACCACCCTGGTAAGGGGCTCGGCTCAGGGGAAACTGACCGAAGAGCAGAAGTTCGAGCGGATGGTGAACGGTACCATGCAGGCGCTGGGCTATTCGGAGATCATGACCTATTCCTTCATCAGCCCGAAGTTCTACGATAAAATTGGCCTGCCGTCCGATTCGCCTTTGCGCCGGTCGGTGACCATTGCAAACCCTCTTGGGGAAGACACCAGCATCATGCGCACCATCGCGCTGCCTTCCCTGTGCGAAGCCCTTTCCCGCAACTATTTAAACCGCAACCTGTCCGCAGCCCTTTACGAGGTAGCCACTGAGTACATCCCCAAGGAAAGCGACAACGAGCTGCCCATTGAAAAGCAGAGCCTGGTCATGGGCGCTTATGGGGAAAAGGCGGATTTCTTCACCTTAAAGGGCGCGGTGGAGGAGCTTTTGGACAAAGCGAGGGTGTTTGATTACGACGTGCAGCCGGCGAGCGACGAATACGCCTTCCATCCGGGCCGCTGCGCTCACCTGCTCAAAGAGGGCAAGGTGTTCGGCGTCATCGGCGAGCTGCACCCGCAGGTGCTGGAGAACTACGAGCTGGGAGTGCGGGCCTGCGCGGCGGTGCTGGACTTTAATGCCCTTTTCGCGCTCTCCGACCCCACGCGCCAGTATCAGCCGCTGCCTAAGTTCCCAGCGGTGACGAGAGACCTGGCCTTTGTATGTGACGACGAGATTCCGGTGTTAAAGCTCAAAAGGTCCATTGCGGCGGCGGCTGGAAACCGGCTGGAAAAGGTGACCCTGTTCGACGTCTACAAGGGCAAGCAGGTGGCCGAGGGCAAAAAGAGCGTGGCCTTTAACCTGGTGCTGCGTTCCGCCGACGGGACCTTAAAGGACGAGGATGCGGACGCCATTGTCAAAAAGGTGCGCAAGGCTCTCACCGATCTGGGCGCGGAGCTTAGGTCCTAAGTTCATGCATGATTCGGGGTAAATCTACAGAAAATTCATACACGATATACAAAATTAGGCTTGCAAATCGAGGTTTTGTATCGTAGAATAAAATACGAGGTGATTCCTATGTTTGATAAAACCATGACCTTTTCCATTGCCGGCGATAAGGAAGACGAGTTGCGCCGTACGCTGACGGCGGTCTATGACGCGTTGCGGGAAAAGGGGTATAACCCGATCAATCAGATCGTGGGGTATATTT
The DNA here is from genome assembly GCF_040096205.1 of Solibaculum intestinale. NCBI lineage: Bacteria > Bacillati > Bacillota > Clostridia > Eubacteriales > Oscillospiraceae > Solibaculum > Solibaculum intestinale. Next base: position 95,949 of record NZ_JBBMFD010000001.1, on the reverse strand, counting down.
TATCGGAGGATCCCACCTATATCACGACGCACAACAACGCCAGAAGCCTGATTCGCAAAATCGACCGGGACGAACTGCTGCAGGAGCTGGTCAAATCCTATTTGGGGGACTAAAAAAGGTTGACAGCAAGTCGTTTGGGTGCTATGATTAGCGACAAAGAGAAAAACCTGTGAAGCGAAGTGGTCTTAACAGAGGGTTTCTTTCAGAGAGCCGGGAGGGTGGAAGCCGGCAGAAACGCTGTTAGAAAAGGCCGTTGGGTCGCGGAGGGCGGAAGGAAAGCCGGAATTGGCGGCGAGTAATGTCCGACGTTTGCCCGCGTTAAGGGCGCAAAGCGTGTTGGCGCTTTTGCATGAGAGGGCCGGTTTTTTGCCGGCAATCAAGGTGGTACCGCAGGTCGTATGTAACAGCCTGTCCTTGTTGAAAGGACAGGCTGTTTTTTCTTTTCCCAGTGTCCATTCATAAAAAACGGCAGACCGTCCAAACGAAAGGAGCCTTTCTAATGAAAAAGAACCAGATTCCTCACCAGATTATCTTACCGGCAAGCGAGCTTCCCAAGCAATGGTATAACGTCCGCGCGGACATGCCGAATCTCCCCGCTCCGTACCTGAGCCCCCGCACCCACAAGGAAGTGACAGCGGAGGAATTGGGCGCCATCTTCCCCAAGAGCCTGATTGAACAGGAGCTGACCACCGAACGCTACATCGACATTCCCAAGGAAGTCATGGAAAAATACGAGCTGTTCCGCTCCACCCCCATGCACCGGGCTTACGAGCTGGAAAAGGCGCTGGGTACCCCGGCGCGCATCTACTACAAGTATGAGGGCACCAATCCCTCCGGCAGCCACAAGCTCAATTCCGCCGTGCCCCAGGCGTACTTTAACAAAATCGAGGGCATCAAGCGTCTGACCACCGAAACCGGCGCCGGCCAGTGGGGCACTGCTCTTTCCATGGCCACCAAAATGTTCGATATGGAGTGCACCGTTTACATGGTGAAGGTAAGCTATCAGCAAAAGCCCTACCGCCGCTCCATTATGCAGATGTACGGCGCGGGAGTCATCCCCTCCCCGTCCGACCAAACCCAGGTGGGACGCGGCATTCTGGCGAAAATGCCGGACACCAACGGCTCCTTGGGCGACGCCATCGCCGAGGCGGTGGAGGACGCGGCTTCCCACAGCGACACCAATTACGCCCTGGGCAGCGTGCTCAACCATGTGATTTTGCACCAGTCGGTCATCGGCCTGGAGGCGAAAAAACAGATGGAGATGGTGGACGAATACCCGGACATCGTCATCGGCTGCAACGGCGGCGGGTCCAACTTCTCGGGCATCGCCTTTCCCTTCCTGAAAGATACCTTTGACGGCAAGGAGCATGCTAAGTTCATCGCCGTGGAGGCGGAAGCCTGCCCGAAGCTTACCAAGGGCGTCTTTACCTACGACTATGGAGACAGCGCCGGCATGGCCCCCATCACCATGATGTATTCCCTGGGCCATTCCTTCCATCCCTCCGGCATCCATGCGGGAGGCCTTCGCTATCACGGAGACTCTCCCCTGCTCTCCCAGCTCTATCACGACGGCTTTATCGAAGCGGCGGCGGTGGGGCAGAAGGAAGTGTTCGAGGCGGCGCTGCTCTTCGCTCAGACGGAGGCCATCGTTCCCGCTCCCGAATCCTCCCACGCCATCTGCCAGGCCATCAAGGAAGCCAACAAATGCAAGGAGAGCGGCGAGGAAAAGGTCATCCTCTTCAATCTCTCCGGCAACGGCTATTTTGACATGACCGCTTACGACATGTACCTGTCGGGCAAAATCGGCGACGGCATTCCCGGTCTCGAGGAGGAAATTGCCCGGGCGCAGGGGGAAATCAAGGACTTAGGCCTGTAAGGCTTGCACTTGTCTGCTTTTGTCGCATCCGGTTGACGCATTTTCCTTTACATTGGCGTCAAAATCTGCTAAAATGATTTAGTTATAGATTGTAATACGGATTCGTTTCGTACGAGCTGACAAAAGGAGGTCGATTCCGATGGCAAACGCAGCCAAGAAAGACAAGTTTCTGCTGTATAAGGGCAGGCCGATGGTTCGCTGCGGAAAAACGATTTATTATGGCAATATGTCGGATAAATACGTGGTTATGCTGCAAATATTGAGCACCAAACCCTTCAAGGATATGGAGGTGCCGGACCGGGTTCTGGTCCAGCTGATGGATACGGATCCCCAGGTGCGCATCCGCGACCGGATTGTGAAGAAAACCGAAAAGGATGGCTTATATAACGCCATTGACGTAGGCGCAATCTGGCTGGAACGAGCCTTGGCGGACAAATAAGTAAAAAAATCCCCGTTGGATGATTCCAACGGGGATTTTTTTCTATACCGGGCAGGGAGCGGTATATTTTTTGCGCCGCTTTTAACGGGAAAGCATCTCCAAAAATTGCCCTTCGTCAATCACCGGAATCTCCAACTTCTGGGCCTTGGCAAGCTTGCTGCCCGCGTCCTCCCCGGCCAGCACATAGGTGGTCCGTTTGGACACGCTTCCGGACACCCGGCCGCCATGCTCCTCAATCATCTTGCCGGCCTGGGCGCGGGTCAGAGTAGGAAGGGTGCCGGTGAGCACAAAGGTCTGCCCTTCCAAACGGGTGTCCGCCATCACCGACAGATCCTCCATGTTCAGGCCGCATTCTTTGAGCTCTGCAATCAAGTGCTTCGTTTGAGGCAGGGCAAAAAAAGCGACGACGCTTTGGGCCATGACGCTGCCGTAGCCGTCGATTTCCGCGATCTCCTCCTCGGTGGCGTCAAACAAGGCGTCCATCCGCTTAAAATGCTGGGCGAGAAGCTTGGCGGCCTTCTGCCCGATATGCCGGATGCCCAGGGCGAAAATCAGACGATAAAGGTCGTTTTGCTTGGTTTTCTCAATAGCGGCGAGCAGGTTCGCGGCGGACTTTTCTCCCATGCGCTCGATTTGCGCCACATCCTCGGCTTTGAGGCGGTAAAGGTCGGGCGGGGACTTCACGAGCCCATTTGCCATGAGCTGCTCGAGCACCGCAGGGCCTAGCCCGTCGATATCCATGGCGTCACGGGAGGCAAAGTGAACCAGGTGGCGCAGCCGCTGGGCGGGGCATTCGGGATTGTCGCACCGGATGGCCGCCTCCCCTTCCTCCCGGAACACCGGCGCGCCGCAGGAGGGGCATTCCTTGGGCATCTGGAAGGGTTTGGCATCGTTTGCATGGCGGGTGACCTCTACCACCTCGGGAATGATATCCCCGGATTTTCGAAGCATCACTGTGTCCCCGATGCGAAGCTGTTTTTCCTCGATGAAATCCTCGTTGTGCAGGGTGGCGCGGGAGACGGTGGTGCCGGCCAGCGTCACCGGCTCAAAGATGCCGATGGGAGTGAGGGTGCCGGTGCGGCCCACGTTTACTTCCACATCCAAAAGCACCGTCTCCTTTTCCTCGGGCGGGTACTTAAAAGCTGCGGCCCATTTGGGAAACTTAGAGGTACTGCCCAGTCGGCGGCGCTGCTCGAAATCGTCCACCTTTACAACCGCCCCGTCAATCTCGAAGGGAAGGGAGCCTCTGAGCGCGCCGATGCGGTCAATTTCCGCGAGCACGTCCCCCATGTCGGAAAACACCCGGTAAAAGGGGATGATCTTCAGCCCCAGCTCTTTCATCAGCTCCAAAGACTGGGCATGTCCGGTGGGCGTTTCCCCTTCGACGCGCTGAATGTTAAACAGAAAGATGTCCAGGCCTCTCGAGGCGGTCACTGCCGAGTCCTTCTGGCGCAGGCTGCCGGCGGCGGCGTTGCGGGGATTCTTGAAAGGCTTTTCCTCGTTGATCTCCTGACGCTCCACCAGCTTTTCAAAGCTGTCACGAGGCATATACACCTCCCCGCGCACCTCCAAAAAGGCAAGGGGACGGGTTAAGCGCAGGGGAATGGAACGGATGGTGCGCAGGTTCGCGGTTACGTCCTCGCCGGTGACCCCGTCACCTCTGGTGGACCCACGCACCAGCACGCCGTTTTCGTATTCGAGAGAGACCGACAGCCCGTCGATTTTCGGCTCCACCACGTACCGAGGAGATTCCACCGTTTCCCGCACCCGCCGGTCAAAGTCCAAAAGCTCGTCGCCGGAAAAAACGTCCTGCAGGCTCTCCATAGGAACCGGGTGGGTCACCGGGGAAAAAAGGGCGTCCGCCGCGCCGCCCACCCGCTGGGTGGGGGAATCGGGCGTAACGAGCTCCGGGTGCTCCGCTTCCAGCGTTTCCAGGTCCCTGAGCATCCGGTCGTATTCATAGTCCTCGATTTCCGGGTGATCCTCCACGTAGTATTTGTGGTTATGATAGTTGAGCTGCCGGCGCAGTTCCTCAATGCGCTCCTTTGCAGAATTCATGTTTTCTTCCCGTCCTTTTTCTGCGAAATGGAAAGGCAGCGCCCGTTTTCTAAAAACGGGCGCCCGCCAATTTGATCCCGGTTTTGTTTTGTCTTCTCGGGACCCATAGATTTTACGCGATACGCCCGATTGGGCGTGTGTTTGTATTATACCACATTTTTCTGCGAAAACACGGTTAATTTGCGTCCGCCCCATAATCCATGATGATATTCGGCAAGTCGTTGCTGGGAGTGACCACGTTGGTGAAGGCGTCCGGCACTTCCCCGACGATGACGGTTTCGGCCACGAGAAAATTGGTGGTAATTTCGGCGGTAGTATAGTATCCGGGCATTTGGATGTAGATACGCGCTTTCACCGAAAGGGTCAGCTCGTGCTTGGTCTGGTTGATGCCGGCGGAAAGAAACTGGCTTTGAAGCTCGGTGATAACCGTGCCGGCCAGAGTGATTTTCAGCGGAATCAGGGGGCCGCGTCCCACCAGGTAATTGCTCCCCAACAGATTCCCAAGGGGGATGCCGGTACTCTGAATGTCGTTCTCCGAAAGCCGGTCCTGGATGGCGGAGGTAATCTTCGACTTCATCAGGTTAATCTCCACCACGTCCGACTCGATGGAGGTAACCTTTCCTTCGGAGGTCTGGGTGACATGGACCAGGTCCTCATACCCGAGGCCTTGTTTGGCGAGCTCTTCGGTCACCGCGTCGTTGACCGCCTTGGTGGATACGATAGTAGCCTGGCTCTGGGCGGCGCTCTCCAAAAGAGGGCGAAGCTGGGAATCCACCAAAAAGAACAGCACAACTACAATCACCAAGAACAAGAGAAATTTGCCTTTCAGCCCCAGCCTCCTGCGCTTTCTCGGCCAGTACCGCCTCATATCCGTTCCCTCCCCTTCCGTTGATCTCGGGTTCATTCCAGTATATCCGCAGGAACGAAAAGGGTTCCAAAAATTCCGATTTTACAGGAATTTTGGCGCGAAAATGCCGAATATGAGCTGTTTTCCGGTTTTGCGGCTTTGAACTTGGAAGAGCTAATTTGCCTCCACTTCCCGCAGGACCGGTTCTCATTTCTCATAAGGTACGGGGCAGCCATCATCTGAGAAACGGTCATGAGGCAGGAAATCAATGGGACTGGGAAAACATAAGAAAAACCATTGCATAATCGACAGGAATATGCTATGATCTTTTTTCTCAAAATTCACCCGTGTTTTCCGCAAAGGAGGAGAAATTGAAAAAAGAAGACCACCCGCTGACCGATATTTCCCAGCCTCTGCCGGCCGAATACGTCCATTGGCGGCAAAAGGCCGGCTGGTTCCTGTCCAGCCAGGCCGTTTCCCTGTTCGGCTCGTCCATTACCCAGTTCGCCATTGTCTGGTATGTAACGCTGTCCACCTCGTCGGGTGTGATGATCATGCTTTCGAGCCTGTGCAGCTTCCTGCCGCAGATCCTGATTTCCCTGTTCGCCGGCGTATGGGCCGACCGGCACAACCGCAAATACCTGGTCATGATTTCCGACGGGGCGATCGCACTTTCCACGCTGATTCTGGCGGTCATTTTCCTGTGCGGCTATCAGGAGCTATGGCTGTTGTTCCTGGTGGCGGCGGTGCGCTCGGCGGGAACGGGCGTGCAGACGCCGGCGGTAACCGCCATGATCCCGCAGATCGTTCCCCAGGAAAAGCTCATGCGCATCAACGGCCTCAACAGTACCATCCAGTCGCTGACGATGCTGGTGTCCCCGGCGGTGAGCGGCGCCGTCCTCTCTATGGCCGGGCTGGAAGCCGCCTTTTTCATTGACGTGGTGACAGCGGCCATCGCTATCGTCATCATGTCCCGGCTGAAGGTGGCAAAAGTAAAGCGGGAGAAAGAAGAAACACGCGGCGCGTTTTCAGACCTAAAGTTCGGCCTGAGGTATGCGTGGAACCACCGGTTTCTGCGGGTGTTTCTCTTCTTCTACGCGGGGCTGATGTTTCTCGTCACCCCGGCGGCTCTCCTTACGCCTCTTCTGACCACACGCACCTTCGGCGAGGAGGTATGGATGCTCACGGCCAACGAAATGCTCTGGAGCTTTGGAACCGTGATCGGCGGGCTGATTATCGCCGCGTGGGGCGGGTTTCGAAACCGGCTCAATACTCTGGTGATGGGTACCGTCGTCTTCGGGATCTTCACCATGCTTCTGGGATTTGCCGGGGTGTTCGTGGTTTACCTGTGCTTTTTGTTCCTGACGGGGCTTTCCATGCCTTTCGTGGGTTCTCCGGGCATGGTGCTGCTGCAGGAAACGGTGGAACCGCAGATGCAGGGGCGGGTGTTCGGCCTGGTGCAGATCGTTTCCTCTTCCGCCCTCCCGCTGGGCATGGCCATCTTCGGTCCTCTGGCCGACGTGGTTTCCGTGGAATGGCTGCTGGTTATCACCGGAATCCTCATGGCGCTGCTGGGAGTCTCTATGCTCCTATGCCCCAGCCTGCGGGAAGCCGGGCGGCACCGAACCCCGGCCTGACCGGAAGGAGAGGGATATGGACCAAGCCGTTTCTAGTTTTTTGCTTTTATTGAAGCGGCGCGATGGGACGTTCATTATTTTTTCACGATTTGTTCTCGGTTTGCTTACGTTTTTTTGCAACTTTTGTCACACTTGCCTGATAAACTAACAATCAAGAGATCAGAACTCTCCCATCCATGTTCCAACAATCCTCTCCTTATTCCCAGAAAACGGGTACCTCCCACAGACGGTACCCGTTTTTCTTGCCTTAAAAAACCACAAAAGGAAAGCCCCGGCCTTCTGTAACAGAAGACCGGGGCTTTTTGGATATGAGAATGGTGTTTAGCCGCGGGAAAGGGTGATCCGGGCGGTATATGCAGTGTCCAACCACTGAGAACCGGCCGCATCCTTGATCTTCAGGGCAAACGTACGCTGGCCGGGCGTACCGACCGCGATGGTATAGGTCCAGATGCGTTCGTCGCCATGGTCCACATAGCTCACGCTGCTGGCGGCCAAGCCAATGCCCGACTCGTTAAACAGCGCTACCTTAGATACCGCGGTGCTGGTCTTAATGGTAAAGGTAAGCGACTGATTGACCGCGCCAAAGGCCGGGGCTTGGATGGAATAGACCTCCGCCGGCACATCTGGAACAACCGCCGCATCACCGATGACAAAGGAGACATTGACGTTCGCATCGGTTTCACTGCCTTCCCCGTCGCGCAGCAGCACGTCCATGACGCGTTCCCCCTTGGTGGAAAGCGAGAAGGTCAGAGTGAACTTAGCGTCGCCATTGCCGATGGGTTCCTTGGTCCACTGGGTGGCCAGGTAGACGCCGTACTCATTGCGGAGCACCGGCCGGGTCCAATCCTCGGACGCGACGACGGTCACGGTGATGGGCTCATTGACCGCATAGACTTTCTTGTCGGCATTGGCGGTCACCGGTTTTTCCTCGACGACAATTTCTTTGGCCAGATTCTCTTCCAGAATCTGCACCTTGATGTGGTCGGCGGTATAGGCGGCTTTGCCGGAAGTACGGAAGCCCACCGAGCCGGTTTGATAGGTATCGTCCTCATACACCATAACAAGCGCACCGTTGACATAGACAATATAGGTGCTGCCGATGGCGTAGATTTCGAAAGCGGCGGTGTCGCCCTCTCCTAAGGTAGCATAGGGAATATTCTGAATCTGAGTATAGGTTCCGTCTACACAGGTATAGAAGAGCAGGGATTTATAGCCGAAGCTGACCATCATGTGGTTCTTTTCATCCTGGGCGCGCAAAATCACATCAGGGCTCAAATCCCCAAATTTCACCGTGCCGGAATACTTATAATTTTTCCATTCCTTCGCGCCTTCTCCGTCGTAATAGGCGGTGACGCCGTTACCCACATTGAGAATGCCGCCGCCGACAGAGAGATTGCCCGTGTTCTTGCCTTTGAAGGCGCTCAGATCGCCGGAGGAGAAATCGTTCGAATAGAGCGTTTCCGCCGTCAGGCAGTGAAGATAAGTGGAGAGAAAATCGGCCGGGAGCGCGGCATAGTCGTCATAAAACCCGCGCAGCACGGTAGAACCGGCCTTTTTGGCGGTGACGCTGCCGTCGGCATTGACGGTAAAGAGGTCATCGTCCGCCCGCAGAGAAGAGGTATAGGGCAGGTCCTCAAGGGCGCCGGTACGGGTGGTAAGCTTGAGAGCGGGGGTGAAGGTGTCGCCCCGGGTTACAGACGCGGGCGCGTCCAGCACCACTTGGGGAACAAAGACCACCAGCGCGTCGATCGCGACCTGCAGCTCTCCGACCGCAGTCATCACTTCGTCTTCCGTGACGTTTTCCTTGTCCATCACCTTCTGTGCTTCCAGGATAGCGGCCTGCAAAGCGGCAAAGCTTTCGACGGTATAGGCGTCTTCCTGGATGGCTCGGGCTTCTGCCAGCTTCTCCTTGAGCGGATCGGTGGGAAGCGTTGCCTGTTCCACGACGATTTCCTGCGAGAGGCTGTCGCTTAAGACTTCCACTTTGATATCGTCGGCGGTGTATTTTGCTCGCGAAGAGGTGCGAAAGCCCACCGAACCGGTCTGATAGGTGTCGTCCTGATAAATGGTAACCAGGGTGCCGTTGACATAGACGATGTAGGTGTCACCGATGGCATAGATTTCGAATTCGTCAAACCCGTCCGCCGCCAGGCAGGAATAGGGAATGTCCGCTTTCGACTCATAGGTGCCGCCGATGCACGTGTAAATGATCAGAGATTTGATGCCGAAGCTGACCATCATGTGATTCTTTTCGTCCTGGGCGCGTAGGATCACGTCGGGACCCAGGTCGCCGAACTTGATCTTTCCGGAATACTTGTAGTTTTTCCATTCCTTCGCGCCTTCGCCGTTATAGTAAGCGGCAACGCCGTTGCCAACGGTGAGAATTCCGTCGCTGACGGTGAGATTACCTGGATTTTTCCCTTTAAAGGCGCTCATATCCGCAGACGAGAAATCGTTCTCATAAAGGGAATCTGCGGTGAGGGCCTCCAGGTAGTAATAGAGCGCGTCACTGGGAAGGGCGGCAAAGCTCGCAAAGGAGGCGTGCAGGGTAGTAGCGCCCTTGTTCTGGGCGGTCACACTGCCGTCGGCCCCGATGGAGAGGAGATCCGGGTCTTCCACGGATAGGTTGAGGGCATAAGGAAGATCCTGCATCTCGCCGGTGCGGGAGGTGAGCTTAATGGAGGGGGTGAAGGTCTGGCCACGGGTCACAAAGTCCGGCGCTACCAGCACCGCCTGGGGAATGTAAGCCTTCAGCCCGTCGATGGCCGTTTGCAGGTTCGCGATGGCAAGGAGGATTTCGCTTTCGCTGGCGTCCGGCTTGTCATGCACCGCTTCGGCGTCATGAATGGCCGTCTGCAACGCCGCGTAGCTTTCGATGGTATAGTTGCCCTCCACGATGGCTCTGGCCTCGATCAGCTTGGAATTGAGCGGGTCGGTGGGCACATTGAAGTCGATGGTGAAGGTTTCATTCTTGGTGTTGGTCACGGTGACGATCCCGCTGCCGTAGACGCCCTTGACGTAGGGGCTGTTATACATGAGCTCCGGCGTCAGGTCCAGGGGAACGCCGTTTTTCTTGGGCAGGACGTTTTGCTCAGTGGACAGCTCCAAAACCTCGCCCTTGAGGTTTTGAAAGAAAAATGTATTCCCCGTCCAGCCGGACTGCGTCCCCTTAACTGCGGCCTTGAAGGCATCAAACGAAGCATAGTCCGCCTTGGAGGCGCACTGGATGATAATCGGCACAAAGTCCTCGGTAAAGTTGATATATTTGCCGCCGATGAAATCCGAAACGCTCTTGATGGAGCCACGGCTGGGCTTGATTGCCACGTAGCTCGTGCCGTCGGGGTCGTAGGCGAAGAGCCAGCCGTCTTCCTCTGCCTTGGTGCTATAGAGGTCATTGGAGATGTAAACGAGGGTATCGTCGCAATTGGTCCGCTCCGGGATGCCCTGCACAAGCAGCGCGCCCTGGGAACCGATGCCGTCGATCTCATTGTAGCCGGTAGTGCCCCGGTTTTCATACCCTTCGATCTCGCCCATATGGGAGGTGCCGTTGCCGGTGACATAGACGCGGGAATCGTACTTGCCTTCCGCCAGGCCCCCTTCAAAGATCACGCCCATCCATTTGTTCTGGCTGTGGATCTTCATGTACTCCTGGGTCCGGTCAATGGTGACGGCACCTAGAATATAGTCGGGGGTAACGTAGGTCTGCTTTAAGGTCATGGAAGGCAGTAGCGCCTTATAGGTCGAACCGTTTCCGCCCCGGCCCAAGGGGGTGGACTCATACAGATAGCTGCCCTTGGCCTCAGGATGAACGGCAAAGTCATAGAGCACATAAGGAGCCTGATAGGAGGTGGCGCAGGTGCTCAGCATGGAGGGATGGCATCTGGAAGTGCCGGTATTGTAGGCTTCCTTGTATTCGGGGATACCGAACTGGACATAGTTATAGAAATTGCCCGCGTCCGCAATGCCCTGGACGGAATAATAGTTCTTATAAGAACGGCTCTTCGCCCCGCCGCGGCTTTGGTAAGTTTCCATAATCAGGTCGGTGTAATAGTTGTCAAGGAAAGCTTCGCAGAGTTCGTGGATGTCTGTTTCCTTGCCGAAATCATAGATGGAAAGAAGGGAATCCATGGTAAACTTCGGATAACTGGGAGATGCAGCCTCCGCAATCAGGCCTTTGCGGCCGCGGATGCGGAAATACTCGCGCAGGTATTCCGCCCAGGTATCATGATACTGCTGCAGCGTCCGTCCGCCCACCTTGTTATTGGCGTAATTGCCGGAAGAAAGGAGCAGCTGGGACCCGATGTAAAACGACGAGCTCTGCACCAGATCGTGGTTACCGGAATCCTTAATCAAGATGTGTTCCTCGGAAAATTCGGCTCCGGTGGGGATGCCGTCGTTGATGGTCAGGTACTGCCAGAACCAATCCTCCAAAGCGGCCTGGGCTTCCTTTGTCAGGCGGCCGGGATACAGCTCGCTTTTGTCTGAGAAGGAGAACCAGGTGCGCATCATCAGGTTCATGCAGAAATAGGTTAGGTAGGACTGGGTGCCGGGGGTGGGTGGATAGTCCTTACACAGGCTTACCACAAACTGGTTGGCCCGGTCCACATCCCGGTTGGCCCAGAGCGCCGCAAAGGCATAGCCGGCCTTCGACCAGGCGGCGCTGTCGGCGGCTTGTCCCCATTCGCCGGTGCCGCCCTCACCGTCCACAATCGGAACGGAAGGCTGGTCCACATAGTGGTTGATTTGCTCCATCTGCCGATCTTTGAACGCGTTGAACACGGCCACGGTTTCGGCATCCGCCCCTTCCCCCGGGAGGCGGGCGCTGTCCACAACAGCCGATAGCTTTGGCTGGTCGGCTGCCACGGCCGTGAATGCCATAGTACCCGCCAGCAGCTGCACGCTCAGCACCAAAGCCAAGCAGGATCGAAACAACGATCTTCCTTTCTTCATCCTAAATACTCCTTTTTCTTTCTCTTCTTTGTGAATGCGATCGGGTTCTTCCTGTTGCTTCCTCCTTTCTCATCTCTTTAATATGCACAATAATTCCATAAATATGGATAAAACTATTATCATAATATCACATCAGTACGCGAAAAGCAACAAAAACAATCATAAATAAAGTGAAAATCAAGCTATTTTTCCAGTCTCCCTGGGCGCAAGAGGGCGGCTGGAAAGCCGTTTCTTCCCTTTGACCGAAGACGCCGCCTGTTTCTTGCATTCCCTGGACCTGTCGGAAAACGAGCTTCTTTTTCTGCTGGACACGGGAAAGGCTGGGCAAATAGCTGCAATTACGGCGGCTGGTCCGGAAGATTGGGTTCATGCCGATATTTTTCCCCGAGCACCAATCATGAAAAAAGAGCGGCCGGCAATGGCAGAGGAACATATAGAAGTATTAGAAAAATACTAACCTATGCCAAGTGAACGGGAAATAAGAAAACTCTATGTGAATGGACGAACCATTTGCATAGGGTTTTTCTTTTGCTTATTGAAAATTTTTCAGCGTTCGCAGGACGCGCAGCCGCTACCGAAGGTAGCGATCTTGGGGGCTTGGGGGTTATCCCTCAACAAGCGTTTTGGCGGGTCTGCTCCCCGCCAAAATCGCAAACATGTACATGTTTGCATTGCTTGCCAATCTGTGAATATGGATTTGAAGTAAAATGAAAGGTGTGACAGCGTTGTATGCTGTCGCACCTTTTAATTATCTTTTTTGCAAACCAAACAAAGCCAATCTTTTTTGTTTTGGTCTACCTCGATTTTTGAAAACCCGGCATTTTTCAATGCTTTCTCGATCTGCCCGGAAGTGTAAATTGTCATACCTTGGATGATGCCCGTCCATTTTTCGTCCTTTGTATTTTTTCCATTGGACTCATTACAGATTAGAAATGTTCCACCGTTTTTAAGCACACGATATACTTGCTGGAAAGCAATTTGAATATCGGGCCAAAAGTAGATCGTTTCAAAGGCGGTTGCCAAATGAAAACTGTCTTTTGAAAACGGCAGGTTCATAACATTGCCTTGCAAAACTTCACATCGGCCTTCCTGAATTACTGCTCGATTGAGTTTTTTCGATTTTTGAACACTAACTTCGGAATAGTCAATACCAGTTATCCGTCCATTCGGGCTTTTTTCCAAAAGGCGTTTAAGGTTAGCCCCTCCACCGCAGCCAATATCCAGACAGAAATCATCGTCTTGGATTTCTATATGCGCCAACCCCCACTCCGCAAGCGCGGCATGACCGGCGTTCATCATATTAACCATAACCTTCCCTGCAAATCCTTTTGGTTTGCAGGTGTTTTGAAAGAAAGACATATTTTTTCTCCTATTTAACATGATGCAGAAAATTGGTAAGCAGCAATTCCCCGAAAATCTTCACGCAAAGTTAGAAACTAAATTTCCCCGGGCGTAACGCCGTATCTTTTTCTGAAAGCGTCGATAAAATGGCTCGCATTGGTATAGCCAACCATCCACACCACATCTTTTACCTTGTATTTTCCGCTTTGCAGCAGGCGGTAGGCCATCTCCATACGCTTTTCCACTATGTATTCATAGACCGTACAATGAAAACAGGTCTTGAAGCCCTGCTTCAATTTGGTTTCGCTTAAAAAGCATTGTTCGGCAATCTGTGCGATTGTCAAAGGATGAAGAAAATGGTTGTCAATGATCTCTCTTGCCTTCATCAAACAACGGTAGTCCTCTCGGGAAATTCCCTTGTCGTTTTTTTGTGTTCCAACCACTTCATCGCAGAACAGGGACACCAATTCTAATACCTTTCCCTCAAGGTACAGCCTGCGCAGCTTTCGTTCGGGCGGGCAGTCCAATAACTGTTGCAAGACAAGTCGTATCTCCGGTGTGGTGGAAAACACATGGGTACAGATTTTATTATCCTGCCGGACTAAATGCATGGCTTCTAAATCTTCCATCAGCGGGGCAAACCGCTCCTGCTCCAGCGAAATACTCAATGTACGGTAAGGATTTTCCGCACTGAAATGGCTCACGCACCGCGAAAGAGTTCCGCACTGCAAGCTGCACTGTGTTGGGGAAAGCTGATAGCACTCGCTGCCTGATTCCCGATAATTCCATTCACAAATCCCGTTCATGCAAAAGGAAAGCTGAAACACCTTGCGCTCTGGATATTCTTCACACAGTTCCGTTTCTTTTTTGAAAGCCATCTCGGACTGCACCAAAAACAATCCCTTAGATAGCTCCTGCATGTTCACCAAACCATCGGCAACCTGTTTTGTGAGATCAAAGCAGTTGCCGGTTTGTTTATGTCCTATGGTACCCGAAAGGCCGGAAATCTGAAAAGAGTGCGGCACATATTCGGGCGAGGACCATTGTAAAAGCATAATGCCAAACTCCTTTCATAAAAATCTTGGTTAGCAATAACTAACTATATAATAGCACATTTACATGCAAAAAGCAACCCACTGTAAAAGCAGATTTGCCGGATTGGGGTATAAAAGCGCCGGATTCGGTCACAAAAGCGCAGGCAGTTTTGCTATGCTAAACTGTGTTTGGAAAATAACACGGAAAGGCGGGTAAATGTATATGCAAAAAGAAAATGGCAAGAGAGAGTCCCCCTATAAAGGAATCCTCAAATTTGCCGACGAAAAGAAACCGCAGCTATCATTTGCCGTTGTCCTATCTGTTTTGTCCTCTGCTTTTGGTATTGTTCCATATATCGCGGTTGCAATCTTGCTGCAAAAGGCATTGGCAAACAGTCTGACAACGACTTGGGCAATCCTTTTGCCGGTTATCGCGCTGTGCGGGTATCTTTTGAAGCATATCCTTTACGCAAAATCGACGCTTTGCTCCCACAAGGTAGCTTACGAAATTATTAAAAATATTCGTACTTCGATTATGAAAAAGATGTCCAAGGTATCTATGGGAACGATTCAGAGCAAATCTTCCGGCGAGTTTAAGCAGCTTGTCATCGACGATGCGGAAAGGCTGGAAGGGCCGCTTGCCCACGCCATTCCTGAGATGACCGCCAGCATACTTGTCCCGATCTTTGTCATCTTGTATTTGCTGGTGATCGACTGGCGTATGGCGCTGGCAGCTTTGGTTTCGGCCATTTTGGGAAACCTGATCTATTACAGCATGATGTTTGGACGCAGTGAAGTAATGAAGGAATATATGATGTCCAATGTCAATATGAACTCGACCATTGTGGAGTATGTCAATGGCATGGAGGTTATTAAAGCATTTAATCAGACTGCTTCCTCAATGGGGCGGTTCCAATCAGCAGTCATAAAGGTAAGAGACATCACGACAAAGTGGTATAAGCATTGCTGGCCGTTTATGAGCATCAGCCAAGCGATTCTACCATCCTCGATTGCCTTTGTTTTACCTGTTGGAATGGCTCTTATTTCAGGCGGTGCGGTTAGCCTTGCCGAACTCATTGTGTGCATCCTGCTCTCTATGGCAATCGTCGGCTCCTTGCAGAACTTTACCGAGTTTTGGGAAAGTTTTGCTGTCATTTCCGAAGTGCAGCCACGTATTCAGACGCTTCTGGATATGGAAGAACTGCCGGAACCGGCGCAGCCAAAGCATACGGACAGCGCCGACGTGCAGATGAAGGATGTCCATTTTGGTTACGGCGACAGTGAGATCATTCACGGCATTTCCTTCTCTGCGAAGGCGGGAACTGTAACTGCCTTTGTCGGACCTTCCGGCTCGGGCAAATCGACCCTTGCCAAGCTGCTTGCCCGATTTTGGGATGTAAACGCGGGTGCGGTTTTCGTGGGCGGCGTTGACATTCGTGAAATGTCCCTTACTGATTTAACGGAGAAGATCAGCTATGTCTCGCAGGACAACTTTCTGTTCCATATGAGTCTGCGTGATAATATCCGCATCGGTAAACCGGATGCCACCGACAAGGAAGTAGAATGGGCGGCTGCACAGGCTGGATGCGATGAATTTATTGCGAGATTCCCTAAAGGGTATGACACCAATGCAGGCGACGCCGGTGCAAGGCTTTCCGGCGGGGAACGCCAGCGTCTTGCCATCGCGCGGGCAATCCTCAAAAATGCGCCTATCGTAATCTTAGACGAGGCCACCGCCTTTACAGACCCGGAGAATGAGGATAAATTGCAGCGTTCGATTGATAAGCTGACGAAAGGAAAGACGCTGATTGTCATTGCCCACCGGCTCTCCACCATTATGTATGCCGATCAGATTTTGGTGCTGGAGGACGGGCAGATTTCCGCACAGGGAACCCATGAGCAGCTATTATCCCGTTCAGAAACCTATCTGGATATGTGGAAAGCTCACATCAGCGCAATGGATTGGAGTATGAATCAGGAGGTGAGCGAATCATGCTGAAAATTATCCGGCGCGTACTGCGTTTAAGCGGAGATTTATCGAAACGGATTTGGGGCAGCTTTGTCTGCGGCTTTCTGGAATCTATGTTTGGCCTATTGCCCATTGCCGCCGTGTTTATCGTTTTAACGGAGCTTCAGGCCGGTCATCCGATCACAGGCCAAACATGGGGTATCGTCATTTGCCTGATTGCCGGTGGCTTGCTTCTTCGCATCCTTTTCAAATACTTGGTTTACCGGCTGCAAAGCACAGCAGGATTTGAGTTTGTAGCCAGAGAGCGAATTGCTTTGGGCGACCGGCTGCGGAATGTACCGATGGGATTTTTCCACGATAACAGTATGGGTGACATCACGGCTACTGTGACAACGGATTTGAATTTTCTCGAGAACTATTCCATGCACATTCTCGACAAGGTTACAACCGGCGTTTTGAGTATGATTGTCATGGCCGCCTGTATTCTGACCTTTGACTGGCGCATTGGTTTGATTTTTGTAGCGGGAATCCTCCTTTCCTTCCCCATTTACAGCTTTATGCAGAGGAAAGGAAAAGATTTATCGGCAAAGCGGCAGAAAATCCAGTCCGAAGCGGTTGCGGCCACATTGGAATATGTGCAGGGGATTTCCGTTGTAAAGTCTTTTAATATGTGCGACAAAAATTTGAGCGATATTGAGGATGCCTACGAAAAAAATGCGGATGCCGCCTATGACGTAGAACGGGTTTTCACACCGCTGAACATGACCTATTCGCTGGTATTCCGTATCGCAGCCTGTGTGATTATGCTGTTCGCTGGGATTCTGGCGGCCCACGGCGACTTATCCTTTGCCAATCTTGCCGTTATCCTGATCGCCTCCTTTACTATCTTCAATCCGATTGAAGTGATGGGGCAGATGACAACCATGATTCGGACGATGGACGCTGCCCTTGACCGGGTAGAGCGCATTAAGAAGGCAAAAAAGATTGATGAAGATGGCAAAAACATTGTTTTGGATTCCTTTGATATTGCTTTTCAGCATGTTTCTTTTGCCTATGAAAACGGGAACCCGATTTTGAAAGATGTGAGTTTTTCCATTCCGCAGGGCAGCATGACTGCGATTGTTGGCCCCTCCGGCGGCGGCAAAACCACCATTACACGGCTGATTGCCCGGTTTTGGGATGTGCAGGAGGGCAGCATTACCGTAGGCGGCCATAATGTCAAAGAGTTTACCTGCGACAGCCTCTTGGAAAACATGAGCATGGTATTCCAGAATGTCTACCTGTTCCGCGATACCATTGAGAACAATATCAAATTTGGCTGCCCGGACGCAACCCATGAACAGGTTGTAGAAGCGGCAAAGAAAGCCTGCTGCCATGATTTTATCTCCGCTCTGCCGCAAGGGTATGACACGGTGATTGGCGAGGGCGGCTCTACTCTGTCCGGCGGGGAAAAGCAGCGGATCTCCATCGCCCGTGCCATGCTCAAAGACGCGCCGATTATCCTGCTTGACGAGGCGACCGCCAGCGTTGACCCGGAAAACGAAGTGCATTTGCAGCAGGCCATCAGCGCCTTGGTAAAAAATAAAACGCTGATTGTCATTGCGCACCGCTTGTCTACCATTCGGGATGCCGATCAGATTTTAGTGGTGGACAACGGAAAAATCGTAGAAAAAGGCGTTCACGCTGAATTGATACAGCAAAAGGGAATCTATCAAAATTTCTGGAATATCCGGCAGCGGGCGCGGGACTGGAAACTTGCAAAATAGCTTTGATAGACTGCGGCGGGCGTTATGCCGCCTGCCGCAGATATTTCGAGATAATGGTTAGCTTCGCTTAACCGGAAAGGAGGGTGACGATGATGAAATCTCATTGGGTAAAACGGATTGTGCGGCTGCTGGTTCTGCTATTTGGCGTAAGTGTTTTGTGCTTTGTATTAACCGCACTATCCAGCACGGATCCGGCCACCTATATTGTGCGCCGGGGAAATCTCTCTCCTACGCCGGAAGCGATTGAACAGGTACGGGGGGAGCTTGGCTTAGACCAGCCTTTGCCGGTCCGGTATATCAACTGGATTGGCGGAGTTTTACACGGCGACTTTGGCGAGTCGATTTTTTCAAACAATGAAGTCGCTGCGGATTTGGCGAGATATTTCCCGCAAACGCTGCAATTAGTGGCCTTGTCGCTGGCTGAAATTATCGTATTTTCGATCTTGCTGGGTGTTTTGTGCGCCGCAAAAAAGAACAAGCTGACCGACCACATCATGCGGGTTGTTTCGATGTTCGGGATTTGCGTCCCACCGTTTTGGCTCGGCTTTTTGCTGTTACTTGGATTTGCTGTAGGAATCCCCATTTTCAGCGTAACACCCGCACCGGGGATTATGGGATTGATATTGCCATCTATCACATTGTCCTTCCCTGTGATTTGTTCAACCGTGCGTGTATTCCGCGCTTCTCTGCTGGAAGAAATGCACCAAGACTATGTGAGTTTCGCCCGTGCGAGCGGTATGACAGTAAAAAGGATTCTCTGGAAAAAGGCGTTTCGCAATGCGCTGCCGCCCGTTATTACTTTGTTTTGTCAATATGTAAGTTATTTGATTGCAGGGAGCGCCGTGATTGAAAAAGTTTTTTCCATCAAGGGCGTAGGCAATTATCTGATGAACTGCATTATGGCAGCCGATGCCAATGCGATTGGCGCTTGTATGCTGATTATCGCGGCGCTGTATCTGTTAGCCGAACTATTTGGCGAGATATTAAACCATGTGCTGTGCCCGTGGAGAAAGGAGGAAAGCGATGCTGCGTAAAATATTGAAAAATCCGCAGGCGGTCATTGGACTTGCCCTGATCGTGCTGATTTGCGTTGTCGCAATCGTTGCACCGCTTTTGGCTCCCAATTCTCCCGACACGGTAAATCCACTACTGAAATATCAACCGCCGAGCGCAGACTATCCACTCGGGACCGACCAGCTTGGCCGGTGTGAATTATCCCGCCTGCTGTATGGTGCGAGAGCGTCTCTCGGTCTGGCGCTTCCCATTCTGATTCTGCTGGGAGGGATCGGGTTAATTCTCGGTATGATGACAGCGTGTATTGGCGGGTGGTTTGACCGCATTGTAACAGGAATCAGCCAGGTATTTATCGCTTTTCCCACGCTCATTATTGCGGTGGCCATTATTGGTGTGCTTGGGGACGGACTGCAAAATATCATTTGGGCGGTTGTCATCTCCATGTGGGCGCGGTTTATGCAGATGATACGCACCTACGCGAAAACGGAGCTTGGGCGGGATTATATTGTGGCCGCAAGGGTGTCCGGCTGTGGGATGTGGCAGCTTATGCTCCATCATTTGATCCCTAATATCCTGCCGCAGTTTTTGGTGTATTTTTCAACCGGCGTGGCTTCTGCCATCCTTACCGTTTCCAGCTTTTCTTTCCTTGGCCTTGGCCTGCCCAGCGGTACAGCGGAATGGGGCGCAATGCTGGAGGAAGCGCAGGTGGCGCTGTATTCTCACCCGGAACTGTTAATCTATCCGGGCATCTGCATTTTCATTGCAGCAGCAGGCTTTAACCTGTTTGGCGAGGCACTTCGGGATATTCTCCAGCCACAGGAGGATGTGCTATGAACGAAACGCTATTGCAGGTGGAGCACCTTACCATCAAATTGAAAAATCAGAATCAGGAATTGGTGCGGGACATCAGCTTTTCACTGGAGGAAGGGGGGACCATT
This sequence comes from Solibaculum intestinale, assembly GCF_040096205.1. Taxonomy (NCBI): domain Bacteria; kingdom Bacillati; phylum Bacillota; class Clostridia; order Eubacteriales; family Oscillospiraceae; genus Solibaculum; species Solibaculum intestinale. The sequence continues at coordinate 76,080 of NZ_JBBMFD010000001.1, read as the reverse complement.
ACCCTTTTGGGCCAGTCGGGAAGCGGAAAAACCCTGACCTGCCGGGCAATCTTAGGACTGCTAAACCGCAGCGCCTTTCAAGTAGGCGGTGAGATACTTTTTGAAGAAAAATCGCTTTTGCAGCTAAAGGAAAAAGAACGGGCGCTGTACTATGGCAGCCAGATTGCCTTTGTACCGCAAAATCCCATGACTGCGCTGGATCCGTCTCGAAAAATCGGCGTTCAAATGGCTGAATTTCTCCGGCTTCATCAGGAGCTTAGTAGAAAAGACGCGCTTTCTCTTTGCGAACAGGCGATGGCTCGGGCGGGACTGACAGACACAAAAAGATTCCTGAACAGCAGACCCTATCAGCTTTCCGGCGGTATGCTCCAGCGGGTATTGATCGCCCTTGCCATCGCTGGGAAAGCAAAACTGGTGATTGCGGACGAACCGACCACCGCATTAGATGCGATTCACCGGGACAGGGCGGTAGAACAGCTTTTGAAATTGCGGGAGCAAGGCTGCGCCATTCTGATCGTGACCCACGATTTTGATGTTGTCCGGCATATCGGCGGCCATGTCCTGATTATGAAGGAAGGCCGGATGGTAGAGCGCGGCAGAGCCAAAGAAGTTTTGCAGAACCCAAAGGCCGGTTATACAAAAGAACTGATTGAGGCAATTCATTTGGGATGGGGGTGATCGAGTGCTGGAGATTAAAAATGTAAGCAAACAGTATCGGGGTGAAGATAAGCTGCTCTGTGATGCCGTTTCGGATGTGAGCCTGTCTATGGAAGATCACCGCATCTATGCTTTGGTGGGAGAAAGCGGCTGTGGAAAGAGTACCCTGTCGCGGTTGATTTTAGGATTGGAGTCCCCATCCTCCGGTCAAATCCTGCTGGATGGGAAAGCCATTTCCCGTAAAGGGGCAAAACGGCGAAAAGAAACAGCCAAAGCGATCCAGCTTGTTTTACAGGACGGAAAAAGCGCCCTTGACCCTCACTTTACGGTTTATCAGGCGATTGCCGAGCCAATCCGAAATCTGCTGCATGTACCCAAAGAGAAAGAACGGACGAGAATTTTTGAATTGCTTGACCGTATGGGGCTGCCGAAGGAAACAGCAAACAAGAAAACAGACGAATTATCCGGCGGGCAGCAAAAGCGCGTGGGGATTGCCCGTGCGCTGGCGATTTCCCCACGATATATCGTTTTTGATGAATCCATCAGCGGTTTGGATGTCATCCTTCGCAAAAAGATTCTGGAATTATTAAAAAGCGTTCAAGAGGAAGAAAGGTGCAGCTATCTTTTCATTACCCATGAGATTGACGCGGCGCTTTACCTCGCGGACGAGATTCATGTAATGCAAAACGGGAAACTGATTGAAAGCTGCCGGTGGAATGGAAATCTGGATGTGTTCCAAAATCCCTATACCAAACAGCTTTTACAGGCCTCCCACTTGATTTGAAACAGGTATATGCGCTTTTCAGGCGTGATATATACAAAAAAACGAAAGGACGGTTTATTTTATGAAACTAAAATCACTTGCTGCGCTTATGATGGCAGGCGTTATGACGCTTGGCCTGTGCGCCTGCAACAGTACAACTCCCGATGCTTCCGATGCCAATACGGATCCGGTAAGCATTACGACAACAGAAAGCTGGGATTTTTCCACCGGCTTCTATCCGGCGATGTCCCCCGCCACCTCTAACGGTATTTACGGATTCACCTACTATGCCCGTAACTGCTATGATACGCTCGTCAACCGGGACGGCGGTGAATTTAAGGCTGGGCTGGCCGAAACATGGGACATCAGCGACGATGGCCTGACCTATACCTTCCACCTGAAAGAAGGCGTGAAGTTTTCGGATGGAGCTGATCTCAATGCGGAGTCAGTAAAAACCAGCTTGGAGGCGGCGTTCTCCAACTTGGGAGACTATGTTGCATCTTTTGGTAAGATTGGAATACTCACGGAGTCGATTGAAGTGGTGGACGAACATACGGTGGCGATTCACCTCACTACACCCTATTATGGCGTTTTGAACGACCTTGCCATGTGCAACCCGATGGGAATCGTATCGCCCAATGCGTTCAATGAGGATTTGACAACCAAAGAAGAACTGATGACCCAGACAATGGGAACCGGCCCCTATATGTATGCAGGAGATGGCGATGGAGCCTCTTATACTTTCGTTCGCAATCCTAACTATTGGGGCGAAAAGCCGGATGTAGACGAATTTACGGTAGAGATCATTGCAGATCCCGATGCTGCGGTTCTTGCGCTGCGCAATGGCGAAGTAGACCTGCTGGCAGGTACATCCCGTTTGAGCTTCGCAGGCTATGCCGAGCTTTCCTCTGTCGATGGAATTGGTACTGCCTTAGATGACAGCATTTCCAACAGCCGTTTCATTGGCTTTAACACACAGCAAGCGCCGTTTAACGATGCCGCTGTCCGGCAGGCGGTGGCTTATGCCATTGATAAAGATACAATCAGTGAAAGCGTATTCTCTGGCCTTGAAACACCTTCAGAGCAGTTGCTTGATCCTTCGCTGCCCTACTGCGATGTAGAGACAACGACCTACAGCTATGATGCAGACAAGGCAAAGGAATTGCTGGAAAATGCCGGTTGGGTAGACAGTGATGGCGATGGCATCCGTGAAAAGGATGGTACAAAATTAAGCGTTACGCTGGACTATATCACCAATCAGGGAACGATGGACGATGCGGCGCTTGTAATCGCGCAGGAATTGGGTGAAGTAGGCTTTGAGGTAACGCCTCGCGGTTCGGATAACCTGACTTGGTTCACACAGGTTTCTACCGATTTTGATTTTTCGCTCCACACAACCTACGGCGGCTACTATGACCCGTTCCTCACCATGACAAATATGAACCCCGAAACGATGTCCGATCCGGTTCTGTGGCAGGTTGCCCTTACTATGGAAAATGGTACAAACACTATTAAAGAACTGGACAGCACAGCCGATTTGAACCGCGTGCAGGAAATCTACAACCAAGTGCTTGATTTTGCGGCAAATGAAGCTGTGTTGGTTCCCTTTACTTCGGCTCACCAATATGCCGCCTTCAATAGTGAGAAGATTGATTCATTCAGCTTTGGCAGCGATCAGTTGTTCATTGAAATCGCCAATGTAAAGGCGAAATAACGGCTGCAAATACTAAGGGAAGATGTTCTGGAAAGGAGGTGTGCCAATGGCCTTATCATCAGCGATGGAGGATTATCTGGAAGCTGTTCTTATGCTCCAGAAACAAAAAGGCTATGTCCGGTGTGTGGATGTCGCAGAGCAATTAGGGGTGAAAAAACCTTCGGTAAGTCGGGCGGTCAAGGAACTGTCTAAATCCGGCCATATCATGAAAACGGCAAACGGCACACTCTCCCTGACAGAACAGGGCTTACAGCTTGCCGAGCAGATTTACGAAAAGCATCGCTTTTTCACAGAACGGCTTATCGCAGCCGGTGTGGATCCCGAAATCGCAGAGCATGATGCCTGTAGTATAGAACACGCGATCAGCGCGGAGTCTTTTCAAAAATTAAAGGAAGCATTGGATGATGGTTAGGTGGTGATGATATGGGAAATTAGCTGTACTTGATTTAGCTGAATCCGGCAGGCAAATAGGAGAAAAATTGTTTGTCCTGCTTACCGCAGATCAAAAGAAGGAACTGACGCGATTTGTCCTCGAGAACGAAACAAGTTTCGTCGATCCGGCTGATACACCATATCAAAACATCTTTCGAGGCAAATATACCATTCCACAGCAGGCCAAGCACCCTTTTACGGAAATCCAAAAAGATGATTTATACTTCTGCTTAGAGCAAAGACTTGTTACGGTTCGTGAGCAGATAATCGAGCTAACCGTCAAAGAATTTGAAATCTTCTCCCTGCTTATCCTAAATCCCAAACGGGTGTTCACCTATGAGATGCTTATAGATTTGGTATGGCATGAGGACTATACCTACTACTCCCGCAAGGCGGTCAATAACCATGTAAGCAACCTGCGGAAGAAGTTAAAGATTGCTCCCGATCTCCCGGACTATGTGAAAAGCGTCTACGGTATCGGCTATAAATTTGAAGAACAATAACAAAGAAAAGGTGGGACAGCGTTGTATGCTCTCCCACCTTGTTCTATCTCCAATGTTTGAAATGCCTCTATGGACAATTCCCCTCTTGACAGAACCCGCTTCTTGGTATAAAATATAACAGTGATATATAACAGCGTTATAAGGAGGCGAGGGAAATAGACAAAAATCTGACAACCTTAGAACGCATCCATCAAGCGGCAAAAACAGAGTTTTTAGAAAAAGGCTACAAAGACGCTTCCCTGCGGAATATCGTTAAATCTGTCGGCATGACTACGGGAGCCTTTTATGGCTATTACAAAAGCAAAGAAGAACTGTTCGAGGCTTTGGTGGGCGAGCATTATGCGTATCTGCTGAACTGCTTTCAAAAAGCGCAGAAGGAATTTGCCGATCTCCCCCACGAGCAGCAGCCGGAGGTTATGGGAGATATTTCCGGCGCTTGCATGTTTGATATGCTCCACTACGCCTATGAACATCTCGAGGAATGTAAACTGATCCTCTGCTGTTCAGAGGGGACGAAATTTTCCGGACTCATTGATGAAATGGTGGAAATTGAGGCAGCGGCGACCCACGCCTATCAGGAGGTCTTGCAGGAGCTTGGCCGACCTTCCCCGCAGATCGACCCCGCGCTGGAGCATATTCTGATTACCGGCATGTTCCACACCTTTTTTGAATTGGTGATTCACGAGATGCCGCTGGGGGACGCAGAAAATTATGTGAAGGAAATGCGAGCCTTCTATACAGCCGGATGGATGAAAATTATGGGGCAGTAACGCCCTGTAATTTTTGCCCGTCGGTTAGCAATAACTAACTTACGCGGATATAAGAAGAACGCGCTTGTGTTCTCTTTATCATAAATCAAGTGAAAAGGAGGAATCTTCTTTGAAAAAACAATCCAATCTGTCACGCCTGCTACAGATTGCAGGCAGCCACAAATACCTGACTTACGCTTCCTGGGTGCTTTCCGCTATCAGCGCCCTTGTTGCGTTAGTGCCTTTCTACTATATTTGGAAGGTCATGCAGGAAGTGTTGGCGGTTGCGCCAGACTTTAGCCGGGCGCAGAATTTAACCCATAACGGTTGGATGGCGGTGCTGTTTGCGGTGATCGCGGTGCTCATTTACATAGGCGCTCTGATGTGCTCCCACAAAGGGGCGTTCCGCATTGCCACCAACCTGCGCCTGCAAACGATGGAGCATATTGTAAAGCTGCCGCTGGGGTTTGCAGAGCAGTTTGGCAGTGGCAGGCTGCGCAAAATCGTCAACGAATCCAGTGCCGCCACCGAAACCTATCTGGCGCATCAGCTTCCCGACCGTGCCAACGCCATCGCCACACCCTGCGGCCTTTTGGTCCTGCTGCTGGTGTTTGACTGGCGGCTGGGACTTTTGAGCCTCGTTCCAGTTGTGTTAGGCTTCCTGATTATGATGACGATGACTGGACAGCGTATGCAGGAAAAAATGAAGGAATACCAAAATGCCCTCGATGACATGTCCAATGAAGCAGTAGAGTATGTGCGGGGGATTCCCGTTGTGAAAACCTTCGGGCAGACCATCTTTTCTTTCAAGAAGTTCAAGGATTCCATTGACCGGTATAAAGTGTGGGTGATTGCCTATACCAAGGAACTTCGCGCTCCAATGATGTTCTACACAGCGGCGATCAACGGCGTGTTTGCCGCGCTGATTGCCGGTGCGCTGATTTTTACCCGGGGCGGCGTAACGCCGGAGTTTCTGCTGGATCTGATGTTCTATATCATCATTACGCCCATTATCTCCGTCACCCTTACCCGCATCATGTTCCAGAGCGAAAATGCCATGATCGTGGACGACGCTTTGCACAGAATCGACAGCGTATTGAATTTGAACCCTCTTGCAGAAGCAGCGCAGCCGGAACACCCAAACGGCGCTTCGGTACAGCTTAACCATGTTCGTTTCAGTTATGATGGAAAAAACGAGGTTATCAAGGATATTTCGCTTTCAATTCCCGCAGGGCAGACGGTAGCTTTTGTGGGACCGTCCGGCGGTGGCAAAACTACGCTTGCCAATTTGATCTGCCGGTTCTTTGACCCGCAGGACGGGCAGGTGAAGATTGGCGGCGTGGATGTAAAGAACATCGCCAAGGAGGAACTGATGAATACCGTTTCTTTTGTATTTCAGAACAGCCGCCTCATCAAAGCCTCGATTTTAGAAAATGTGCGCATGGGCAAACCGGACGCGACCCGGGAAGAAATCATGGCTGCTCTCCACAACGCCCAGTGCGATGACATTCTGGAAAAGCTGCCGAAAGGAGTGGACACTGTGATCGGGACAAAGGGTGTGTACCTTTCCGGCGGCGAACAGCAGCGGATTGCCATCGCCCGCGTGATGCTGAAAAATGCGCCTATCGTAATCTTAGACGAGGCCACCGCCTTTGCCGACCCGGATAATGAATCCCGCGTACAGGCAGCCTTTTCCAAGCTGTCACAGGGGAAAACGGTGATTATGATCGCCCATCGGCTCTCCACCGTGGCTGGCGTAGACAAAATCTATGTCATCGAGGACGGACAGATCACAGAGAGCGGCAAAAGCCGTGATCTGCTGGAAAAAGGCGGCGTATTCAGCCGCATGTGGCAGGATTATCAAACTTCCGTACAGTGGAAGGTTGCAAAGGAGGTACAATGATATGATAAAACGGCTGCAAAAACGGTATGCCCTTTCTGAGCAGGGGGCGAAAGACTTGGTGAAGGGCTGCTTGGCCTGCGTGCTGCAAAACCTTTCCTTTATGTTCCCGGTGGGCCTGCTGTATTTTTTGGTAGGCGATTTGATGGCCGGCGGTGTTCCTGGTGAAAAAATCGCTTTTTACATCGTGGGCTGCGTGGTGTGCATTGGCTTGATCTTGCTTACCACTTACTTTCAGTACAACGCCACCTACTTTGCCACCTATACGGAAAGCGGTGTGCGAAGGATTACGCTGGCCGAACGGCTGCGGAAGATTCCGCTGTCCTTCTTCGGGAAAAAGGATCTGGCGGATCTCACCAGCACCATCATGGCCGACTGCACCTTTTTGGAACAGAGCTTTTCCCATTTCATTCCCGAACTGGCAGGCTCCATCATCTCCACCGTTTTAATTTCCATCAGCCTTTTGGTGTTCGACTGGCGCATGGCATTGGCGGCGCTGTGGGTGCTCCCGGTGGCCTTTGCCATTGTGGGGTTCTCCGCAAAGGTGCAGGAACGGCTCAATCAGAAAGCGATGGATGTAAAGATGGCCTGCGCAGACGGGATTCAGGAGTGCATTGAAACCGTGCGCGACCTCAAGGCCAACAACGCCGAAGCAGAATACCTGAAAGGCTTGGAAAAGAAAATCCGTGCCGTAGAACACCGCTCCATTCTCAATGAGTTTGGGTTAGCTGCCTTTGTGGTGTCCGCGTCACTCATATTAAAGCTGGGAATTGCCACGGTTGCGTTGGTAGGCTCTGTCCTGCTGATAGGCGGCAGCCTCGATGTGCTGACCTTCTTTATGTTCCTGTTGGTTGTTTCACGGCTCTATGACCCGCTGCAAGGGGCGCTGCAAAATCTGGCGGCGGTTATCAGTACCCGTACCAATATCGCCCGTATGAATGAAATCCTCGACCATCCGATTCAGCAAGGAGAAAGCACGCTCACCAACAAAGGCTATGACATTACCTTCGACCATGTAGGTTTTGCTTACAACACAGGGGAAACCGTACTGAAAGATGTTTCCTTTACCGCAAAACAGGGCGAAGTCACAGCTTTGGTAGGACCCTCTGGCGGGGGAAAAACTACTGTTTCCCGTCTGGCGGCAAGGTTCTGGGATGTGAGCCGAGGAAAAATCACCGTGGGCGGCATGGATATTTCCAAAATCGACCCGGAGGCGCTGCTTTCCCTGTTCTCTATCGTGTTTCAGGATGTCACCCTGTTCGACAATACCATTCTGGAAAATATACGGATTGGGAATAAGGATGCAACCGACGAACAGGTTTTGGCTGCTGCAAAACTTGCCAATGTGGATGAATTTGCCGAAAAGCTGCCGGAGGGCTGGCATACCAACATCGGGGAAAACGGCTGCGAGCTTTCCGGTGGGGAACGGCAGCGGATTTCCATCGCCCGGGCTTTCCTGAAAAACGCGCCGATTATCCTTTTGGATGAAGCAACTGCTTCCCTCGATGTGGAGAATGAAACCTTGATTCAAACGGCGCTTTCCCGCCTGATTGCGGATAAGACGGTGCTGGTGATCGCCCACCGGATGCGCACTGTGGCCGGAGCCGATAAGATCGTGGTGCTTTCAGAAGGGACTGTGGCAGAAGATGGCGCACCGAAAACATTGCTGGAACAAAACGGCCTTTACGCCCGCATGGTGAAGTTGCAGACAGAGAGCCAGAACTGGAAATTGGCGTAAAAATTTTGTTTCCTTCGGTTTTATTATCCGCCGCATCGGCTATAAATTTGAGATTTGAAAAATACCATCATGGCTTGAAACAGTCGTGGTGGTATTTTTTTAATTTTTACACCCACTGTAAAAATCTCTGAGAAATGAAGTGACTATTAGAAGCATATTTTTGTGTTTACCCATGCAACAATCTCTCGAAAAATGTACGGATATATGAAAGGTGTTTTTGACTGCCGCAAATTTATTTTCAAAAGGGGGTGTCATTTTGCTTTCAAAATGTACGGATAGATAGGGAGAGTTTTTTGACAGTCTGAAAGGAGACGATAAAAATCAGAGAGAAAATCCCTATCATGACCTATTCCCAGTACCGCCGGGCAAGAAAGCCGGTTCATCAATGCTGCAACTATGACGGAGGGAACTGCCTTGTCCTTGACGATGGAGTTCACGGGGTCCCCACAAAGTTTAATGACTTTGTGGGGAGAGGACGAGCAGCGAAGTAAACGAGCTTTGCTATTTATAGGAAAGCGAGTGATATGGAGCTTGCGAGGACGAGTTTGCGTGCAGAGCATTTCCTGCTCCCTGCTGTGCAGGTGGTTCCGCGTTGCTGTCCTGCCTTTGGATGAATCGTTGGAGACTGCTTTGCTTCATCAAAAGGAACAAAAGCGGTGCGCTGTCTGCGGCCAGCCCTTCCTTCCCGGTTCCAACCGGGCGAAATACTGCAAGTCCTGCGCCGCCATCGTCCACCGCAGGCAAAAAACTTTGGGCGACCGGAAAAAGCGGGCTGCCTGCGGACAATTAGAGGCGAAAAAACCTTGATTCTGCGGGCTTTGTAAGCGCCGGTCAACGGGATAGAACATCCCCTTTTACCCACCCAAATTGAGCTTCTAATTGTCCGTATTGGGACTCTCCGTATTCGGGATTTCAGGACACGGAAAAGCGGACGCTCTGGAGCGTCCATATCCTGTATTTCAGCCCGTGGCTGTCCTGTCTCTCTGACGGCCCGGATTTAGACGGTAGTTAATAAGAAAGAGTTAATGTTAAGACAGTCAATATCAATCTATCTATCATAGCGATGGATGGATAGGAAGGAGAATTTATGATTCCATTCAAAACAGATACGGAGATTTCATCCTATCTCATTTTCCCCCGGTTCCTGATCCCCCTGGACTTATCCAATGATGCCAAAGTGCTGTATGCCCTGCTTTTAGACCGGGCGGGCATTTCCAAAAAGAAAGGTTTCATCGAAACGGATGGAACTGTCCGTTTATACTTTACCGTGGAGGATGCCAAAACAAAGCTCCGCCGAAGCAGAAAGGTAACGACACGGGCGTTTCACGAGCTGGAATCCTGCGGCCTGATCTTCCGCCGGAAACAGGGCCTTGGCAGGCCAGCTATTATCACATTGAATCTGCCGGTTGATGAAAGGAGAAGTTCCAATGACCGATGAGCAAAAGCTATATGAATTGCTGAAAGACTTTGACCCCGCTGTGGGGGAACGAATGGAAAAACATTTCAAAGACGGTGCGTATCACTTTGATTTGGGAAGCAGCAGATATACATACTTTGAAGGCGCCTCCGTCTACACGGTCATTCCCCATTTTGCGGAAAAAGGCTCAGAGGGAATCGTAAAGAAACTGAAACGGCTGATGGAGAAGGCCTTACAGGAAAAAGATTCTGAAATTGAAACAACGGAGCTGTAAAAAGCGATTCGGAGCGTTATAATAAGGGCAACCGTTTACTTGGCTGCCTGAACAGAAAGGAGAAGCAAATGAACCAGCAGCCAGAGAAAATCACCGCTTTATACTGCCGCTTGAGCCAGGACGACGCTCTGGACGGGGAAAGCAATTCCATTACCAACCAGAAAACCCTATTAAGCAAATATGCCGCCGAACACGGGTTTCGGAATATCCAATTTTTTGTAGACGACGGATATTCGGGAACCAGCTTCCAGAGGCCGGGGTTTCAGGAGATGATGAAATATGTGGAGGATTACAGCGTATCCACCCTGATTGTCAAAGACCTGTCCCGGCTGGGCAGGGAGTATTCCTACATGGGGCGGCTTCAGGATTTCATCTTTCCTGCTTATGACGTCCGCTTTATCGCCATCAACGACGATGTGGACAGCGCCAAAGGGGAAAATGATTTTGCGGTGTTCAAAAATGTGTTCAACGATTACTACGCCAAGGATACCAGCAAGAAAATCCGGGCAGTGGTAAAAATGCGGGGCGAATCCGGGGAACATCTCGCCAGCAATCCGCCCTATGGGTACATAAAAGACCCGCAGGACAAAAAGAAATGGATTGTGGATGAAGAAGCGGCAAGGGTGGTGCGGCGTATCTTCAACCTCTGCATTGCCGGAAAAGGCCCCATGCAGATCGCAAAAATCCTCACAGCAGACAAGGTGCTGACCGTTACCGCCTATCACGCAAGGCAAAAAGGCTGGGCCATGCCGGACAACCTCTATCAGTGGTGCGCTAAATCCGTCGCCGGGATATTGGAACGGCGGGAATATACCGGCTGTACCGTGAACTTCAAGACCTATACCAAGTCTTTGAAATTCAAAAAGCGGATGGAAAACCCGGTTGAGAATCAGCGAGTTTTTGAGAACACCCAGCCTGCCATCATTGAGAAAGGCCAGTGGGAACGGGTGCAGGAGCTGCGGAAGAATAAACGCAGGCCGACAAAAACAGGAAGGACCAGCATGTTCTCCGGCCTTCTCTACTGCGCCGACTGCGGGGCCAAGCTGTACTTCTGCACCTGCAACACCTACAAGGACGACAGCCAAAACCATTTTGTCTGCTCCAATTACAAGAGCAACACCGGCTCCTGCAAAATCCATTATATCCGGGAACAGGTGCTTTACCGGATTGTGCTGGAAACTATCCAGCGGACATTGATTTACGTCCGTATGTTCCGGAAGGATTTCAAGCTGGAGATGCTGGCGCAAGACGAGGAAAGCCGGAAGACAGAACTGACGGAAAAACAGAAAGTCCTCTCCGGGGCGAAGAAGCGGATGGAGGATTTGGATAGGATTATCCAGCACATCTATGAAGACAATGTGCTGGGCAAGCTGTCCGACAGCCGGTACTTAAAACTATCCCGGCAATACGAGAAGGAACAGATGGAGATGGAACAGCTTGTCGCCGTATTGGAACGGGAAATTGAGACACAGGCCGGGCAGGTTTCCGATGTGAACGAGTTTCTGAAGCTGGTGGACAAGTACCTGGATATTCCAGAACTTGACGCCGCCATTCTCAATGAGCTTGTGAGCAAAATTGTGGTACACAGCCCGGTAAGGGAGAACGGAAGGAAGCAGGTACAGATCGATTTGTACTTCACCTATGTGGGACAAATCCGCATCCCTTTGAAGATTGGAAGGGACTCCTTAAACGAATCGGAACCGGCGTGACTTGACACGCCGGTTCTGACCAAAATTCTTTTTACTTCCTTATGGGCCTCCGTCTAATAACCGGCCGCTCTTTTTTCATGGTTTCTTGTCCTTCTTCCCTGTGCTACGACATATTCCGCCGCCGCCTGCCATAGGAATAGAGTGTTTTCGAATGCAAAACGAGAAGAAGGGAAAGGGTGAAAATCCGTATGGTACTGGTCATTCGCAAAAAACAATTGTTCATCGCCTTGGCCTGCTGTCTGGTTCTCATCGCAGTGCCGGTGATTTGGGGATTCGCGCAGAGCCAGAGCGTCACCGCTACCGCTGCGGCCAACACAAACTGGGGCCTGAGCTTTCAGGAAAACGGCAAGACGCCGGTGGGCAATGCAAGCGCCGAGGCGCTTAAGGCCAACAACGCTTATTACTGCGGCAGCCCGGACAGTAAGGTAATCTATCTGACCTTCGACGCGGGCTATGAAAACGGCTATACGCCCGCGATTTTGGATACCCTGAAAAAGCACAACGTAAAAGCCACTTTCTTCGTGGTGGGCAATTACATTCAGACAAGCCCGGATCTGGTCAAACGGATGGTGGAGGAAGGGCACATTGTCGGCAATCATACCTTCCATCACCCGGATATGTCCAAGATTTCCGATGCGGCATCCTTCCAAGAAGAAATCCGTTCTCTGGAGGCTCTCTATCAGGAGACCACCGGCCAGGAAATGAAGAAGTATTACCGGCCGCCCCAGGGAAAATACAGCGAAAACAACCTGAAGATGGCAAACGAGCTTGGGTACAAGACCGTCTTTTGGAGTCTGGCGTATGTGGACTGGTACGTAGATAAGCAGCCCACTAAGGAAGAAGCGTTTTCCAAGCTGCTGCCGCGAATCCATCCCGGCGCGGTGGTACTGCTGCACAGCACTTCCAAAACCAACAGCGAAATTCTTGATGAGCTGCTGACCAAATGGGAGGAAGAGGGATATACCTTTGGCACTCTCGACGAGCTGTGCACCTAATGAAAACGATACGGCCCGGAAGGGCCATTTCGCTGCCGGACGGCCCGGCTAAGACAGAAAAAGAGCCTGGGAAATATCCAGGCTCTTTTTTTATTCGACGGAGACGAGAGAGGAGTAATCAATCAATGCGCTGATGATTTTCTCGGCATTTTCGTTGTCCAGATAGAACAAGCCGCCTACGTTCGTCTGTACCTGTGCTTCGACCACCTGCGCTTCCTCGTTATTGATATTCGGCAGATGCTTCAGCAGAATTTTTAAAACGCCTTCCACATAGGCATCGTCGTTTGTATCGGTCGTGTTGGTATATAAAGTACGCAGATCTTCGGCGGCAAGGGTAAACAAATTGACGGGCTTGACGGTAACCTCCACCTGATAGGTCTTCGTGCTCTTTTTCAGGAGGGTTTCGGATCCCACTTCAAATTCACAGTGGCGGTAAATTTCCTTGAAAAGCTCCACAAATTGATCCTTTGCCGCATCCGAAAGCTCCTCAATTTCCACAATAGCGGTAAAATAATCGACCTCCGCTTTGATGCCATCCTCATAGAGTTTCTGTGCTTGCTCCTCGGTGATATCCAGATATTCTGCATAGTCTTTGACCTTGCCCAAACACTGCAGCTCCAACGCGGTCTTTACGTATTCGGAAGCGCTCATCCCAAACAAGCCGCAGCCGGATAAGGCAAAGATCAGAACGAGGGAAAGAAATGCCGCAAGGCATCGTTTGCATCCTCTTTGTTTCATGTTCTCCTCCTGTTTATTTGGAAAGAAGCACCTTATGGAAGACCTTCTTTCCTTTTTTAACGATCACGTGGCCTTTTTCAAACCGAGCGGCCAGGACCGCCGCCGTCACCGAGGTAACCTTTTCGTCGTCGATGGAAACGCCGCCCTGGTCGATGAGCCGGCGGGCTTCCCCTTTGGAGGATACGAGCCCCGCTTTTCGCAGCAGGTCCGGCACCAGGATGGCGCCGTCGGTAAAGTCGGCCGGGGTCAGGGTGGTGGAGGGCATGTCCGCCGCGTCCGCTTTCGCGCCGAAGAGGGCCCGGGCCGCGTCTCTGGCTTTGGCGGCCTCTTCTTCCCCGTGGATGATCTTGGTCACCTCATAGGCCAAAACTTCTTTAGCGGCGTTGAGCTGGCTTCCCTCCCACTTGGCCATCTCCTCGATCTGGGAGAGGGGCAGGAAGGTCAGGAGCTTTAAGCACTTGATCACATCCGCGTCGTCTACGTTGCGCCAGTACTGGAAGAACTCATAAGGCGAGGTCTTCTGCGGATCGAGCCAAACAGCGCCCGACTCGGTTTTGCCCATTTTGCGCCCGTCGCTGGTGGTCAGGAGGGTAAAGGTCATGCCGTAGACCTCTTTGCCGGTGACCCGGCGCACCAGGTCGATACCGCCCAGGATATTGGCCCACTGGTCGTCCCCGCCCAGCTCCAAAACACAGTGCTGATCCTGGTAGAGCTTTAAGAAATCATAGCTCTGCATGAGCATATAGTTAAACTCAATGAAGGACAGGCCCCGCTCCAGCCGGGTTTTGAAGCACTCGTAGGTGAGCATCTTATTGACCGAGAAATGCACCCCGATTTCCCGCAGAAAATCAATGTAGTGAAGCGGCAGAAGCCAATCGGCATTGTTGAGCATCATGGCCTTGCCTTCGGAAAAGTCGATCAAGCGGCGCATTTGGGCCTTGAAACAGTCGGCATTGTGCTGGATGGTTTCGGGGGTCATCATCTTGCGCATGTCGGTCTTGCCGGTGGGGTCCCCTACCATAGCGGTGCCGCCCCCGAGAATGGCGATGGGCCGGTGCCCTGCCCGCTGCATGTGCGCCATGACCATCATCTGCAGAAAATGGCCTACGTGCAGGCTGTCCGCCGTGGGGTCGAACCCGATGTAGAACGTCACCTGCTGGTTCTCCAGCAAATCGCGGATTTTCTCCTCGTTGGTCATCTGGGCAATCATACCTCTGGCTTTGAGCTCTTCAAAAACTCCCATGTTCGTTCCCTCCAATTATAATTTGAAACGAAAAAAGCCCTCTGTTTTGGGCTTTTCCCAAAACAGAGGGCGAAAGATCTTTCGCGGTACCACCTCTATTTGCCGCCGCCTCACGGCAAACGGCCTCACGGAGTCATTTCTTTACAATAACTCCCGGCGCGGTAACGCGCGCCACGCGGCAGCGCCTACCCACGAGACAAATCCCGTCCCGCTTCCGCGCCGCGGCTGCTGGGAGGTATCTTCACGTTCCGCGGGGCCCCCTCGCACCAACCGGGGACCTCTCTGCTCTGACCGCGCTGGAAACGCTACTTCTTCCCGTCATCGCCATTGTCACTCATTTAAACACACTTTATCCCGTTTGTCAACCGCTTAAAGATCGTTTTGTACCAGGTCCTCAAAGCTTTCCCGCTTGACGACCACCCGGGATTCCCCGTCCTTGACGAACACCACCGGCGGACGGGGGATGCGGTTATAATTGGACGCCATGGAATAGTTGTAAGCGCCGGTGGCCAGCACCGCCACAATGTCCCCCGGGGCGGGCTTTTGAATCCGGGCATTTTCCTGAATCAGGTCCCCGCTTTCGCAGCAACGCCCGGCGATGGTAGCCATGTAATCCTTCGGGTCAGCCGCCCGGTTGGCCACCAGAACCTCGTAGCTGGACTTATACAGAGCGTACCGTGGATTGTCCACCATGCCGCCGTCAATGGAAACATAGTTGCGCACCCCGGCGATTTCCTTGACCGCCCCCACCGTATACAGGGTAATACCCGCAGGCGCCACAATGGAGCGGCCCGGCTCAATGAGCACAAAGGGCACCGGCAGGCCAAACTGGGCCGCCTTCTTTTTCACAACCGTCGAAACCCGCTGCATGTAGGCGGTATATTTCTGAGGCCGGTCCTCGTCGGTGTACTTGATGCCGAAGCCGCCGCCCAGGTTTAGTTCTTTGACTAAGAATCCGGTTTCATCGAAAATCTTCTTGATAAAGGTGAGCATCACTTCCGCCGCCAGCTCGAAGGGTTCAATCTCATGAATCTGCGAACCAATATGGCAGTGAAGCCCGGCTAAATTCACGTTTTGAAAAGAAAGGGCTTCCCTGACCGCTTCCATGGCCTCGCCGTTTTCCAACGCAAGGCCGAACTTGGAGTCGATCTGCCCGGTGCGGATAAACGCATGGGTGTGCGCGTCAATGCCGGGCTTGATGCGGAAAAGAATGTCCACCACCTTGCCCTTTTCCTTTGCAAGCTTGTCGAGCACGGCAAGCTCGGTCAGGTTATCCACCACGATGCGGTGCACCCCTGCGTCCAGCGCCATGATGAGCTCTTCGCGAGTCTTATTATTTCCGTGGAAATAAATCCGGTCTGCCGGGAACCCGGCTTTGAGCGCCGTGTACAGCTCACCGCCGGACACCACGTCCGCCCCCAGGCCCTCGGACGCCACCACCCGGTAGATTTCCTTGCAGGAAAAGGCCTTGCTGGCGTAAAGGACCAGACCGTTGCCATCGTAATACTCGTCGATGGACGCTTTGAACTGCCGGCAGTTCTGACGGATATTCCCCTCGTCCATAACGTACGCAGGCGTGCCGTATTTGGCGGCCAAAGCCACCGTATCGCACCCGCCGATGGTCAAATGTCCCTCCGGGCTGACCCCTAAGCAATCGGAAACAAACATGAATAACCCCTCCTAAACATTTGGAACACGAATCTTTAAACCGCTTGGGCCGCTTCGCTGAAAAGCCCGCGCAGTTCCTCCACGCCGTCCCCTTTGACGGCGGAAAATTCCACAATGGGGACCGAGCCGCAAAAGGCCAGGTCCTCTTCCAGCGAGGCCCGGCGCTGGGCCCGCTGGGTTTTGTTGAGCTTGTCGCACTTGGTGAGCGCCACCAGGAAAGGCGCTCCCGTCTGCAGCAGATAGTCGAGCATTCCTAGATCGTCCGCCGTGGGCGGATGGCGCATGTCGATGAGCTGCACCACCAGCCGCAAAGGACGGCCGGCGTTAAAGTACCCTTCCACCAGCCCCGACCAGCGGGCTTTCTCACTCTGGGAGGACTTGGCGTAGCCGTAACCAGGCAGGTCCACAAGCCGGGCGCCAGGCAGGGAATAGAAATTGATGGTCACGGTTTTACCCGGTGTGGCGCTGATCCGTGCCAGGGATTTGCGGTTGAGCACCTTGTTAATCAAGGAAGATTTGCCCACGTTGGAACGGCCGGAAAAGGCGATCTCCGGCGCGTTCGGTTGGGGCAATTGGTCGAGCCGGCCTGCGGCTGACTCAAAGGCGGCGGCATGAAAGGGTAACATGCGTCTACATTCCTCTCTCGGTTACCAGGCCCGCCCTGGAATGGGGCAGGTCCGGGATAACTTCTGCAGTTGCCGGACCATCGGCCGGTTTTGACTTGGTTGGATGAATCGCCGGGCGGGAAATCAGTGCGTTTTTAAGCACCGTATCCAGCGTCTCGGCCGGGATAAAGCGGATGGCGCTTTTCACCTGCTCGGACACCTCTTCCAGATCCGGCTCATTCTCCGCCGGAATAATAACGGTCTTCATCCCATGGGTGAAAGCGGCCATGGTTTTTTCCTTAAGCCCCCCAATGGGAAGGACGCGGCCGCGCAGGGTGATTTCCCCGGTCATAGCCAGATCCCCCTTTACCGGCGTATCCGTCAGAGCGGAAACCAGCGCCGTGGCGATGGTGATGCCGGCGGAAGGCCCGTCTTTGGGGATAGCGCCTTCGGGGACATGGATGTGAATGTCCTTATTCTTATAAAACTCATGGTCCACCTGCAGCTCGGACCAATGAGCCCGGATGTAGCTGACGGCGGCCCGGGCGGATTCCTTCATCACATCGCCCAGGGAACCGGTGAGCTCCAGCCTGCCGCTGCCGTCCAAAACGGCGACCTCCACCGGCATGGTTTCGCCGCCCACGGAGGTCCAGGCAAGGCCGTTAACCACGCCCACCTCGTCCTTATGGCGCACGTCCTCGGTCTTAAACTTCTGCGGGCCCAGCAGCTCGGCCGCCGCGGCCTTCGTGACGGACACGGACTTGACCTCTCCCGACGCGATGCGCTTGGCGCATTTGCGGCAGATGGAGGCGATGGTCCGCTCCAAGGTACGCACGCCCGCTTCCCTGGTATATCCGTCGATCATCAGGTGGATGGCGGCGTCCTGCATCCGGCAAAGGCGGCTGTTTAACCCGTGCTTTTTGAGCTGCTTGGGAATCAGATACTTCTTGGCGATGGCGAACTTTTCCTCGTGGGTATAGCTTCCTAAAGGAATGACCTCCATACGGTCGTAAAGAGGGGCAGGGATGGCCTGGGCATCGTTGGCGGTGGTGAGAAAAAGGACGTTGCTCAGGTCAAAGGGAACCTCTATGTAGTGATCCCGGAAGGCGTAGTTCTGCTCCCCGTCGAGCACCTCCAGCAGAGCAGAGGTGGGGTCGCCCCGGTAATCGCTTCCAAGCTTATCCACCTCGTCTAAGAGGATCATAGCGTTGCTGGACCCGGCCTGGCGCACCGCGTCGATGATCCGGCCGGGCATGGCGCCGATGTAGGTTTTCCGGTGACCCCGGATGTCCGACTCGTCGCGCACGCCGCCCAGGGACACCCGGGCATATTTGCGGCCGGTGGCCTTGGCGATGGACCGGGCGATGGAGGTCTTGCCCACGCCGGGCGGGCCGACCAGGCAGAGAATCTGCCCCCCTACCCCTTGGGTGAGCTTGCGCACCGCCAGCAGCTCCAGAATGCGCTCTTTGACCTTTTCGAGGCCGTAATGGTCGCGGTCGAGTACCTTGCGGGCCGCGTCCAGGTCGAAGTTCTCTTTGGTCGCCTTGTTCCACGGAAGCTCCAGGCAGGTGTCCAGATAGGTGCGCACCACGGTAGCTTCATGGGAGCCGAAGGGCATTTTGTAAAGCCGGTCGGCCTCTTTGAGGAGCTTATCGGCCACCTCGTCGTTCAAATGCAGTGCTTTGATCTTCTCTTTATACTGCTCGGCCTCCTCCTGGGGGTTCTCCCCCTCGGAAAGCTCGCTGGAAATGGCGCGCAGTTGCTCGCGCAGGTAATATTCCCGCTGGTTTTTGTCGATCTGTTCGTGCACCTTTTCGTGGATCTGCCGCTCGACGCCCAGCACCTCGTTTTCCCTCCGAAGCAGCACGATCAGCTTTTCCAGCCGCTTGAAGGGATGGCGCTCCTCCAGGATGCTCTGCTTGTCCTCCAAGCGCAGCATGATGTTCGACGCGATGAAGTCCGCGGTATAGCCGGGATCCTGTGCGGCGATCACATTCATGATCACGTCCGGCGGCAGTTTGTTGGTCAGGTTTGCGTAGACGTCGAAGGCGTCCTGCACCTCGGCGATCAGAGCGGAGGCATAGACCTCGTCCTGAGCTCTGCGGTCGGGCAGCTCCTCCACGTCAGCCAAGAAGAAAGGACGGTCACGGACCACCCGGTCCCATCTGGCGCGAAACAGGCCTTCCACCAGCACCCGCACGTTGTCGTTGGGCATGCGCAGGATCTGGCGGATTTTCGCCACCACGCCCACCTTGTATAACTGGTTCTCAGAAGGGTCATCGACCCTGATATCCTGCTGGGACACGAGAAAGATTTTCTGCTCGTCCGCCATGGCGGCGTTGAGCGCCTCAATGGACTTTTTGCGCCCCACATCAAAATGCAGCATCATATCCGGGAAAAGGACAAGTCCTCTGAGGGCCAGCATGGGCAATTGGAAAAGGAGCTCGTCGTTTTGCGTGGCTCTCATATTGTTACCTCCCTAGTCAAACCGGCGCGTGTACGCGCCGCGTCGTATGCGAAAAAACGTGCGTCAGGTTCCTTGCTATCATAGCACAGGCTTCGCCCCGGTTCTTGAAAAATGTATGAATAACCAGAAAAACACCATTCAATTTGGTCGATTCGCCTTATTTCTATTGCCCGGCGCTTGTCTGTCAGAATACTATACCATATTTGTATTACTTTTTCAATCGGCCCTGGGCGACTTTTTCTTCCAAACACGCCGCAATTTCCCGTATGTATGCAAAAAGCCCGCGCCGGGCAGCACGCCGGGCGCGGGCGATTTTGAGTTTCGTTTAAGAAGCGGAATCCTTGCGGGGCTTGGTTTTCGCCGGGATTTTCAACCGCATGGGCTTTTTGTTGGGATCGCGCAGCAGCGTCGGCTCCGCCTTGCCTCTGACGCAGTCGGCCGTGATGATGACCTTCTCTACCGTCGGGTCGGAGGGGACGTTGAACATCACGTCGGACAGCACCCCTTCCATAATGGAACGCAGAGCGCGCACGCCGGTTTTGAGTTCCATGGCCTTTTCCGCCACCGCTTCCATCGCGTCTTTCTCGAACTGAAGCGTCACTCCGTCGTACTCGAGCATCCGGGTATACTGCTTTAAGATGGCGTTTCGCGGTTCGGAAAGGATGCGCACGATGGTTTCCTTATCCAGCGCGTCGAGAGCGGTGATGACCGGCACACGGCCCACCAGCTCCGGAATAACGCCGAATTTCACCAGGTCCTGCGGAATGACGCTCTTTAAAAGCGCCGCTGAGCTTACTTCCTTCTTGCTCACCACGTTCGCGCCGAAGCCCATAGCCGCCGAATGCACCCGCTTTTCAATGACCTTCTCCAG
Source organism: Solibaculum intestinale (assembly GCF_040096205.1). Taxonomy (NCBI): domain Bacteria; kingdom Bacillati; phylum Bacillota; class Clostridia; order Eubacteriales; family Oscillospiraceae; genus Solibaculum; species Solibaculum intestinale. Next base: position 55,637 of record NZ_JBBMFD010000001.1, on the reverse strand, counting down.
GCCGTCGAACGCACCGCCGCAGATAAAGAGGATGTTCTTCGTGTCGATCTGGATGAACTCCTGCTGGGGATGCTTGCGTCCGCCCATGGGAGGAACGTTGGACACCGTGCCCTCCAGGATTTTCAAAAGCGCCTGCTGCACCCCTTCGCCGGACACGTCCCGGGTGATGGAGGGGTTCTCCGACTTGCGGGCGATCTTATCAAACTCATCAATGTAGATGATGCCCCGCTCGGCCTTGTCAATGTCGTAATCCGCCGCCTGAATCAGGCGCAGAAGGATATTCTCCACGTCCTCGCCCACGTAGCCGGCCTCCGTTAAGGTGGTGGCGTCGGCAATGGCGAAGGGGACGTTTAAAATATTTGCCAGAGTCTGGGCCAGCAGGGTCTTGCCCACGCCGGTGGGGCCCAGCAGCAGTACGTTGGATTTTTGCAGCTCCACTTCGTCCGTGCCGCCGTTATTGAAGAAGATGCGCTTATAGTGGTTATACACCGCCACCGACAGCGTCACCTTCGCCTCGTCCTGTCCGATGACGTATTCGTCGAGCAGGTGCTTGATTTCCCGCGGCTTTAACAGCACCGGTGGGTTTTCCACCGCTGTGCTTCTGCGGGACGGAAGATCCCCGTCCTCCAGAATGTCCTGGCACAGGTCCACACACTCGTTGCAGATGTAAACGCCGGGACCGGCGATCAGCCTTTTTACCTCGTCCTGCGACTTGCCGCAAAAGGAGCAGCGCAGGATTCTCTCGTCGTTCTTAGGCATCCGAACACCTTTCTCCCCTCATAAAGATCCAGGGATGTTATCGTTTGGAAATGACCTTATCCACCAAGCCGTAGGCGGCCGCCTGCTCGGCGGTCATGAAGTTGTCGCGCTCGGTGTCCAGCTTGATGGTTTCCAGGGGCTGGCCGGTCATCTCCGCAAGCATCCGGTTCATCCGGTCCTTGATGCGGATGATGTGTTCGGCGTGGATCTGCACGTCGGTGGCCTGGCCCTGGGCGCCGCCCAGAGGCTGGTGAATCATGATCTCGCTGTTGGGAAGGGCATAGCGCTTGCCCTTGGCGCCCGCCGCCAACAAAAACGCGCCCATGCTGGCCGCCATACCAATGCAGATGGTGGAAACGTCGCACTTGATGTACTGCATGGTATCGTAAATGGCCATGCCGGAGGTAATGGAACCGCCGGGGCTGTTGATATACAGATCAATGTCCTTATCCGGGTCCTGGCCCTCCAGGTAGAGGAGCTGGGCGACCACAAGGCTTGCGGTCACGTCGTTGACTTCGTCGGAGAGCATGATGATGCGGTCGTTGAGCAGGCGGGAAAAAATGTCGTAGCTGCGCTCGCCCCGGCTGGTCTGCTCGACCACATATGGCACTAAACTCATGATGAATCCTCCCATTCTGTATTGGAATACGAACGCACAGCAGTATGCCGGGTGTGGCATACTGCTGCGCCTGAAATACTTTCCTTTATCCTACCAGACAGCAGGCGGACTTTTTGTAGTATTCACGCCTGCAATCGGGTTTAATCAAAAAATTATTCCGCCGCTTCCTCGGTTTCTTCGTCCTCGTCAGGCTCTTCTTCCTTGTACTCGCCCTCGGTGATCTCGGCGTTGTCCTTGACAAGCTGCACCGCTTTTTCCACCGCCAGGTCCATCTTCAGGTCTTTTTCCGGGATGGCGTTCTTCACCTTGTCAAAGTCGATGTGGTAATTCTCCGCCATCTTCTTGTACTCGGCCTCCAGCTCCTCTTCGGTGGGCTGCAGGTTCTCCATCGCTGCGATCTTCTCCAGGGCCAGACGCACCTTTACCTGACGCTCGGCCACGTCGCGGAAGGTCTTGCGGAAGCTTTCCATGTCCATGCCGGTATACTGCAGGTAGGTGTTCAAATCCAGGCCGCTGCTCTGCAGGCGGTAGGCGAAATCGTTTACATCCTGGTCGATGCGGCGCTCGTACATGGCCTCGGGAACCTCCGCCGTCATGCGTTCAATAAGCTGGTCGATGAGCTGGTTTTCCACCAGGTCATCAGCGGACTTGTTGGCCTTCTCTTCCAGCTTGGTCTTCACATCGGCCTTGAGCTCGTCGAGGGTATCGTACTCGCTGACGTCCTTTGCGAACTCATCGTCCAGCTCGGGCAGCTCACGGGTCTTCACCTCATGGACCTTTACCTTAAAGATGGCTTCCTTGCCGGCCAGGTCCTTGGCATGGTAGTCCTCCGGGAAGGTCACGTCCACATCGAATGCATCGTTCGCACTGTGGCCCATTACCTGCTCCTCAAAGCCGGGGATGAACTGGCCCGAACCCAGCACCAGCGCGTGGTCCTCTCCCTTGCCGCCTTCAAACGCGACGCCGTCCACAAAGCCTTCAAAGTCAATGACCGCCGTGTCGCCCTCCTGGGCGGGACGGTCCTCCACGGTAACGATGCGGCCGTTTCTCTCCTGCAAACGGGTCAGCTCCGCGTCCACATCCGCATCGGTCACCGGCTTGACCGCACGGGTGGCCTTGAGGCCCTTATATTCGGAAATCTCCACCTCGGGCTTGGTGGTAACCTTCGACTTAAATACAACGCCTTCCTTGCCGACGCTGACCACTTCCGTGTCAATTTTATCCTCCACCAGGTCAAGGCCGGATTCCTCTACCGCCGCCTCAAGAGCCTGGGGATACAGGTCGTTTACCGCATCCTCATAGAAGAAATTCTCGCCGTACACCTTCTCAATGAAGGCGCGGGGAGCCTTGCCCTTGCGGAAGCCCGGAATGGAAATCTTCGACGCGTTCTTGCGAAACGCCTTCGAAACAGCTTCCTCAAAGCTCTCGGGGCTGACCTCGATTTCCAGCTCATAGCGGTTGGTATCCACCTTGTTGACTGCTTTCAGACTCATTTTATTTCCTCCTACTTTTTAATACGTCAATTTTTCCCCTTATTATAGCACACTGTCTTTTACATTGCCATCGCTTTTCTTCACTTTCTGCAAAAGGCTGAAAATTGGTCCCTTTTGTCCCGGTTCCTCCGGTGATTTTGCGTCAAAATGCCGGTGTTCTCTCCACCAGCACCGGGCGAAAGCCCAGGTAGTCGCAGGATATCAGGCGAAAATCCATCCCGCCGTACAGCCCTGTCACCGCCCGACGGGAACCGGGGCCGTGAATATGCCCGTAATATACCCGGCGAATCTCATGTTCCCGCAAAACCTCCATGATCTCTTCGCACACCTCGTCCCCGTAAAGGGGCGGATAGTGGAGAAACACCACCGGCGTAAGGCCGGTCTTTTTCGCTTCTTCTATGGACAGGCGCAGCCGTCCCGCCTCCCGCAGAAGGATTTTGCGGTCCTCGGTTTTGGCGGCGTCGAAAAACCAGCCTCTCGTCCCGCAGACGGCAATGCTGTCCACGGCAAAGGCGTTGTTAAACAAAATTTCAATGGAGTCAAACCCGCAGTCGGCCAGGAACGTGTCCATTTTCCGCTTGGTGCACCACCAGTAATCGTGGTTTCCCTTGCCTACAAGCTTTTTTCCGGGCAGGGCGTGCAGGAAGGCAAAGTCTTCCTTTGCCTCCTCCAAACTCATTGCCCAGGAAATATCCCCGGGAATGACCACCGTATCCTCGGGGCCGATGAGCCTTCTCCAATTTTCTTCCAGCCGCTCCACATAATTGTCCCAGCCCTTGAAGACATCCATGGGCTTATCAGTTCCGAAGGACAGGTGCAAATCGGCAATCGCAAACAATGACATAAACGCATCCTTATCTCAAATGTCTCCCCTGTGCATAATGTGGCGCATTCCCGCAAAAATAAATACGGGCAGCCAAAAAGAGCCCGCAACCACAACAAAAGCCAAGGGAGGCGCTTTCCATGAGCGAACAAAGACCCATCCAGCCCGCCAACTGCATCAAAGGCATTGAATGCAGCGTGAAAAACTGCGCCTACCACGACGGGAAGAAGTACTGCTGCGCCGACCACATCAACGTCGGCCCTTCCTTCGCGGTCAGCTCCAACGACACCATCTGCGCCACCTTCAAGCGCAAATAGGCAGCCGGAAAGCGGGAGCGGCGGACAAATTCCACCGCCGCTCCCGCAGCTAACGCTATATTAGGAAATGCCCAACATGGAGAGGACCACCCGCTCCATGGTATCCTTGGTGCACACATCTTCAAACCGCACGGCCTTGTCTTTGAGAGACGCGAGGGCCTGGGGGGCCTCCAGCTTCGTGCATCTCGAAAGCTCCGCTACCTTGGAAAACTCGTCCATTCCCGTCACGTCCTCCTTCGCCACCGCGTCTAAGACGCTGGCGGAGAACTTGAAGGGGCTGGCCGTGGACGCGATGACCGTTGGGGTCTTGTCCCCGGTATCCGCTACATACTGCTCGTAGACATGCAGCGCCACCGCCGTGTGGGTGTCGCACAGGTACCCGCGGCTTTGGAAGGTCTCCCCGATGGTTTCCTTGGTGGCCGTATCGTCGCAGAAGCCCGCGCAGAAAAGGGCGTTGAGCTTTGCTTTAATGGCGTCGTCCACCTCGTACCGCCCGGTTTTCGCAAGGCTCTCCATGTAGCCGCGGATTTTCTTATCGTCCCGGCCGGACAGATCGTAAAGCAGCCGTTCCAGGTTGCTGGAAATAAGAATGTCCATAGACGGAGACACGGTGGTAAAGAAGGGGCGGTTGCGGTCGTACACGCCGGTTTTCAGAAAATCGGTGAGCACATTGTTGGAATTGGACGCGCAGATAAGCTTTGCCACCGGCAGGCCCATGGATTTGGCGTAATAAGCCGCCAGGATATTGCCGAAGTTTCCAGTGGGGACCACAATGTTGATGGGGTCGCCTAACGTTACCTTGCCTTCCTTGACAAGATCGCAGTAGGCAGAAATATAATAGACGATCTGGGGCGCCAGACGGCCCCAGTTGATGGAATTGGCGCTGGAAAAGAGCATGCCGTGTTGTTTTAGCTTCTTTGCCACCGCCTCGTCGGTAAAGATGGCTTTTACGCCGGTCTGGGCGTCGTCAAAATTCCCCTTGATGGCGCACACGCCCACATTGCCGCCCTCCTGGGTGGTCATCTGCAGTTTCTGCATGGGGCTGACCCCGTCCTGGGGGTAAAACACCAGGATTTTCGTCCCATCTACATCCTTGAAGCCTTCCAGGGCGGCCTTGCCCGTGTCGCCGGAGGTGGCGACCAGAATGACGATGGTCTTATCCCCCACCGTCTTCCTGGAAGCGGTGGTCAGCAAGAAGGGCAGCATTTGCAGAGCCATGTCCTTAAACGCGCAGGTAGGGCCATGCCACAGCTCGAGCATATAAACGCCGGGAGCGATTTCCGCCAGAGGGGCGACGCTTTCGTCGTCAAACTTGCCCGGCGCATAGGCGCCCGATACGCAAGCGTCCAGCTCTTCCTTCGTAAAATCGGTCAAAAACTTGGCAAGCACTGCCTTTGCCCGCTCCACATAAGAAAGGGGAAGCAGGGCCTTTATTTCTTCGTTTGTCAGCTCCGGGATGCTCTGGGGAACGAACAGACCGCCGTCCGCCGAGATGCCCTGGGTAATGGCCTGGGCCGAGGATACCGCTACGCCGCTGTCACGCGTGCTTTGATACATCAATGAAAATCACTCCAAATCATCCGATTGCGGCGCCGGGCCGTCACATCCTCCCGGCAAAACCAATGCCATTATTCTAGTACACATCCGCCGTTATGTCAAAGCCCTGTCGAAAAAATGTGCGGCGTTCTGATAAAAAATCCGGTTTACCAGCGTCTCCGGATACCGGTGGAACAACAGCCGTTCGTAAAGCCGGGGCAGGGCGCTGATGTCTTTGAGACAGGACGGCGTTTCGGCCCCATCGAAATCGGTGCCGATACACACGACCTCTTCCCCGCCTAAGGAAAGAAAATGGTCGATGTGGCGCACGATGATATCCAGGCTTGCGTCCTTTTCCCCATTGAGAAATAAGGGATACAGGTTGATGCCCACCAGGCCGCCCCGGCCGGCAATGGCCAGAAACTGGCGGTCGGTCAGGTTGCGGGGATGGTCGAAAACCGCCTTGGAATTGGAATGGGAGGCCACATAGGGTTTATGGCTGACTTCCTCCACGTCCCAGAACCCGTGCTCGGCGATATGGGAAACGTCCACCACCATCCCTAAGCTTTCGCAACGGCGCACCGCCCGGCGGCCCAGCGCCGTCAGGCCTCCCGCGTAGGGGACCTGCACCCCGTCGGCAAACTCGGTTTTGCCGTTCCAGGTCAGGGTCATCATCCGCACCCCGGTTTTATAAAGGGCGTCGATGCCGTCCACCCGGCCGCCGGCCGCCGCACTCCCTTCCACCGACAGGATGGCCGCACATTTGCCCTGTTTTTCCGCCTCATACACGTCCTTCGCCGTGCGGCACAGGGCGATTTTGTCCGCGTGTTTTGCAAGCTGCTCGTCCAGATAGGTCCGGCACCGTCGAAAATGCTCCACCGCCGCCCTGCCCCGCAGCTCGTCCGGCATCCACACGGCGAGGAACTGCCGCCAGCATTCCAATTCCCCGCCCTTGTTTAAAGACAGTTGCAGATCGTTTTCCAGCAGGTCCTTTCCCTGTTTTTCGCATTCATAGAGGGTATCGCAATGAAGGTCAAATAGCTTCATAGATTCTCGTCTCCTTTGCCATGAAACCCGGCGTTTGATGGAACGCGCCGGCCGAATCCTGGGAAACCGACAAAGGCATTCGGCCGGCAAAACCAAATACGGTACTGCCAATCGAATGCCCTTGCGCCGATTTATACCGCCCCCTCCAGCCAAAAAGCGTTCTCTATATGATGTATGGAGAAAACGGCGAATTCATTCCTGTTTTCCGTGATAATTTCCACCACATCGAACCGCGGCTGGAGACGACTGGGATTTTCCTGGAGATACAGCAGAGCGGTTTTGATAAGACGACGCCGCTTGGCGGGCGTAACCCACTCGCAGGGGGCGGCGATGGCGTCCTTATTGCGGGTCTTGACCTCTACAAAAGCCAAAACCTGGTCCTTTTGGGCAATCAGGTCAATTTCCCCGTACCGGCTATGATAATTGCGTCCCCGCAGGCAGTAGCCTCTTCCCTGAAGCCAGCCGGCCGCGTAATCTTCCCCCAACCGCCCGGTTTCCAAAGCGGTCATCGTACCGTACCTTTGGCCAGGATTTTCGTTAGGAAGGTTTTGCGGTGCATATCACTCGGGCCGTAGGCAAGAATCCGCTCCCGGTGAAGCGCGGTGCCATAACCCTTGTGCTTTTCGAACCGGTATAGAGGATAATCCTTCGAGAGCGCCTTCATCAGCCGGTCCCGGCTGACCTTTGCTAGAATGGAGGCCGCGGCAATCGACAAGGAGAGGGTGTCCCCCTTTTCCAGGGTGCGTACCGGCAGATTCATCCCTTTCGGGGCCTGGTTTCCGTCCACCAGCAGCACGTCCGGCTTTTCCGGGAGCTGCTCTACCGCCCGTTTCATGGCAAGGAAGGTGGCGTTTAGAATATTGAGCTCGTCGATCTCCTGGACGCTGGCCGACCCGATGCCAAAGGCCTTCGCCTTTTCACAGATCACGTCGAACAGCTGCTCTCTTTTTTTCTCGGAGAGCTTTTTGGAATCGTTGACCCCCTCGATCACGACGCCTTCCTCAAAAACCACGCAGGCCGCGAACACTGGGCCCGCCAGCGGACCCCGGCCGGCCTCGTCCACCCCGCCGATGAGGCGGTAGCCTTCCTCACGCAGACTTCTTTCATATATGAGCCAGTCTATGGGCTCAGTTGCTTTTTTCATAGACTGCCCTCCGGGCGCTCTAAGCTGATGCGCCCCAGCTTTCCGCCGCGAAACTCGTCGAGCACCGTGGCCGCGGCCCGCTCGGTATCCAGCTCGCCGCCGGAAATGAGCATGCCTCGCTTCTTTGCCACCGCGTACAACAGCTCGTGCCCCGCCATGTCTTCAAAGCCGGTAAGCGAATACCGCTCGGCCAGCCGGCCAGGGTACTGATCCCGCAGCCAAAGAAGCAGCCGGCAGGCAAGGCCTTCGGTGTCCACCACGTCGTCCTTGACCGCGCCCGTAAAGGCCAGCCGTTCTCCCACCGCCGGGTCGTCAAACTTCGGCCACAGCACGCCCGGGGTATCCAGCAGCTCGCCACCTTTGCCGATGGAAAACCACTGGTTTCCCCGCGTCACGCCCGGGCGGTCTGCCACCTTGGCCTTGCCGCCCTTGGCCAGACGGTTGATGAAGGAGGACTTTCCCACGTTGGGAATACCCACTACCATAATCCGGATGGGCCGCGAACCCATGCCTTTTCGTTCCCAGGCGGCAATCTTGTCTTTGAGCACCTGCCGGGCCAAAGGAAGCACGCCATTCAGCCCCTTGCCGCTCTTGCAGTCCACCGCAATGGCGGGAACCCCTTCCTTTGCGAAGGCCGCGATCCATTGGCGGGTCACCGCCTCGTCCGCCGTGTCGCTCTTGTTGAGCAGCACAATGCGTGGCTTCTGCCCCACAATGGAGCGAAGCTCCGGATTGCGGCTGGCCATGGGTACGCGCGCGTCAAGAAGCTCTGCCACCAAATCCACAAGCGGCAGGGCTTCCTTGATTTTTCGCCTGGTTTTGGCCATGTGGCCAGGAAACCACTGAACCGATGTGATCTCTTCCATCTTTCCCTTCCTTTTCTCTGCGTTGTTTGCCTGTACCGGGTAAATGATGCCCCATTTGGGGGAGGTTATCCGATGGGGCCGATGGCGTCAAAGGGATAAAAGCGGAAGATGGCCTTTCCAAGCAGATACTTGTTCTCTACAAAGCCGATGTCCCGGCTGTCGGAAGAGTTGTTGCGGTTGTCGCCCAAAACAAAGACGCAGTCCTCAGGTACCTCAACCGGGTACTCAAATCCGTAGGTTCCCTTTTTGCTCTTTTTAATCAGCTCATTGATGTACGGTTCGTCCAGTTCCACCCCGTCCACCGACACCGTTCCCTTATCAAAGTCGATGAACACCGTCTGCCCCTCGGTGGCAATGACCCGCTTGATCAGCGGCTTATGGTGGATGGTTGGCTTGGTGATGACCACCACGTCCCCCTGGGACGGCTGGTAAAACAGGCTTTGGATCATGACCCGGTCGCCGTTGTGCAAAGTCGGGACCATGGAGGTGCCGTCCACCAAAACCAGCTTGAAAATAAAGCTGAATACCACGATGACAAGGGTGACGGAAAATACAATGGCTTCCAGCCATTCGTTTACGTCCGCATAGCGGTCGCGTTTTTTCGGAACGGTCGAAATCGAACCGTCGTCAAGCACCTCGTCATAATTGAGTTCCAGTCCATCGGTCATGATTGTTTCCCTCCATTTACGGCGCATCAGGTTCTGCCAAAAGGCAAGCCGGCGCCGTACTCCTGCGCTGCAAGGAGAGCGCACTCTCCGTTACTCTTCATAATACCAAAAAAATTGGAGAATTTTGTGAACAAAATAGGAAATCCGCAAAGGAATAAACAGGAAAAAGGGACGGCTGGGAGGAAATCCCCCAAACCGTCCCATTCTTTGCTCCATTAGCCGAGACGTTCTTTGACCTTTGCAGCCTTACCCACGCGGTCACGCAGGTAGTAGAGCTTGCTTCTGCGCACGCGGCCGTGACGGATCACGTCCACCCCTTCTACGTTGGGCGAGTGAAGCGGGAAAACGCGCTCCACGCCGACGCCGTAAGAAACGCGGCGCACGGTAAAGGTTTCGGAAACACCGCTGCCTTTCTTGGCGATGACGGTTCCCTCAAAGTTCTGAATACGTTCCCGCTCGCCTTCACGAATCTTCACGTGAACGCGCACGGTGTCGCCGATGGCGATGACCGGCGGGGTTTCCTTCAGGCTCTCTGCTGCGATGGCTTTCAAAGCATCCATGGATCAAATCCTCCTTAAATTTCAGACATTCGTACCCTTTCTTTGTGAAAAAGCAGAGGACTGTCCGCTTCAATGTCACGGGATTACCGGGCATGAACCCCAATCGACGAACGTCGACGGTAAACCAGATACTAGAATATAGTAGCACAATTCCTGCCTGTCTGCAAGTCTTTTTTCCGATTTTATCGAGACTTTGCCGCGCTTAGGCGGCCGGACCGAAGGTGTTGACCACCTTGTCCAGGTCGGCCTTGGCTTTCTCTGCGTTGTCGGTAAAGCCCCAGCTGACCAGGCACGGCACCGATTCGCCATAGTCCAGGATGGTGATCCAATAGGTGGTGTCCTCCCCGCCCGTCTGGCCGCTGACCCGGGTCTGATAGCCGCTGTAGCCGTTGACGGTTACCGCCTCCGGGCCTCCAAGCGTAAAGTTGGAAACCTGGTTGGCAAAATAAGAGGTGAAGGTCTCCAGGTACTCTTCCAGGGAAAGCTCGCCCATGGATTCGGCGGAAACCTCTGAAACCATAACAAACCGGTTGTCCGACTTGTTCCCCGTGGAAAGGAGGACCTCTTTCCCCGCTTCCTCTATCCGGTCACTCCAGGAATCGGGCACCGTCATCTGGTACTTGCCGTCACTGCTTTTGATGGTCTTTTCCCCTTCGGAGCAGCCGCACAGCACAGCGGTCAGCAGCATCAGCATCAGCGCCACCGCGGTGATTCGTTTGGTCTTGTTCATGGAATTCCCCTCGTTTCTTTCTATTTGGAGCGCAGGGCGACCGCCCTTTGCTCCCTATCCTCTTCTTTCCAATGGTTCGTCATCAGCCGAACCGGCCGGTAAAATCCACGGTGGCCACAGCGCCGAGCGGCAGCTTTACAGGCTGATGCCTGGCGGCCGACAGATAGACGGCCAGCACCATTTCCAGCGCCCGCCGGCCGGCGTATGCGTCCACATAGGGCTGCGTATGGGTCTTAAGCGCCCGGATCATGTCCGCGTACAAAGACACGTGGCCAAAGCCATAGACGTTGCCGGGATCTTCCACGCTTTCCTCGCAGATTCTCTCCGCGTCCTCGTCCTTGTCGGCAAACCGCCACTGCTCCAGGCGGTTGACACAGATTCCGCCCGCCTTGACCGTTCCCTTTTCCCCAAAGACGCTCAACGTTTCCTCAAAGTCTTGCTCACAGATATCCGTAGTCCCCTCGATGATGCCGTAGGCGCCGTTTTTGAACTTGACGACCGCCACCCCCAGGTCCTCCGCCTGAATGTAGCTGTGAACCAGATTATCGGTGTAAGCGAACACTTCATCCACCTCGTCCCCCATCATCCAGCGCAGCAAATCAATGCCGTGGATGCACTGGTTCATCAAAGCGCCTCCGTCGAGCTCCCAGGTACCCCGCCAGTCGCCTTCCTTGTAATAGGCCTCCCCCCGGTGCCAGCGCACTTGGATGGCGCCGTACAAAAGCTTGCCGAACCGGCCTTCTTCCAGGGCCTGACGGGTCCTTGCAATCGCCTTGTTAAACCGGTTCTGATGGCAGCAGCAGACAGTGACCCCTTTTCGCTCAGCCGCTTCGATGATCCGGTCGGCGTCCTGCAAGGACAGGGCGATGGGCTTTTCGATGAACACGTGAACCCCCGCCTCAATGCAATCGAGAGCGACAGCCGCGTGATACCCGCTTTCGGTGGTGACGGCCGCCACGTCCGGGCGCTCCACCCGGAGCATTTCCTTATAATCGGAGTAGCACCGGATGCCTTCGGCCTCCTTGCCCAGAGACTTGAGCAGGTTCTCCGCCTTGCCAGGCACCACCTCGCAGACAGCGGCAACCTTTATGTCCTCCTTGTAGCACAGAGCCGCCCTGAGATGGGTCGGGGCAATGCGCCCGCATCCGATGAGCACATACTTAATCGGATCCATTTTTTCACGTCTCCTATAATGGTTTTTTAGTTTCTATGCAAAGAGCTGCATCTGCGCGTTACAAAAGCGCAGGCGCACTGTCTTGACGATCTTCACCGGCTGCCCGCAGGCCGCCGTCACCGCCTGAGCAAGCAAGGACGGGTTAATGCTCAAAGACGAGCCGCAAGGCAACGTTGCTTTCACAAGGCACCGCTCTCCCTGTGTTTCCACCGACAGTCCTTGCAGATGGGGCCGGATGTCCACTTCCTTGACGCCCGACTTGGTCTTTTTCTCCACCGGCAGGGCATCCTTTCCGAGGGCCTCCCGAACCAGAGCGGCCGTATCGGCGCCCGGGGCTTCCATCGTCAGCTCGTAATCGGCAAAGGCGATTTCCTTGGCTTTTTCTGCAGGCTCCGTCACGCCGGTCACCAATAGGCCCTGGGGCAGGCAGCAGTTTAACCGCTCCTTTACCTCGTCTAACGGCATCTCCTCCACCAGACGCAGATCCATCGCTTCCCGCAGGCCGTGCACTCCCAGAGAAAGGGGGAGCGGAAAGGTCAGGTAGGGATGGGGATGAAATCCTTCCGTGTACCAGATGGGAAGCTTCGCCCGCCGGACCGCCCGGGCCATGCACCGGTTTAAATCCAGATGGGAAATGTAGATGGCGGCGCCGGTCTTCTCAAACCACACCCGAATCGGCTTTTGCAAAGCAGGCACCTCCTATCAGACGGTTGGCCCCGCAGCCGCCGCAATGGTCGCGGCAATGAGGCGTGACGGTACTTTCCTGAGCCTTCTTCCATTCCCGGATGAGAAACGCCTTGTCCACCCCAAAGTCCAGGTGGTCCCAGGGAAGCACCTCGTCGAGAGCACGGCGGCGGTTTGCATAGAAGGCGGGGTCAATCCCGCATTCCCGGAAGGCCTCCATCCACTTGTCAAACAAAAACTGGTCATCCCAGCCATCAAACTTGCAGCCCTTCTCCCAGGCAAGCTTCATCACCTTGCAAAGCTTTCGGTCTCCCCTGGCGAACACCGCCTCTAAGAAGCTGGTCATGGACTCGTGCCATTTGCACTGCACCTTGCGGGTAGTCAGCGAATCACGCAGGTGCTGCTGCTTTTGGCGGAGTATCTCCATAGTGTCCTGCGGCTCCCACTGAAAAGGGGTGAAGGGCTTTGGAACAAAGGAAGAAAGGGAAATGTTCACCGCCACCGATTTGCCCTTGGGCTTATTGGGGTTGCGGTAGTAAAGGTTCACAATCTGCTGCCCGAGCTTGGCGATGCCCTCGATGTCCTCCATGGTTTCCGTGGGCAGGCCGATCATAAAATAAAGCTTGACCGCCGTATACCCCCCGTCAAAGGCGGTGTTGCAGGTGCGCAGGATCTCCTCCTCCGACACGTTCTTATTGATGGCGTCGCGCAGCCGCTGGGTCCCCGCCTCGGGGGCGAAGGTCAGGCCGGTTTTGCGCACCCGGCTGATCTTTTCCATGAGCGCGGGGGAAAAATTGTCCACCCGCAAGGAGGGAAGGGAAAGGCTGATCTTCTCCTGCTCGGTATAATCGAGCAGGTTGTCGAGCAACTCGGGCAAACCGGTATAGTCGCTGGTGGAAAGAGAAGTAAGCGAAATTTCGTCGTAGCCGGTGCTTTCGCACAGCGCCCGGCTCTCCTTACAGACGGTATCAGGGGATTTTTCCCGCACCGGGCGGTATAAAAAGCCCGCCTGACAGAACCGGCAGCCCCGGATGCAGCCGCGAAACACCTCGGTCATCGCCCGGTCATGGACAATGTCCAGAAAAGGCACCACAAAGGTATCCGGATAATATGCCTTGTCCAAGTCCTTAACGATGCGTTTGGTTACCCTTTCGGGCGCACCTTCCTTCGGCGTCACCGCTTCGATGGTCCCGTCGGACTGATAACAGACCTCGTAAAGGGAAGGCACGTACACCCCGGGAATCCGGGCCGCCGCCTTGAGAAAGTCTCTTTTGGAGCCGCCCTTTTTCTTATAGTCCCGGTAAAGCTCAGAAAGCTCTAAGTTGACCTCTTCCCCTTCGCCTAGGATGAACAGGTCTACAAACTCGGCCAAGGGCTCCGGATTGCAGGCGCAGGGCCCCCCCGCGACGACGATGGGCGAAAGCCCCTCCCGATCGGCCGCCAGCACCGGCAGGCCCGCCAGGTCGAGCATGTTGAGCACGTTGGTAAAGCTCAGCTCGTACTGCAGGGTAAACCCAATAAAGTCAAATTCCCGGATGGGGTCGCCGCTTTCCAGGCCATAGAGCAGGACCCCGTTTTCCCGCATCTTCGCCTCCATGTCCGTCCACGGGGCGAACACCCGCTCGCACCAGATATTCTCCTGGGCGTTATAAAGCCCATATAGGATTTTCATTCCCAAGTGGGACATGCCCACCTCATAGGTGTCCGGAAAACAGAAGGCGAACCGCACGTCCACGGCATCTTTGTCCTTGACGACGCTGCCTAATTCCCCTCCGGTGTATCTTCCGGGCTTCTGAACCTCCATAAGTATTGATTGAAGCACAGGATTCATTCCACTTTTCTCCCGTTTCGTTGCATTTCTGGCTTTTTCGCCTTGAAGTTTTATTATACTGTACTTTCCTCCACAATGCAACGCAATTGTACAGGTTCGCTCCGGGCAATCACCGCAAAAAAAAGCCGCCCTCGCTTGCGGGCCGTAAGCGGCAAAATGTGCCTGGCTCCTAGTGCGTCCGACCTCCGATTTCCGGTTTTCGCACATGGCCTCGGCCCGCTGCAACGCGTCCGGCCCTCCCGGTGTGGATGTGTACCGCCTTTCCCTGCCGGGCCTCTGCGGCGGCATAAAAAGCAAAGAGCGGACGGGAATGATCCCGTCCGCTCTGCTTTTATTCCGCGTTGGTCAGCAGCATGGCAATCAGATACAGGCTGGTAAAAAGCAGGGTGAAATTATACCGACTGCGAAGAAGCAGGACAAAGCCGAACAGGGCGGTCATCGTCAGCACGGTAAAGGAGATGACATGCAAAAGCCGTCTGGCCCGTTCCTCCCCCAGGGGCAGGCTGAAAAGGTCAAAGAGAATCTGCCCCCCATCCAGAGGCAGAACCGGGAGCAGGTTATAAATCCCGATGGCAAGCGAGGAACAGGCGGGAAGCAGAAAGCCGGGATTCTGGGTCCACAGCAGCAAAAGCCAGCACAGGAAAAAACAGCCCAGGTTGACCAAGGGACCTGCGGCCGCCACCAGCATATCCTTCAAGTAGCTCTGCCGCCCCTTGCGCACCCAGGTCATCCGCATCCCGAAAGGGGTCAGGGCGATGGCTTCGGGTGGGTCTTTGAGGGCAAAAAGGGCCGCCACGTGCCCGAGCTCGTGCACGCAGGCCGCTGCCATCGCCCAGGCCGCCACGCCGCTCGAATCGAGCAGGAGCATCACCGTCACCGACGCTAAAAACAGCACGCTGACCTCCACCCGCACGCCCAGAAGCCTAAGCGACATCATACCCGAACCGGCTAAGGGCGTAAAGCGGATCCATCTTTACCCCGTCGATGGCTAGCTCGATGTGCAGATGGGGGCCGGTGGAGTCGCCGGTGGAGCCTACCAGCGCGATGGTCTCCCCCGCCCGGACATAGGCGCCGTCTGCGGCGGTAATTTTGCTGCAATGGGCGTAAAGGGTTTCCACGCCGCTGCCGTGGCTGACGATCACAAAATTGCCGGACTTGTCGTTATAGCCCTGCTTTGCGACAATGCCCGGCAATACGCTTGCGATGGGAGTTCCTTCCGCCGTCGCTAGGTCCAAACCGGTATGAAAGCCCTCCTCACCGGTGATGGGATGGGTGCGGTAGTCGAAGGTGGAAGTGATGGTCGCCGTCTGCAAGGGCGGCGACAAAGGGGCGGTCAGAAAATATGGGGCAAAGGAGGTCTTCTCCGGCGGCAGCTTCGCCCCATTTCCAAATAGCCCGGTCAGAATGTCCTCCCCGCCGGCACCCAGGTGCACACCGGTGGGCGTCAGGTCGCCGGGCGCGCTTACCTCCCCGTCATCTCCGCTCGATGCGGAGGAGGCGGGGGCCTGCGAGGGGGAAGAATTGGAGGGAGCGGAGGAAGCACCCGAAGAGGTACCGGAAGTTCCATCTGGGCCGGATACGTCCGAGGGAGCGGAGGAACCGCCCTGCGACGGCTGGAAGGAGAAGGCTTCCTGAATAGAGTGGATGGGTTCCACAAAGAAGGCCAGCACCGCGTACCGGTCGGCCATCTCCTCCACCTGGGCCCACGCCTCCTCAAACGTCACCTGTTTAGACATGGCGTCCATATACTGCTCCTGCAGCTCGAAAAATGCCCCGTTTCCCGACAGCTTGAACAAAAACGCCGCCAGCACTAGCACCGCACAGACGCCGACCTGGGCGAGCAGCGTAATTCCGCTTTTCTTCTTGGGCTCCTCTGTGACGCCGGCCGATTCCCTGCGCACCGAACGTCTGGGTCTGTCTTCCGGATACATATTGTCATCCCGCCTTCCATAAAAGCCCCGTGGGGCGTAACACACGCGTCTGTTTTATGGGTATGAGAAAGGCGGACGGGTTATGCGAAAAAAATCACACCGTGGGATGGTAGAAAATCAGGATATCCTCATAAGAGCCGTCTTTGAGGCGGTATCCGCCGGGGATGACGCCCACTCTGGTAAAGCCCAGCTGCTCATAAAGATGGATGGCGGCGGCGTTTGTGCGTACCACCGCGTTAAACTGCAGCCCGCGAAATCCATACTTCCCGGCGCGGTGGAGGGAATCGAGCACCATCGCCCGGCCGATTCCGGCGCCGCGGCAGCCCGGTTTGACCCCATAGGAAGCGTTTGCCACATGGGAGCACCGGCCGATGTGGTTGGGATGAAGGATATACACCCCCACCACCTCCCCGTCCAGCCGGACGCAGACCGTCTCGGTCTGGGCGGCGAACATTTCCCTGGCTTCCTCAAGAGAAAGAATCTGATCGCCGGGAAAGCTGTCCCCCTGCTCCACCACGCTGTTCCAGATGCGGGTGATTTCGGGCAAATTTTCTTCGCAAAAGGGTTCCATAGTCAGCTTCATAGAAAAAACGCTCCTTTTTTGTTCATCTATAATAATGGTTGGCGCCGTCTAATCCGGAAGCAAACCGCCCGAACTGGCCGGCACCGATTCAAAAAGGCCGGTGCAGCCCTTTCCGTTTTTCAGGAATGCCGTCCTCTGTTCGAATCGGTCATCCCCTGTGGTTATAAGAAAACGCCGGTTTTGCAAAGCTTGCCATCCATGCTATACTGGCAGAGACTAGAATAGTCCGCTTGCATCGGCCTTGGCAATTGGCCGCGGGTAGGCAAGCCAGCCTTTCTGCACCGAAGGAAAGCACGGCGGACAAATCGGGTTTAATCATAGGAAGGGCGTGGAAAAATGGCAGTCTCCAACCGGAAAGCGACCTTTGCAGCAGACGTCAAAGAGGTGTGGGACGTGGTGGTTTCCTTAACGGAATATTCCTGGCGCAGGGACGTGGAGAACATTGAGATGGTAGAGCCCGGCAAACAGTTTGTGGAGCACACGAAAGACGGCTTTTCCACCATCTTTACCATCACTGCCTTCGAACCCTGCCGCCGGTACGAATTCGACATGGAAAACGCCAATATGAAAGGGCATTGGGTGGGGCTCTTCTCCAGCGAAGGCGGGAAAACCACGGTGAATTTTACCGAGAACGTCACCGCCAAGAAAGCCCTTTTGAAGCCTTTTGTCAAAGGCTATCTGAAAAAGCAGCAGGCGGCTTACCTGGCCGACTTAACCAAACGGCTGGAAGGGTAAAGCCTGCAAGGCAATAGCAGAAAGCAGCCGGACAGATGTCTCGTCCGGCTGCTTTCTTTGCAGTAGGCTCCCGCCCTTTTATTGCTGTTTGCCCTGAAGGTATGCGTCGATGGATTTCGCCGCCTGCTTTCCGGCGCCCATGGCCAGAATGACGGTGGCGGCTCCCGTCACCGTATCGCCGCCCGCATAGATGCCCTCGCGGGAGGTCTGCAGGCTGTCTTCATCCACCACCAGGCAGCCCTTGCGATTGGCCTCCAAGCCCTTGGTGGTGGTGCGGATAAGAGGATTGGGGGAATTGCCGATGGCAATGACCGCACAGTCCACGTCCAGCACAAAGTTCGAGCCCTTTTTCTCCACAGGGCGGCGGCGTCCGGACGCGTCCGGCTCGCCCAGCTCCATTTCCACGCATTCCATTCCCGTGACGAAGCCCTTCTCGTCGCCGAGAATCTTCACCGGGTTTGTCAGAAGGCGGAATTCGATGCCTTCCTCCTTGGCGTGGTGGATTTCCTCCAAACGGGCGGGCATTTCCTTTTCCGACCGGCGGTAGACAATGGTCACCTTCTCGGCGCCCAGGCGCTTGGCGCACCGAGCCGCGTCCATGGCCACGTTGCCGCCGCCCACCACCGCAACCGAATGGACGTTTAAAATCGGAGTGTCGTACCCTTCTTTATAGGCTTTCATCAGATTGATGCGGGTGAGGAACTCATTGGCCGAATATACGCCCAGCAGCTCTTCCCCTTCGATGTTCATAAAATTGGGCAGGCCGGCGCCGGAACCCACGAAGACCGCTTCAAAGCCCCCGTCCTCCATCAGCTCGTCGATGGAAAGGACCTTGCCGATGACCATGTTGGTCTCGATTTTGACCCCCAGCTTGCGCAGCTGGTCGATTTCCTTCTGCACCACCGCTTTGGGCAGGCGGAACTCCGGAATGCCGTACATGAGCACGCCGCCGGCGGTGTGAAACGCTTCAAACACCGTCACATCATAGCCCATGCGCACCAAGTCGCCCGCACAGGTCAAGCCCGCAGGGCCCGAGCCCACAACCGCCACCTTATGGCCGTTGGGCGCGGCTTTCTGCACCTTTGCTTCCCGGTTCTTTGCGTACCAGTCGGCCACGAACCGCTCCAGGCGGCCGATGGCTACCGGTTCTCCCTTAATGCCCCGCACGCACTTGGACTCGCACTGGGTCTCCTGGGGACACACCCGGCCGCAGACGGCGGGCAGGGAATTTGTCGACGTAATAATCTCATAAGCGGCCGCGAAATCACCCTCGCTTACCTTCTGAATAAATTCCGGAATGCGCACGTTGACCGGGCAGCCGGACACGCAGGGCTTATGCTTGCAGTTGAGGCACCGGCCCGCTTCCTCAATGGCCATTTCCTCGGTATACCCGCAGGCGACCTCCTCAAAATTGTGATTGCGCACATTCGGCTCCTGCTCAGGCATCGGAACCTTTTTCAAAGACATGTTAGCCATTGTTCACAATGCCTCCCAACTTGCAGATATGATCCTCCATAGCCCGTTTTTCCTGGGGCTTATAGATGGACAGGCGGCGCATGGCATCCTCAAAGTCCACCTGATGGCCGTCAAAATCAGGCCCGTCCACACAGGCAAACTTGGTTTCGCCGCCCACCTTGATGCGGCAGCCGCCGCACATGCCGGTACCGTCGATCATGATGGGGTTCATGGAGATAATGGTCTTGATGCCCGCTTCCTTGGTCAGGTTACATACCGCCCGCATCATGGGAAGGGGACCGATGGCGATGACCAGGTCATAGTTCTCTCCCGCGTCGATGAGCTCCTGGAGCTTGACGGTGACGAAGCCTTTGTTTCCATTGGAGCCGTCGTCAGTCATTACATAAAGATGATCGGCCACTTCACCCATTTCCTTTTCCAAAATCAAAATGTCCTTGTTGCGAAAGCCCGCGATCACGTCCACCTTGACACCCATCTGGTGAAGGGCCTTTGCCTGGGGATAGGCGATGGCGCAGCCCACGCCGCCGCCGACTACCGCTACCTTCTGATAGCCTTCCAGCTCGGTGGGACGGCCGAGAGGCCCGACAAAATCCTGAATAAAATCGCCCACCTCCAGCTCATCGAGATGCATGGTCGTCTTGCCGACCTTCTGGAAAATGATCGTGACCGTACCCTTGTCCGGATCGTACCCGGCCACGGTCAGCGGAATCCGCTCACCGGTCTCATCCACGCGAAGGATGATGAACTGACCCGCCTTCGCTTTCCTTGCAATCAGCGGCGCTTCAATGGTCATCCAAGTAACGGACGGATTCAAGCGGCGCTTTTCCACGATTTTATACATGCGCTTACCCCCTGTAAAGATAAAAACAACGCGTAACGCGATGGATTCGACGAGACGCGTGTCTTCCGTCAAATCGACATTTTTTGTATCCGTCCTATTATAAAGCCTGATGAACGACATTTCAATAGCCAAATGCGCCAAACCTGCTTGTACATACAACAAAAATACCCGTTGCAATGGGCAAAAAAACAGGCTATAGTAAAGGAGATTTCCGGCCTAACACACCGTACCTCTGGTAAAATCAACCGCCACGGCGCTGGCATTGGCCGGTCTTTCAATTTAGAAAAGGGATGGATGAAACATGGCATCATTGGATGAATATCAGCAGAAATTGGAGCAGGGCGGTTTCGACGAATGCCTTTGTACCCTCTATCCACCCCATAAGTTGAACGAACAACGGGCCCGTTACTTCGCTCTGCTGGACTGCTTTGAAGCCCGGTTCGGTCGCGGAGAGGTCCGCCTGTTCAGCGCCCCGGGGCGCACGGAGCTTGGCGGCAACCACACCGACCACAACCACGGCCTGTGCCTAGCCGCCAGCGTGGACCTAGACCTGATCGCGGCGGTACGTCCCACAAAGGAGCCGGTCATCCGCATCCAGTCCGAAGGCTTTGAAGGGATGGACGTGGTGGACCTGACCGATCTTACCCCCCGCGAGGAAGAACGGGAGCGTTCCTGCGCCCTCATCCGGGGCATTGCCGCGCGTATGACTGCGCTGGGGTTTTCGGTGGGCGGGTTCGACGGGTATATCACTTCCCAAGTCCCCCAGGGCGCCGGGCTTTCCAGCTCCGCGGCCTTCGAAATCCTCATCGTCGCCATTTTAAACGGATTATATAATAAAGGTAACACCGATCCCGTCACCGCGGCAAAGATCTCCCAGTTCGCGGAAAATACCTATTTCGGCAAACCCTGCGGCCTGATGGACCAGATGGCCTGCTCGGTGGGCGGGTGCATTTCTCTGGACTTTGAAAGGCCCCAGGACCCGCTAGTAGAACGCGTCCCTTTCCAGGTTTCCTCCTTCGGGCACGCTTTGTGCATAGTAGCGACCGGCGGCAGCCACGCAGATCTGACGAACGAATATGCGGCGGTTCCCGCGGAGATGAAGGCGGTGGCAGCGTTCTTCGGCAAGGAGGCGCTGCGGGAAGCTTCGCTTAAGGACGTCATGGCGCAGGCAAAGGAAATCCGCCGTGTCTGCGGCGACCGGGCCTGGCTGCGGGCGGTGCATTTCTTTACGGAAAACGAACGGGTCAAAAAGGAAGTACAAGCGCTCAGGCAGGGCGATTTTGAGGAATACAAACAATTGGTCCTGGCTTCCGGGCGTTCCTCCTTCCAGTGGCTGCAAAACGCTTATTCCTGCGCTTCTCCTAGAGAACAGGGAATCGTGGTGGCCCTGGCGGCCACGGCGCTGCTCCTTGGCAACGAAGGCGCTTACCGGGTACACGGCGGCGGATTCGCCGGCACCATTCAGGTATTCGTGCCGCTTGCCCAGCTTGACGCCTACCAAAACGGCATTGAGGCGGTGATGGGCAAAGGCGCCTGCCATCCCATTTGGATCCGCCCGGTAGGCGGCGTGGAGGTCACGCAGGAAAACGCAGATTTTCACTAATTTTTCTGGTTTTATTTCCCTATCGACTGACTTTTTGTGTATTTAGTCAAAAAAGTGGAATATTAACACAATATGAACTTTTTCAATTGCATTTGTGAACACTTTTGGATATAATTGAATTTGTTCATAATTTAACAGGTAATCATTTTTGTATAAAGGGGAAGTGAACACATGGATGACGCTTTGATGACAGCTGGAATTGTAATTGTGACCGGCTTGGTGGTCGTATTTGCGGTTCTGATCGTTCTGATTTTCTTGATTTGGGCTTTTGGTAAGATTGTGACGTCGTTTACCAACCGTCCGAAGCAGGAAAAAACGCCGCCAAAAGCACAGGAAAAAGCAGAGGTCAAGGCGGTTTCCCCCTCCGTCAAGCAGGCGGTCCTGTCTCCCCAGGCGGAAGACGGCTTATCCGATGAAATCGTTGCGGTGATCGCCGCGGCGGTAGCGTCTCTTTCGGAAAGTACCGGCGTCTCTTACGGCATTAAGAGCATCCGCCGCGCGAATTCCGGACGGCCCTCCTGGGCAACGGCCGGCGTTCTCGAAAACACGAGGCCCTTTTAGGAGGTACTTAAATGAAGGAGATGATAACAGGTGCTTGACGGAATCTTTGACTCCATTCAGAATCTAATCAATGGGTCCGGGTTCGGCCTGCAATACTGGCAGAACTATCTGATGATCCTGATTGCCTGCTTTTTGCTGTTTTTGGCAATCGCAAAAAAGTACGAACCCTTGCTTTTGCTTCCTATCGCGTTCGGTATGATTCTCGCAAACCTGCCGCTTGCAGGCATGATGGGTATGCCCACCAACGAGATGATCGCCATACCGGTCGATGAACTAATCCAAGCAACCGGGAAAACGCTGGATGAAATACGGCAGACCTTCTCGGCAGACCAAATCAACGACGTACTCAACGCCTTGCATCCCGAGAACACGCACAGTTACCCGATTGTGTGGCAGGCGGTGCAGGATCAGATGCTTCCCTTCTGGAACAAGCCTGCCCAAAACGGCGGTTTGCTGTACTATCTCTATCAAGGCGTCAAACTGGGCATCTACCCGCCGCTGATCTTCCTGGGCATCGGCGCTATGACCGACTTTGGTCCTCTGATCGCCAATCCCAAGAGCTTCCTGCTGGGCGCGGCCGCGCAGCTTGGTATCTTTATCACCTTCCTCGGTGCGGTTCTTCTTGCGTTCCCGAACAACGAAGCGGCTTCCATCGCCATCATCGGCGGCGCGGACGGCCCGACCGCCATCTATGTGACCTCGAAGCTCGCACCTCATATGCTCGGCCCGATTGCCGTGGCGGCTTATTCCTATATGGCGCTGGTTCCCATTATCCAGCCGCCGATTATGAAGCTGCTGACCACCAAGAAGGAACGCAGCGTCGTGATGACGCAGCTGCGTCCGGTTTCCAAGACGGAAAAGATCATTTTCCCGATCCTGGTTGCCATCGTGGTCTCCCTGATTCTTCCCTCCGCGGCGCCTCTGGTCGGTATGCTGATGCTGGGCAACCTCTTCAGGGAGAGCGGCGTGGTGGACCGTCTGAGCAAGACGGTGCAAAACGAGCTGATCAACATCGTTACCATCTTCCTGGGCGTGACGGTTGGCGCCACCGCCAACGGTCAGACCTTCCAGCTGGAATACCATCAAAATTATTCTTCTTGGTCTGTGTGCATTTGCCATCGGTACCGCCGGCGGCGTGCTCTTCGGCAAGATCATGTATGTGGCCACCAAGGGCAAGGTCAATCCCCTCATCGGTTCGGCCGGCGTTTCCGCTGTTCCGATGGCGGCGCGTGTTTCTCAGAAGGTGGGCCAAAAAGAGAACCCCGGCAACTTCCTATTGATGCACGCCATGGGTCCGAACGTGGCGGGTGTCATCGGTTCCGCAGTCGCGGCGGGTGTTCTGATCGCCATCTTCGGCTGATACGGCACTTCTCTGATTGTCATAAAGGGCGGCAAACCAGAAATTGGTTTGCCGCCCTTTTTTTGCTCGAATGGTACCGCGCCATTGTGTTTCATCGGTTTCCCCGCCTTTTGCTGCGACCGGCGCCAATTCGGTTTTCTCAGGCATACCTTGCCCGCGTTGTACATAGGTATGGATGCATTCTTCCAAAGCGTTTGGCCTTTCCGGGGCAAGATTTACGCCTGTTCCACCCGCCGTTCGATTCTTAATCAGGCTTTTGCCAGCGATGCCGCTTTCGAAGATTGTTCCCCGGCGCTGGCATGATCACGGCTTTTCTGCGAACACTAGATGTATGACACGCGTAACAAGAAAGGGTGCAACCGATGTTTGAACAAATGGAAAAAGGACAAAAGGTCTATGGGAACCTGCTCAATGGAGAATGGGTGGCGTCGGCTTCCGGCGAAACCATCGGAATTCATTCCCCTGTAGATGGCAGCCTGCTTGGAAGCGTACAGGCCATGACCCGCGAAGAAGTGGACCAAGCCATCGCCTCCACCAAGGACTGCATTCCCGCCTGGTCCGCCCTGCCGGTGTACGAACGGGCGGAAATCTTCTATCAGGCCGCCGATTTATTGGAACAGGCCGCCCAGGAAATCGCGGACCTTCTCGTGATGGAAGTGGCCAAGGAGAAAAAATCTGCCCTTTCCGAGGTCACCCGCTCGGCGGATCTTCTGCGCTATACGGCGGATATCGGCAAAAGCCTGGAAGGCCAAGCCATCTCCGGCGAGAGCTTTCCGGGCGGCTCGCGCAGCAAGATTTCCTATGTGGAGCGGGTCCCCCTGGGGACCATCCTGGCCATTTCTCCGTTTAACTACCCGGTCAACCTGTCCATCTCCAAAATTGCGCCCGCGCTGATCGGGGGCAATGCTGTGGTGCTCAAGCCCGCCACCCAGGGCGCTATCAGCGCGCTGCATATGGTCGAGGTTCTCAACCAAGCGGGATTCCCCAAGGGGATCTTAAACACCGTCACCGGCCGCGGCAGCCAAATCGGAGATTATGTGGTCACCCAGCCTGGGATCGATTTCATCAATTTTACCGGTTCCACTGAGGTTGGGCGTCACATCTCCCAGATTTCCTGCATGACCCCGCTTCTTCTGGAGCTGGGCGGAAAGGACGCCGCCATCGTGCTCGACGACGCGGACTTGGACTTCGTGGCCAACACCATCGTGGACGGCGCGTATTCCTATTCCGGCCAGCGGTGTACGGCGGTCAAGCGGATTCTAGCGACGGACACGGTGGCCAACCGATTGGTGCCCAAGCTGAAAAAGCGGGTGGAACAGCTGACGGTGGGAGATCCTAGGAAAGGAAACATGATCACACCGCTCATCGACGAAAAAGCGGCGGATTTTGCCCAATCCCTCATTGACGACGCGCTGAAGCTGGGAGCAACGCTGGTGACGGGAAACCGGCGTGAAAAGAATCTGCTCTACCCCACCCTTCTCGACCAGGTAACGCCGGAAATGAAGGTGGCCTGGATCGAGCCTTTTGCGCCGGTGCTGCCGGTGCTGCGGGTCAAGGATCTGGACGACGCCATCGCGCTTGCCAATCAGTCGGAATACGGCCTGCAATCCTCCGTCTTTACCAATGATGTTAACAATGCTTTTTATGTGGCCAACCGTCTGGAAGTGGGCACAGTGCAGATCAACAACAAAACCGAACGAGGTCCCGACCATTTCCCGTTCTTAGGGGTCAAAGCCTCCGGCATGGGGACCCAGGGCGTCAAATATTCCATCCTGGCCATGACCCGGCCCAAGGCGATTACGCTGAATTTACAGGAACAATAATCATCCAAAGAGAGAGCGGCCCGCAGTTCTTTACGGGCCGCTCTCTCTTTCCGGCTTTTTCGCCTCCTCCCCTCCACCTGCGCAACGTTTCTATCGTTTGGCTTGACAACCGAAAGCTTTTTGTGATAGGATACAAAAAAATATTGCGCTCACCGCCGGGGAGCTGAAAGCGTTGATTTCGTATCGTTAGGCCATAGAAGATACGAAAGGAAACGCTTTTTTTGTTTCTTAAAAACTTCAAAGGAGGCTCTATATGTTTCGCGAGATGAGAAGAAAACGGCAGGCACTGTCCGCCGAAGAATGCGGTGCTGTTTTAAAGAGAGGCACCTGCGGGGTGCTGGCCCTTTCGGGGGACAGCGGTTATCCCTACGCGGTCCCTCTGAACTATGCATACGACGAGGGCGCCCTTTATTTTCACTGCGCCAAACACGGCCACAAGCTGGACGCCCTTGCGAGATGCCCCAAGGCGTCATTTTGCGTGATTGACCAGGATCAAATTGTGCCGGAGGAATACACCTCCTATTTCCGAAGCGTCATCGCGTTCGGGAAGATACAAGTCATAGAAAAAGACGAGGAAAAACGCGCCGCCATCCAGATGCTGGCCCTCAAATACGCCCCAAACGACGATGCGCTCCACCGCCAGGAGACAATCAACCGGGAATGGGTTTCCTTGTGCATGCTGAAGATGACGGTGGAACACTTGACAGGAAAAGAAGCAATTGAATTAATGAAAGACAAAGAAGCGAACGGATAATCCGCCGGAGCGTTCTTCTGTCTGGCTGGTCGGCCTGCATGTTGCAGCGCAGGCCTATTTCTTTCAGGGAGGTTTGGGATGAAACATACCGCTTGCTTTCGGGAATTCGCCAAGTATTCCTCACTCAATGTGCTGGGGATGATCGGGCTGTCCTGCTACATCTTGGCCGATACCTTTTTTGTGGCAAAGAGCCTGGGCGCAAACGGGCTCGCCGCCTTAAACCTCGCCATCCCGGTTTACAGCTTTCTCCACGGAAGCGGCCTGATGATCGGCATGGGCGGCGCGACCCGATATGCCATTTTAAAAAGCCAGAAGAATTCCCAGGGCGCTGACCGCATGTTTACCCATGCGATACTTCTGGCGGCGGGCTTTGCCCTCTTTTTCATGCTGGCGGGCGGGGTCCTCTCCGGCCCGATTGTAACCTTGTTTGGAGCGGACGAAAACGTCTTCGAAATGACAAAAACCTATGTGCAGGTCATTTTGCTCTTCGCCCCGGCTTTTTTGCTCAACAACGTTCTTCTCTGCTTTGTCCGCAACGATGGAGCGCCCCATCGTTCCATGGCGGCGATGATCGGAGGAAGCCTGTCCAACATCGTTTTGGACTATGTGTTTCTTTTTCCGCTCAATATGGGGATTTTCGGCGCCGTATTGGCCACCGGTCTGGCTCCGGTCATCAGCATGCTGATCCTGTCGCCCCATTTCCTAAAAAAGAAAAACGGCTTTCATGTAAGGAAAGGGAAGCCGGAAGGAAAACTTGCAATGCAAATTTGTTCCTGCGGCGTTCCCTCTTTGGTCACAGAAATGTCCTCCGGCGTAGTCATGATCGCGTTTAATACGATTCTCTTGCGTTTGCAGGGGAATGTGGGGGTCGCGGCCTACGGCGTGATCGCCAATCTGTCTCTGGTGGTGATCGCCGTCTATACGGGCGTTGCCCAGGGCATTCAGCCCCTTCTCAGCCGTAATTACGGCGAAGGCAACCGCACAGGTGTGCATGCCGTTTTGCGTTGGGCGCTGGGCGCTATGCTGATTCTCTCCGCTATACTGGTTGGCGCTGTCTTTTTCGGCGCTTCTCCGATTGCCGCGGCCTTCAACAGCGAACACGACGCACTGCTGCAAAACATCGCCGTAGAAGGGCTGCGCCTTTATTTTCTCGCTTGTCCCTTTGCTGGATTCAATATCATCTTGTCGGTTTTTTTCACCTCCACCGAACTGCCAAGGCCCGCTCAGATTCTGTCCCTTCTGCGTGGATTCGCGGTAATCCTGCCTGCCGCGTTTCTTCTTTCGGCTGCGTTTGGAACCACCGGCGTATGGTGCGCGTTTCCGGCGACAGAACTTTCAGTTGCTTGCCTGGGTACCGCCTATGTTCTGCTTCATAGAAGGCGCAAGCTTGTACCATAGCCCCAAGTGCGGCGGCCTGCAAGATCACATACCCGCGGCTCTGGATACGAAGAAAAGCTGTCCGGCCGGACAGCTTTTCTCTAACAAGCAGAACAGTCAAAGAGCCGTCGCGCTGCAGCTTTTCTTTTCTTTTTTTGCTTGGTACATGCTTTCGTCCATCTGCTTTAAAAATTCTTCGGCTGTGAACTGGTCCCGATCCCGGCAGCAAAAAATTCCGACGCTGAAATCAATCTGCTCGTGGGGCGGCCACAACCGGTTGAGCTTTGCTTTGTTCTCTTCCAGCTGCTCTTCGACGTTATACATCTCCCGCCCGTCTTCGGAAAGCCAGATTAGAACAAACTCGTCGCCTCCGTAACGAGCGCCGAGGATATCTTTGCGTTCTACGCTTTTGATGATCTGCGCCATATGGACAATCGCGCGGTCTCCTGCCAAATGCCCATAGGTGTCGTTGACCGCCTTTAAACCGTCCAAATCCATCATAATCCCGCAGATGACCGCGTCTTTGGACTCCGAAAACCATTTGCTCAAATGCTCATTGAGCATTCTGCGGTTGGCTAAGCCCGAAAGCTCATCGGTATAGATGGCGTTGTTCTGCGAAATCTGAAAGATCAGCAGGGCAGAGATGGAATAGCTGCAAATCAGGGAAAGAGGCCGGAAGAAAATTTGGATCAGCTCCGCGCAGGCGGGCGGCAGCGGGAACAGGAGCAACGGGAGAAAAATGTTCCTCTGGATTTCTTTTTTGTGTTTCAGGACAATCACGGTTATCATTATCATCGTGAGGTAATTGAGAATGGTGAAGGTCCACATGGCGGCAAAGCCTACCACAAAGGTGCCTTGCAGCGAAATCGAAAACAGAAACCCGGTGAACAAATTGACGAGCACCGCCCCCGAATTCAGGAGGAGAACGCAGTCATAGAAAATACAGTGTTTTTTCCGCCCGAATCCATCGCCGAAGACGGTGTAGTCGATGTATCGTGCCCAAAGCCAGATGACAAGGCAGTTGACGATCAGATAAAGGCTCTTGATGATCATCAAAAGAACCTGGCAAACCATTCCCTCTTTCCCGTAAAAGAGAAAATAGGCGGCATCCAAAGCCAAAAACACGCACACAGTGCCCATAATCCAGAAATATTGATAATCAAGCCGGGCCTTTTTGGTTTTGTGACCCAGATTGAGAAACAGAATCAACACATATACCATGGACAGGACGTCCAGCGCAATACTCGCTTGGATATTCATTTCTCTCACTCCCTTGCCGGACGCGGCGGGTTCCCTTTCCGTGCTGGTTCCTGCCCTCAGACTTCATATAGTTGCATTATATCATATTCCTCCCGAAATTACAGCAGCGAATCGGCTGTGCATAATCGGCGGATTTTCCATTAGCCCGGGCGGTACGGACAAATGCACCAAAATAGCTGTGTCGCCTTCTTTCTATCTGACTGCCGGCTTCCGCCAAACCGCCTTCAGTATACGGCTTTGAAAAAGCTTTTTGACGGCCTGATAATGAGGGCGGCTGCTGACGGCCAAATGGTTACCCGCAGAACATCATGCAATGGGGAATCCCGGTCGCCGCATACGCATGGTTTCCCAGTCTGATCAGAGAGTCAGGGATTATCATCGGTTTTTCATAAAGATTTTCCCTTTCCGATTCAGAACAGAAAGACGCTTTCGACCGGATCGAAAGCGTCTTTGCTTATTCATATTGACCATATATGAGACCTGTTTACATATCTCATGCTCTACTCTTTCCAATCCGGATCTCTCTGCCGAATTGTGTCCTCCAAAGCAAACACGGCTCTTTTGTAAAGAGAAAGGCCGGGCTTCTTTTCGCCGTGAAGCACAGCGTCCACAGTCTTGTCAAACTCCGTTTCACCGGCTTCTTCCGAAAGCTTGGAAAGCGTTCGGATGGGGTTACGGACACTGATTAGAATATAAAATGCAATGGCAAGCGCTCCAACAATCGTTAAGACAATCCAATCTGCTACAAAGCCGAAAACAAGAAAACAAAGCCCTACAATCCCCACCACTATGTTGAAAAGGAAACTTTGGAGCACGCCGGAAAGCAAAAGAGGAAACGGAAGCTTTCTTTTTATTTGTACCACTTTCTTTCTACCGATTTTGATGCATACCGTTCAGGCACAACGAGCGGTTCCCCAGCTCAAAAGGGACCACCACTGTACTTAATAAAATAGTATAGCAAAAATCTGCCGGTAATGCAATCAAACGCGGATCATAAATACGTAAACGAAAGGCTGGCGTTTACGCACCATATACCGAAACGCTTCTCCGGCGTACGATTGATACCGCTCATCCTGCCTGAATTCGGTCTGATTGCCTATAGGGCCGTCCCCTTCGTCGGTACAAACAGCCGTGACGTATCCACACCCTCCAGGTTTAACAGCATAATCTTTTTCCCGATTCCCCCGGCATAGCCAGTCAGGTTTCCATTGGTGCCAACCACCCGGTGACAAGGAATGAGGATGGAAATGGGATTGTGTCCCACGGCGCCGCCTACCGCTTGGCTGGACATGGTTTTTCTGCCCCGCTTTGCCGCCATTCGTTCGGCGATAAAACCATAAGTAGTCACCTCTCCATAGGGAATCTGGCATAGGATGTTCCATACTTCCCGGCGGAACTCGCTGCCGATGGGACGCAGAGGAAGCGCAGAGACGGCAGGTCTTTCCCCTGCAAAATACCGGTCCAGCCAGCTCTTTGCAGCAAAAAACACCGGCAGGTCGTCCCGTTGGGCCATGGCCTCTTTGATGGGATCGCCGAAGTATTTCTGGCCTTCCACCCAAAGGCCCACCAGGTTCATTCCGTCACTAGCGAGGGTGAGCAATCCCAGCAAGGATGGGTAAGTGGTAGAATAGTACATAAAACGCACTCCCTTACGCTAAATTCCACTGGCTGACGGTATACAGTCCTCTGCGGCCGCCATGATCCGTATTTCCCGTATACGCGCAGCAGCACTTTCTTTTTTCTTCCGGATTGGTGCAAGAGTCCAACGGGAGTTCTCCGTGAACCGAGCCCTGAGCCAAGGCATAGACAGGGCGGAAGCGGACAGCGACAATGTCTGAACAAAGGTCGAAATCTGGATTGTCTCATTTTCGAGTTCCAAATTTCGACCTTTGTTCTTTTTAGTAGAAAAAGATACCCTGCCATAAACGCGCATGAATAGGAAAAATTAAAAACTGAGCCCGGTACGCGAATTGCGTCCAGGCTCAGCCTGGCGTCCCCGGCGCGATTCGAACGCGCGGCCTTTCGCTTAGGAGGCGAACGCTCTATCCAACTGAGCTACGGAGACGGATATACGGAATATCTTATTTTACAACTGTTTTCCATCTTACTCCATGATCCCGATTTTGTCAAGGCAAAAGGGGTTCTGCCCTTGTTGCCTTATCATACGCGCGGGCTTTTTGACCTTGTTTTGAAGCAGAATTTGCAAAAAAGCCGCCGGTCTTATGCCTGCGGCTTTTTCCATCGTTTGGGCTGCGTCTTTCTTTTTTCCCGCAAGGCGGCAAAGAACGCCTGCAGAAGCCCGGCGCATTCCTCTTCCAGCACCCCGGTAACGACCTCGGGACGGTGGTTATAGGGCAGGGAAAACAGATCCACCACCGACCCGGCGGATCCCGCTTTCCCGTCCTTCGCTCCGAATACCAGCCGGGGGATGCGCGCGTTGATGATGGCGCCCGCGCACATGGGGCAGGGCTCTAAGGTTACGTACAAGGTGCATTCCCACAGCCGCCAGCCGCCTAGCCTGCGGCAGGCTTCTGCAATCGCTTCCAGCTCCGCATGGGCAAGGGCGGACTTGCCGGTTTCCCTCCGGTTTCGCCCTACAGCGACGATTTCGTCTCCCTTGGTAATCACAGCCCCAACCGGTACCTCCCCTTCCCCGGCCGCCAGAGCCGCCTGGCGCAGGGCCTCCTTCATAAACCGGATGTCCTGTTCCATTACCATCGGCCCACAAACTTCACGTAAAAGCTGGTCATATACACCATGGCCAGAAAGGCGAGAATCATGCCGGGGTTAAATAGGAAGGCGCTCACCCGCTTGCCCAGGGACAGCGGAGATGGAACCGGGTTTTTCCGAAATACCCAGCGCTGCCGGTCGATAAGCACGGCTAAAAATACGATCGCAAGCAGAATCAGAACGCCGTAATACGCCAGCACCACCAGATTCCCCAGCACGTCGTTGACGCCGGAAAGCAGCATGGTCAGCACTACGCTGGCGGTATTGTTGATCAGATGGATGACGATGCCCACCCACAAGGAGTTGGACTTTACCACAAAGAAGCCGATGATGAGACCCACCACCATCGCAAACGGAATCTGCACCAGGTTTCCATGCACAAGGCCGAAAACAATGGCGGACATGACGACAGCAAACCCGTCCCCATACCGGCGCAGAGGCTGCATGACGATGCCGCGGAAAACGAACTCCTCAATAAAAGCAGGCAGAATCCCCACCGTCAGCAGATAAATTCCCTGGCCCGCCAAAGTGGTGGGAACCGACATGGCAGGCGTGGTGATCTCAATGCCCAGCATCGCCATCAGCATGGACAGGATCATGACCAAAATATTACCCAGAATACAGCAGCCCAGACCCACAAAGATGCCAGGGGCCATCAGCCCCTTGCGCGGTTTCGACAAAACCGCCACATCGGACAGGCGGATCCGCTTGGCCTTGGCGTAGATGACAAAGGGAACGATCAGCATAGGAATATAGCCGATCAGAGTCACCAGCTGCTCGGCCACGTCCGGGCCCACAAATTCCCCTTTTGCGTTATAAAACCCAAAAAGACTTCCGAAAAAGCCTAGACCAAACCCGATGAGGGCGGACACCGCCAGCATACCCAGAATGGCCAGGCCGATTCCATTCCCCATGTGCCATAAGTTTTTCTTTTCCGCCGTGGCCCAAAGCGAATGGTCCGGCGCCCTTCCATAGGGCGGCTGGGAAGGATGGTAGATCTGCCCCTGCTTTGCATATGGATTCATGCTGACACTCCTATTCCGTCCACAGCCCGTTGTGTTTGGAGAGCCATGGCGCTGCGTTTGCCCAAATTTTAGTTATACCCAAGTATAGCATACTCCGAATAAATTGCAATATTTACCGATTGGACTTCTTTTTACAAAGGGCCCGGTTTCGCTTTTTCCTCTTTCAGGGAAAAGGAATGATCCAAGGAAAATGCATACACAGCGCATTCTTTCACCGGCTTATGGAAAACCTGTTCCATGGCGTAGGCATAGAGGCGAAGCTGGTTTGCATAGCGGAACAAAAGCTGTTCCCCATCCCGGGCGGCGTCGGTCTTGTAATCGACTACCACAAGCCCGTTTTCCTCTTCAATCACCAGGTCTGCTACTCCCTGAAGCACCACCAGTTCCCCGCGCACGTCCACATTTTCCCCGGCAAACCGGCCGGCCGGGATGCCCACGTGAAAGCGGATTTCCCGATAAACCTGCCGGGCGGCCTTCACCCTCCTGTACAGTCCGCTTTTAAAGAAGCGGCGCACCTTCTCCATGCAGATGGAATCCGCCTGCTCCTTCGTCAGAAACCCTTTTAAAAGCAGCCGGCTCAGTTCCTCTTCCGGGTGCTCCGCCGCCCGGTCAAATTCCGCAAACTGCATGAAGCTGTGCAGGGCAATGCCCTTCTCGGTGGGGGTAAGCCCGCCGCCGCTGAGGAAAGCCGGGCGGGAAACGGCCACAAACGCTCCCGTCTGCTCGGATTTCGCCAGCTCAGACGCGGCTACCTTGGCGGGAATGCGGTTGACCGCTTCGAAAGGATACACCCAGTCGATCTGGGTTTGGATGCGGTCCATGAGCGCCGGGTCGGGGACGGGCAGGTCAAGCTGGGCGTCTCCCGCTTCTCCGCCGATTAAGGGCGGCGGAGTAACCACGGACATGGCCCAGGACGAGGAAGCGGGCAGAGGTTCGATGTCCTCCCGCCCGGCAAGCGCGCGAAGCGCTCCTCCATCTGGGTGACGTAAAGCGCAGGCCAGAACCCATTCGAAAAAGCCCTTGGCACGGCGCAGAAAAAAGGACTCCAGCCGCCCGGACGGGGGCAGGTTCGCCGCCACCGCCTGAAGCGTAGCCGCAGGGTCCTTCAGCTCCGTCACCAGAATGAGCCGCTCTTTGGCTCGGGTCATGGCGACATACAGCACCCGCATTTCCTCCGACAGGGTGGCCCGTTCCAGCTCCAACGCCACCGCCTCCCGGGGCAGAGTGGTAAACTGGCGGCCAAGCGCATCCCGCCGCTTGAGGCCCACTCCCAGCTGGGGGTGGAGTAGAGCGGGAGCGCGCACGTCGCTTTTGTTAAACTGGCCGCCCAAGCCTGCCACGATGCACACCGGGAATTCCAGCCCCTTGGAGCTGTGGATGCTCATGATCCGCACCACATCCGCCGCACCGGACAACGTGGCCGCGGGAGCCAGGTCGTCCTTGCGCTGCTCGAGCCGGTCGATGAACCGAAGAAAGCCAGACAATCCTCCATAGCCGACACTTTCGTATTTTCTCGCGTACTCGGTCAAAAGCAGCAGGTTCGCCTTGCGCTGGGACCCGCCCGGCATGGCCTGGACCATAGCGGCGTACCCGGTCTGCTCATAGATTTCGTTTAAGAGACGCGCGGCGGGTAGCACCGCTGCAGACAGCCGCAGCCTGGAAAGGGATTCTAAGAATTCCCGGCATTTTCCGTCCTCCCTGGCTTTGGCGACCACCGCGTGGTAAAGAGCGCCGCCCTTGGAAGCCATGCGGATGTCCGCCAGCTCGTCGGGGGTAAAGCCGAAAAGCGGAGAAAGCATCACCGACAAAAGAGGCACGTCCTGCACGGGGTTATCGAGAACCCGCAATAGGGAAAGCATACAGGAGATTTCCACCGTGCCGAAAAAGCCGCCGGACACGTCGGTATAGGCAGGAATGCCCAGCAGGGAAAGCTCCTGGACGTACCGGGCGGCACGCCCTTCCTTGCTGCGCAGGAGAATGCAGATGTCCCGGTAGCGCATGGGCCGCAGCCGCCCGTGCTCGAACACGGTGGCCCCGCCGTCCATCAGCTCCCGGATGCGCGTCCCAATGGCCCGGGCCTGGGCGGCGCCCCGGTCGTCCTCCTTAGAAAGATCGGACAGGTCGAGCACCATCAGCTCGGCATCCGGCTCTTCGCTTTGGGGATAAACCGCGCCGCAGCGAAGTTCCTCGGCTTCGTCATACGCCATCTCCCCCAGCTCCTCGCTCATAAGCTGGCGAAAGACAAAGTTGACCGCGTCGGTCACCCCTTCCCGGCTGCGGAAATTACGGCCCAGGGTAATTTTAGCGGGATAATTGCCGTCCTGATAACTGGGCAAGGAATTGCGCCGGCGCAGAAAAATCTCCGGCATGGCCTGGCGGAACCGGTAGATGCTTTGCTTCACATCCCCGACAAAGAACAGGTTTCCTTCCTCCTGGGACACCGCCCGGAAAATCAGGTCCTGGGCTTCGTTGGTGTCCTGGTATTCGTCTACCAGCACTTCTTCGAACCGGGCGGCCAGCTCTTTTGCTTCCCGGGTACGGACAAAGCCGGTCTCTTCTTCTTTTACCAGCAGACGGATGGCCAGGTGCTCCAGGTCGCCGAAGTCCACCATGTGCTTTTGCGCCTTCTTCTCATCGAGGTGCCTGGAAAAAAGGCGGACGGTGTCAAACAGCGCTTCCACCAGCGGGTAGAGAGCATCCAAGTCCTCCCGGCATTCCGCTTCCCCCGCCTCATAAAGCCCGCATAGGCGTTTTACAAGCTCCTGCACCTCTTTTTTCACTGCGTCGAGCTGAGGCCCCAGGGTGAGCACCGTCCCCTTTTTTACCGGCTTGCGCCGGGCAAAGGCGAAGGAATGCAGGGCTTCCCCTATCTTGTCCAGATCCCGGCTTTCCAGCAACGCTTGGATGACGCACAGGCGTTCCCTGGCGGCGGAAAAGACGGGGGCGTACAGTTCCTCGCTTTCCGGCTCGCTTTGCATAAGTCCAAGGCCGTAGGCAAGCCGCCGTTCCCCGTGGGCAAGGGCGCTTCTCGTGTAAGAAGCGACAATTTCACCCCAGGGGGTACGCCCCACCGGGCCGTCGGGGCGGTAAAGCGCCAGCTTTTCTTTCATCCACCGGTCGGGGAAAGGATGGGAGCGGACGAATTCGTAAAGCCGTCGCACCATGTCGCACAAAGGCCGGTCATCCCGCTTGGGGCTTAGCAGCTCCACAAGGCGAAGAAACCCGTCGCTCCCCTCCTCGTAGCGCTCCTCCAGCGTCTCGTCCATAGCCTGGTCGGAAAGAACGGCTACCTCGCTTTCTTCGGCAATCTTAAAGTCCGGGGACAGGCCCAAACGGTTGAAGTTTTCCCGGGCCAGGTCCGCGCAGAAGCTGTGGATGGTGCTGATGTGGGCCTGGCTCAGCAAAAGCTGCTGACGCTGCAAATAGCGGTCGGCGGGGTTTTGCAGCAAAAGCTCGGAAAGCCGGGCCCCGATGCGCTCACGCATTTCGGCGGCGGCGGCCCGGGTAAAGGTGACAATGAGCAGCCGGTCCATGTCGCAAGGGTTTCCCGGGTCGGTGATGCGTTCGATAACCCGCTGCACCAGTACCGCCGTCTTGCCCGAACCGGCCGCCGCCGACACCAGCAGCGTCCCGTCCCGGGCCTTGATGGCCTGTTCCTGTTCCTTGGTCCATGTACGCCCTTCGCTCATGGCTGCACCTCCTTTTCCGCAAGCGCTTCGAGAACTTGTATCCGGTCGATCTTCTCAATCCAGCGCACCGGGTCTCCCCTCTCGTGGCCGCATACGGTCTTGTAATCGCACCAAGCGCAGGCGTCGTACTCTCCGGCGGCGGGAACGGCGGCCACGTCCCCCTCCCGCAGGGTTTGAGCCATGCGGGTGAGCAGCTCCTCCATCCTA
The DNA here is from genome assembly GCF_040096205.1 of Solibaculum intestinale. NCBI lineage: Bacteria > Bacillati > Bacillota > Clostridia > Eubacteriales > Oscillospiraceae > Solibaculum > Solibaculum intestinale. The sequence goes on along the minus strand of NZ_JBBMFD010000001.1, from coordinate 19,431 downwards.
GCGGCCAGCCGGCCAAACTGGGACAAGGACGCCACCGACGAGCGGCTGTCCAGTTCCCCGTTTTTACTGAGCTTCGCGGGAATGAAGAGGCCCGCCGCCCCTGGCTCCATTCCCACGATGACCTGCTTATCGTCCAAAAGCAGACCGTTCATCTTAAACTGCTTGCCTTTCTCCTTTTTGACCGCCGCTTCGTTTGCGTGCCGGCCGGCCTCCACCGGGCCATCCTGCGAAGGCATGTAAAGGATTCCCGCGGGAATCACGTCCCCATACCGGTCCTTCCCGTTTTGCCAGACGGTGATGAGGTACAAAAGCATCTGCATATTCAGGCCAAAAAGCACGTCGGAAAGCTGAAACACCTTGGTTCCGGTCTTATAATCCACCACCCGCACGTAGCTTTTTCCGTTTTTGTGCATCACGTCAAGCCGGTCGATCTTTCCTTCCACCAGCACCTCCCCGCCGCCGGGCAGGCGCAGGGTCATGGGGGCGAGGTCCCCTCCTTCCCCGATGGCAAGCTCAAAGTCCGTGGGGACGAACTCGCTCTGGCAAAGCTCCGCCGCCAATTGAAGCACCAAGGCACGGGCGGTTGCGGACAAGCGGGAGAACAGATAGCGAAAGCGTGGGGTTTTGTCCTCCCAGCCGCCCAGACGGGTGGTCACATATTCCTCCAGCAGCTCATCAATCTCCCGCTGCAGAGAGGCGGGAGGCTGTTCGCCCAGCTCGGCCGGGGAATGGGTGCGCAGCAGCCGCTCCAGCAAAAAGTGAATGGCCGTGCCGTATTCGAGGGCGTTGAACTCCGCTTTCCTGCGCGGCTTCGCATGCAGCCCGTACCGGCAGAAATAGGCAAACCGGCACAGGTGGTATTTCTCGATTTTGGTAGCGGACAGGATCATTTTGTTCCCGAAAAGCCGGGCGGCCGCGTCCCGGCCGGCAAAGGCGAAGGGACGGCGGTCGGCGGCCCGTTCTAAGGCGGAAAGCCGCCGGCGGTAGCCGGGACGGTTTGCAAAGAGGGCCTTTAAAGATGCGGAGAGCACGGTGGGCTCCCGGAAGGTCAAAGCCATCAGCTCAAAGGCCGGCCTCACGGCCTGGGCCAAAGACGGCGACAGCTCGGATACCTGGGTGGCAAGCGTGGGGAACATGCGGCGAAGCTCTCCCACCAGCACGGAAGGGAGCAGGGCGTCCCCCACGGCGTTTTGCCGCTTGTAGCTGACAATGAGCAGCTCGGAGGGGCTGGCTGCCGCCGTGTACACTAATAGCCGCTCCTCCTGGGCTTGCTGCTCCACCGATTGGGACAAAGGCAGCCCCATGGCAATCAGGCGGCTGCGGTCAAAGTCGGTCAAAAGCCCGCCTGGGGAACGGTTTTGAGGGAATTCCCCGTCGTTTGCCCCCATAAGGAAAGTCACCTTGGGCTCATTGGGCCGGACCCGGTCAGCCGCACCGAACTGCACCTCGTCGAGCCCTTGGGGAATGAGCCCCAGGTCACAGGTGGAAAAAACCAGGCGCAGGGTATCGAGGAAGCGCCGCAGCGAAAGGCGGGTCCCCTTGAGGGTCAGGGCTGCCTGGTCGAGAATATCCATCAAAAGCTCCCACAAGGCCGCCTGTTCGTCGGCCAGCTGGTTTCTTCCCTCTTCCCGCAGGAGGGTAACCAGGCTTTTGAGCTGGTAGGCGGCTCCCGTTTCCTCCAAAAGTCCGTAGACTGCTTTGGCCATGCCTTCCCCGTCCGCGTCCTGCGCCGCCTGCTCCAAATGAAGAAGCGGTTCCATAAGACGGGCACGGGAGCGGTTGATCTGAGACAGGGCTTCCCTTGCCCCATCGGAAAACTGCTCGGCAAAGCCCTGGGGGTTTCCCTGCCAGTCAGAGAGCCAGCGGCGCCGGTCAATGCCCCACAAAAGCACATAGTTTTCCAGCTGGGAGATTTCATCCAGAGACAGTCCTGCAAATCCGGTCTTTGCGTAGCGAAGGAGGGCGTCGGTCTCAAAGTTCCTGCTGACCGCTTCCAGCGCCGTCAGCACGGCGGCGGTCAGTGGCTTCGCGTCGATTTGCTCTCGTCGGTCTAAAAACAGCGGCACCTCGTTTTGCGAAAAGGCCGCTTCCAGCACGTCCACATAGGGCTGGGCCGTGCGCGCGATGACCGCCATCTGCCGGTATCGGTACCCTCTGACCCGGGCTAAATACCGGGCAGTACGGGCTACGAACTGGGCCTCCTCCTGGGGATTTGCCGCCTCAAACAGCCACAGGGCATCTTCCTCTTCCGCCTCTTCGCCCGGGGTAAAGCGGAAAAGCTCCCGTTCCACCTTGGCCAGAGCCCCGCTTTGATAGCGCAGGGGCTTTGTAAGCGTGACAGGGACCGCCACCCGGCTTCCCTGCTCCTTGGCAAGGCCTATGAGACGCCGTCCAGTCTCTACCACCGGGGCGAAAAGCCCCGGCCCGCCCTTCTCGTCCAGGGAATCGGCGCAAAGGGTCACGGTTACCTGCTCCGCCTGGGCGAGCATTCGCTTTAGAATGGCCCATTCCTGGCCGGTAAAGCCGGTAAAGCCATCCAAGAACACCTTCTTTTGTGCAAAAAAAGGATAGTCCGCCAGCAGGGAGGCAAGGCGGGTTAAGTCGTCCAAAGGGTCCACAAAGGAGGAGGCCACCAACGCCTCGTAGGACCCGAGAATCAGGGAAAGCTCCCGGGTTTTCTCCTTTAACGAGTTTTCCTCCATCTCATCGGCCATTGCTTTAAGGGCGGTGGGCAAAATGGCGTTTTGCTTGCACTCGCCGGACAGATGCAGCACCGCCTTGATAAAGTCCGGGCTTCCCATGCTGCGCCGGTAAAAGGACAGCTCGTCCTTCACCTGCTCGAGGGCCGCAGTCATGAGCATGCACCGGCCGCTGTCCTGCAGCCGCCGGCCGGCGCCGCCTCCCGCTTCTCTCTGAATGCGGTCGGTCAGGCGGGTAAAGCTGAGCACCTCCACCCGGCGGGCAAGGGCGGGACCTAAAAGCCCCAAAAGCGCCCGCTCGTTTTCAAAGGAAACCTGCTCGGGTACAAGTAAAATAAGGGATTCTTCGCCGCTGCGGGCTTTTGCGGCGATAGTATCCCGCAGCCAGCCGGTTTTCCCGCTGCCGGCGCGGCCTAAAATCAATTGAAGCATCGCTTTCCTCCGCTGTCTCGGTGTTTCCAATAGAACCTATATATTGTAGCATATCTCAGGAAATTTTAAAATCCTAAGCAGACCTGGGGCAGCCGAACCATTGCGGCGCAGGTTCGCTTGGGCGGAAACCGGGATGGTTTCCAGTGTTTCTTTTTTCCGGAAATGGAGTGGAAAATGCCCTTGCGCTTTTCTCTTTGTCCTGCTAAGATAAGTAAACAGTGAAAAATTGGTGATGCTAATGAAAAGGCGGCAAAACGGGCAACCGTGTTTGCCGGCCCCAGGAAAGGACGGTCTGCCATGCCGACGTTTAACGAAATTTATCTGCGATTGATGAACGCTGCGGTTCACAACGCCACCAAGGAAGAGCTGGAGAAAATCCGCAAAAGCGACTTTGACGCCCGTCCGCTGGACTGCCTGCTTCATCCGGATCAGTATGCTCCGGTCTGGCGGATCGGGGAATGCAGCTGTTCGGACGAGGAAAAGGCCAACTGCGCGGGAAAATGCCTGTTCGACGCACTAAAGCTCGATGAACACGGCAACGCCACTCCCACGCCCGACCTGTGCGTGGGCTGCGCCGCCTGTGTGGACCGATGCAAGGCCAAGCACCTGATCGCCAGCAAGGATGTGCTGCCCGCTCTGGCCATGGTGAACAGCGGAGAGGCCCCGGTTTACGCCATCATCGCCCCCGCCTTTATCAGCCAATTCTCCGAGAAAGTCACGCCCGGAAAGTTGCGCTCCGCCTTTAAACAGCTGGGATTTGCCGGAATGGTGGAGGTCGCCCTGTTTGCGGACATTCTCACCCTCAAGGAAGCGCTGGAGTTCGACCGGAATATTCTTACCGACGAAGACTATCAGCTGACCAGCTGCTGCTGCCCCATCTGGATTGCTATGATCCGCAAAGTGTACCATAATCTGCTTCCCCATGTTCCGGGGGCGGTATCCCCCATGGTGGCATGCGGGCGCACCATCAAGCAGCTGGAACCGGAAGCGAAGGTCATTTTCATCGGCCCGTGCCTGGCGAAAAAGGCGGAGGCCAGGGAGCCGGACGTGAAGGACGCGGTGGATTATGTCCTCACCTTTGAAGAGGTCCGGCAGATTTTCGATTTCGCCGGCATCCGTCCGGAAGCATTGCCCGACGACGACCGGGAGCATTCCTCCAGGGCCGGGCGTATTTACGCGCGTACCGGCGGGGTCAGCGAAGCGGTGCAGTCCACCGTCAAACGCTTAAATCCCGGCCGTCCCATTCCGGTAAAAGCCCAGCAGGCAAACGGCGTTCCCTCCTGCAAGGCCATGTTAAACGATTTGAAGGAGGGCAAGGTCAAGGCCAATTTCCTGGAGGGAATGGGCTGTGTGGGCGGCTGTGTGGGCGGTCCCAAGGCCATCTTGGACCGGGAGCTTGGCCGGGAACACGTCAATGTTTACGGAGACGAGGCTCCATACCCGACTCCCATTGACAACCCCTATGTCATTGAGCTGCTGCACCGGCTGGGTTTTGATACCGTGGAAAGCCTGCTGGAAAAAAGCGACCTGTTTACCCGCCGGTTCGACTGAGAACTTTTTCTGCCGATTTGCCGGTTTCCTGCGGCAATCAAAAAGCCCCTGGATACGAATGCATTCGTATCCAGGGGCTTTTCTGCGGTTGCACCTTGCTTCACGGCTTTGGCTTACGGGCATTAGAGCTGCACGGCTGTTCCTGCCCGACCTCTTCCAGAATGCTTTTGGACGCGTCCCATTCCTTCCAGTCCACCTTTAAAAACAGGACCGATGCCTGTGGAGCGTTTGCATCCTCAAACCGGTAATCATACAGCTGATCCATCCACACGCTGTCCCATGGGCTTTGGTTTTCCTGCGGTGAACGGCCGTCTGCAAAGGGTTTGCGCTCATCCATGTTGATCCCCCGCTTTCTTCTATTGGTACTGTATGCGGGGAAAAACCTGTCTTATACCGTCAAACCGGGAGAATCTCCCTGGTTCGCTCCAAACAGCACTGCGAAAGTCGGGCGTACACGCAAAGCGTCACCCGGATTTTGCGCCTTTCCTCGTCCGTAATCCGCGAATCCGACATAAATACCTCCATCTACCACATATATTGAGACTGTTGAAGGAGTGGTGTGTATGGCCTATTCAGACAGGGAATTGCTCGCCAGGCTCATACAGTGCGAGGCGGGAGGCGAAGGAGACAACGGCATGCGGGCAGTGGCAAGCGTAGTCATGAATCGTGTCAATGCGCCTGGAGGCGAATACGCAAGGGTAGGCCAGCAAAGCATCCGGCGGATTATTTTCCAGCCCGGGCAGTTTGTGTGTGCCTCAGAAACAGAGCGCGGCGCCTATAATCCGCAAAACATCTATAATATGAGGCCTGAACAAATTCATTACGACATTGCGGACTGGGCAATTGCAGGCGGACGTTTGTGGAATTTAGGGCAGGCTCTCTGGTTTTTCAATCCATTTTCTACCAATTGCCGCTCCAATTTTCCCAGTTCCATCGGTACCTTTGTCGTGCGCATCGGCGATCACTGTTTTTACAATCCCACCGATGCTTACTATCAAACATAAGTGAGGATGATGCACAGTATGAACGGCGACATCAATCAAACCAGCAACCTGGATATGTCTTCAAGCGAACCCATCTCGGAAATCGAAAATCCTCAAAACAACGAAGAAGTGTACCAAGGCTCCCTGCGCGGCGTTATTTCCAGAAACCTAGGCGTGTACGTTATCGTCGAGTTTCTCATCGGCACCAATAACATTGTCATCAAAGACGGCATTCTTTACGCCTCCGGCATCAATTACATCACCCTTTACCAGGAAGATCTGAACCGGTATGTGTTGTGCGACCTGTACGCCATCAAGTTCATCAATTTCTATGATGCGCGCACCAAACCCAAAAATCTGCGCAATGTTCCCACGCGGATGCAGCCGTAGGGCAGAAAAGCGCCCGCATGCTCTCAAATGCGGGCGCTTTTTTCTGTCATAACCACAGAGAATGGCAGATGACCCCGGTCATGCCCTTATTCTTGCCCCGTCTCTCTTTTGAGAAGGCGGACGCTTGCAACCAATTCAATGCTATCCGGATCTTGGAGGGATGAATCTATGCAACCTACTGCTACTGATACACCGCAAACCCTCACAAACGCGGTTTCCATCGTTGACAAACAGCCTGCCATCGCCACGCTGACCATGCAGCCAACGAGTCCTCTTCCTCTTCAGCTTTCCGGCTTCGTCTACCGCATTTCCCCCGGCGGCGAACCGGTTAAGGATGCTCTTGTCTGCCTGTATGAGGAAAACGGCCGCTTTGTTTCCCACGTGTATACCGATGAAAAAGGATATTTCGCCTTCGATTCGCTGTCGCCGGCTGCCTATCTGGTCAGCGCGGCAAAGGAAGGCTACCATGCCGCTTCCCTTTTGCCGGTTTCCCTGTCCGGGGATAGGGCGCTGCTCCAGGAACTGGTCCTGCAGCCGGTTACAGGCGGCAAGGGTACCGTCTACGGCACGGTACAGGAGGAAAAGGATCAGACGCCGGTACCAGGCGCCCGTATCGATCTGATTGATTCTTCGGGAAACGTGGCCGGCTGCGCCTTGTCCAGCGAAACCGGGGAGTACGCCCTCTACGGCCTTGCGTTTGACCGCTATACCGCCATCGCGGCGGCAGGCTCCTATTCCTGTGACAGCGCGGCAGTTACCCTGTCTTCGGATCAGCCGTCTGTGATGATCAACTTCACCCTTTGCGCGAAGGAATCGCCGGCTGCCGTTTCCTTCCTCAGCGGCTTTCTCAAAAGCCCGGACGGAGCTCCCATCCCCCTCGCCTGGGTGGGGCTCTATACGGCGGAAGAAGGCATAAACCGTCTGGTTGCGGTCACCATGTCCAGCGCGGACGGCTATTATGTATTTCCCTCCCTGCCCGACGGGGAATACGTCGTCAAGGCCCAGGCGCTTCCCCAATAATCCCGCGCATTCCCTGCAACATAAAAAAGAGAAGGCCTGACAGCGAATTTCCCTGTCAGGACCTTCTCTTTTTCTTTTATGCCATCCGCTCTTCGAAAGAGGTTGTGAGATACCTCCGCCAATCCTTACGATTTCTTTTTTCTCTTCTTTTCCCGTTTCTGGTTGGCAAGCTCCTTGAACCGGTCGAGAGTCTCCTGGTGCTTTTTTGACTGCATGTTGGGGAAAGCTTTGAAGATGCGGCGCTGCATCCGCTTTTGGGTAAACAGCTCGCTCAGACGGGCGTTTAATTGGTCGATCCGCTCCTTCGCTTCGGCCTGACGTTCCTTCTGGTGTTCCTTGAGCGCATCCATGCTTTCATTGAACCGTTTGCCGATCTGCTGCAGGCTGGCAGCGTTGCGTTCGTTGAGTTCCTCAAGCACCTGCCCAATCTGCCCAAGCTTGCCGCTGATTTGCAGCACGGTGCATACGGTGACCGCCAGGTCGACGAGCAGCAAAACAAAGAGCACAACCGCCGCAGCGTCCAAAAGCCACGGAGGAATCTTTTGCAAAAGCGCGTGCAAAACCGGGTGCAAAAACTCCACCAACAACAAGGACAACAAACCGAATAGCAAGGAGTTTCGCAGGCAGATCCGTCCGCGGATGTGGAAGGGGCGTTTGGAATAGTCCCAGAGTTTGAGCCCGAAGAGCTTTTCCAGCAGGTAACCGGTCAGGTATTCGAGCACGCTGGTCACCACTGCGCCGGCTACAAACACCAAAATCGGATATTCGTAAACCGGACGCAGCAGCCAGATCACCGCCAGCGCCCCAAAGCCGTAGACCGGACACAAAGGGCCGTTTAAAAAGCCGCGGTTGACAAATTGCCGCTTTCCGATGGAGCAATAGGCCGTCTCGCAGATCCATCCCAAAACGCTGTAAATAAAAAAATACAAAAACAAAAGACAAACCCGATCCATGCTGTTCCTCGTTTCGTCAGGCCGCCGGTTCTTTCGCCAGCGGTTTGTTGCGGGCGAGAATCTTGCCGAACTGCAGCGCGAAGGTAATGACCGTAATGGTGGCGGCCAGCAGGTCGGACACCGGCTCGGCCAGGAAAACGGCAAACACCTTGTCGGCAAAAAAATTCGGCAGAATGTAAATAAGTGGGATGAGCAGCACGATTTTGCGAAGCAAGGCCAGCAGCAGCGACACCTTCGCCTGGCCCACTGCGATAAAGGTCTGCTGACAGGCAAACTGGGCGCCCAGCGCAAAAGCGCCGCCCATGTAGATGCGCACCGCCCAAACGGTGACCTTCATCAGCTCCGGGTCGTTGTTGAACAGAGAAATAAAGACCTGGGGAATGAGCATCATTGCAAGCCACAGCGAGACGGAAAAAGTTACCGATGAGATCAGCAACAGTTTAAAGGTCTTTCTGACCCGGTCGTTTTTGCCCGCGCCGAAGTTAAACCCGGCGATGGGCTGGGCACCCTGGGCAATTCCCATAATCGGCAGGGACAGCACCTGCATCAGGCTTGCGAGAATGGTCATGGCCCCCACCGCCAGATCTCCACCGTAAGCTTGCAGCGAAGAATTGAGCGCGATGTTCACCAGGCTCTCGGTGCTCTGCATGATAAAAGGGGACACGCCCAGCGCCAGCACCGGCAGCATCACCGACGCCTTCGGGCGCAGATAACGCCGGCGGATACGCAGGTGGGTCTTTTTGCCCCTAAGAAAGCTCATAACCCAAACGGCCGACACCGCCTGGGAAAGGACGGTGGCCAAGGCTGCGCCCTGAACTCCTAAACCGAATGTGAAAATAAACAATGGATCCAGCGCTATGTTGATGGCGGCGCCGATGACCACGGTGATCATACTGGTCTTGGCAAACCCCTGGGAGGAAATGAAGGAATTCATGCCCAGTGCCAATTGTACAAAGAGGGTACCGCAGACATAGATGTTCATATAACTGCTGGCATAGCCGATGGTATCCCCGCTTGCTCCGAAAAGCAGCAGCAGGTCCCGGCCGAAAAACAGGAATACGGCGGTGAGCACCACGGAAATCCCGACGAGCACAGTCAGGCAGTTTCCCATGATTTCCTCCGCGCCGGCATCGTCGTTCTGCCCCATTTTGATGGAGGCACGGGGCGCGCCTCCCATGCCGATCAAGGCGCTGAAGGCGGCAATAACCATGATGATCGGGAAGGTCACTCCTACCCCGGTCAGCGCGGCTGCCCCCACATCGGGAATATGCCCGATATAAATGCGGTCGACAATGTTATAGAGCATGTTGACCAGCTGTGCGGTGACAGCGGGCAAGGCCAGCCGCAAAAGCAGCCGTCCCACCCGCTCGGTTCCCAAAGGATTTTCTTGTTCTGTACGCAATTGTATCGCTCCGTTCCCTATCAATCCAGTACGCCGCTTTTTCGGCGTCCGTACTCGTTATCGGTTGAGAATTTCCATGAATTCCTCTCCGGTGATGGTTTCCTTCTCAAGCAGATAAGCAGCCAGTTCGTGCAGCTTATCTACATGATCCTTCAAAATACCGGCGGCCTTTTCATGGGCCTGTTTGATGATGGAAAGCACTTCGGCGTCGATCTTCGCCGCAGTCTGCTCAGAGCAGGCAAGGGAAGTATCCCCGCCTAAATACTGGTTATGGACGGTCTCCAGCGCCATCATGTCGAAATCCTTGCTCATTCCCAGACGGGTGACCATGGCGCGGGCCAGCTTGGTGGCCTGCTCAATGTCGTTGGAAGCGCCGGAGGTGCAAGAAGAGAAGATCAGTTCCTCTGCTGCGCGGCCGCCGGTTAAGGTCGCAATTTTGTTATATGCTTCCTCCCGGCTCATTAGTACGCTGTCCTCCTGCGCCACCTGCATGGTGTAGCCTAGGGCCCCGGAGGTACGGGGCACGATGGTGATTTTATGCACTGGAGCGGAATTGCTCTGCTTTGCGGCCACCAACGCGTGACCGATCTCATGATAGGCCACGATTTGCTTTTCTTTGGGAGAAATGACTGCGCTCTTGCGCTGGTATCCGGCAATAACCACTTCCACCGATTCTTCCAGGTCCTCTTGGATGACCCGGTCCCGTCCGCATTTGACCGCGCGCAGCGCCGCCTCGTTGACAATGTTGGCAAGCTCGGCGCCGGACGCGCCGGAGGTGGCGCGGGCGATGTCGGTATAATCAATGTGGCCGTCCGTCTTGATGTTTTTGGCGTGCACCTTAAGGATGGCCTCTCGTCCCGCCAGATCCGGCAGCTCCACCGGGATACGGCGGTCAAACCGGCCTGGGCGCAAAAGTGCCTTGTCCAGCGTTTCCGGCCGGTTGGTGGCAGCTAGAATGACCACGCCCTTTTTGCCGTCAAAGCCGTCCATTTCGGTGAGCAACTGGTTTAGGGTCTGCTCACGCTCGTCGTTGGAACCAAAACCGCCGGTGTCCCGCTTTTTGCCGATGGTGTCGATCTCATCGATAAAGACAATGCAGGGGGCTTTTTTCTGAGCCTGTTCAAAAAGATCGCGCACCTTTGCAGCGCCCATGCCCACAAACATTTCCACAAACTCCGACCCCGAGATAGAGAAAAAGGGGACCTTCGCTTCTCCTGCTACTGCCTTGGCAAGCAGGGTTTTGCCGGTACCGGGAGGGCCTACCAACAGGGCGCCCTTGGGAAGGGTTGCGCCGATCTCGGCGTATTTTTTCGGGTTATGAAGGAAATCCACGATTTCCTTTAATGCTTCCTTGGCTTCGTCCTCCCCGGCCACATCAGCAAAGGTTTTTCCGGTTTGGGCTTCCACATATACCTTGGCGTTGCTCTTGCCGAAGGTCATAGCGTTGGCACCGCCCATGCGCTTTTGCATGGAGCGCATGAGAAGCTGTCCGATGGCTACAAAAAAGAGAATCGGCAGCACCCAGGTCAGCAAAAAGCTGAGCAAGGGGGAATTTTCTTTGGGAATGTCCTTGGAAAACTGGGCACTGGAATTTTGCAGGCGGCTGACCAGATCCGGATCATCCATTTTGCCGGTGACGCAAACTTCTTCCTTTCCGTCGTCCCCCGTCGTCACAAAGACAATCTCGTTTTCCTGGACCTCCACCTCCTTGACCTGATCCGCTTCGATTTTCGCAAGAAAGGTGCCGTAGTCCACCTGTTTGACCTGATTTCCAAGCAGAGTCGGAAAGAGAAGCGCATTGAGCAAAAGGAGCACCAGCATGGCAACGATGTAATAAAATATAAGGGGTTTTTTGGGAGTCTGCTTTTGCTCAGTCATATGGATGCCTCCTTGTTCTGGTCCGGCTGATTGTTTCCCATCCGCTTAAGCAGGTCGTTGAGCGTATAAAGCCCATTGAGAATGGTATCGAGCTTTTCTTGATCTTTTTCCTGAAAAACATCGTGATAGCGTTCTTTCATGGCCGTATGAATACGCTCGAGTGCACTGCGGCCGAAGGGGGTTAATGTAAGATGGACAAGTCTCTCATCCTGCCCGTCCCGGCTGCGAAAAAGAAAGCCTTCCTTTTCCAGACGCTTACACAGGGCAGAAGCATTGGCGCTGGCGATCCCAAGTCGTTTTCCCAGGCTCCCAATCGTATGGGTGCCACACTGCCCCACCTCGATCAGCACCCGGGCCTGGATCATAGTAAGCTTTTCCTTTTCCGTAAAAGGACGGAAAGCCCGGTCCATATTTTCCGAGATACTCCTGAGCAGGTCCCAGACCTGATCTTTGAATCGATTGACCTCCAAACCGTTCCCCCCTCCGCTATTCAATATAATAAATATATTATATATATAATATAATCAATATCAGATTTCCTGTCAATACACAAACGGACAGGTTTCGTCCTTTTATACGCAAAAAGGGCCCTGGCTATCAGCCAGGGCCCTTTTCTGATTGACCAAAGGAAACTTATTTGATTTCCGCAGTCGCGCCGGCTTCCTTAAGCTTAGCAGCGATCGCATCGGCATCATCCTTGGAAACGCCTTCCTTGAGAGCCTTCGGAGCGTTGTCAACGACTTCCTTAGCTTCCTTCAGACCCAGGCCGGTGATCTCACGGACAACCTTGATGACCGCGATCTTGTTGGCGCCGACTTCCTTCAGGACAACGTCAAACTCAGTCTTCTCTTCCGCAGCAGCAGCACCGCCAGCAGCCGGAGCCGCAGCAGCAACCGCAACCGGAGCCGCAGCAGAAACGCCGAATTCTTCTTCGAGAGCCTTAACGAGCTCGGAGAGCTCCAGAACGGAAAGAGTCTTGACATCTTCAATGAGCTTTAAAACCTTATCAGACATTTTTGTTACCTCCATCATATCATAGCAAATTTAAGTTTGTAGGAAAACCTTACGCGCCCTTTTTCTCCGCAATAGCATTGAGGACACGCGCCAGACCGGTAATGTTCGCGTTGAGAACGTACACAAGACCGGTAATCGGGGCATTCAAGCCGCCGAGGACCTGGGCAACGAGCTGCTCCTTGGAGGGCAGTTCCGCGAGTTCTTCCACGCCAGCCTTGTCGATGACCTTGCCCTCGACAAAGCCCGCCTTGATTTCAAAGGTCTTGTGGGTTTCGGCAAACTTCTTGAGCACCTTTGCCGCCGCCACATGATCTTCCGCGCTGATAGCAAGAGCAGTCGTACCGGTGAGGACGCTGTCGAGTTCGCTTAAGTCCGCCTTTTCGGCTGCCAGATGCAGCATCGTGTTCTTCACAACGCCGTATTCCACGCCAGCCGCACGCAGATCGCTGCGCAGCTTGGTGTCGTCCGCCACGGAAATACCCTTGTAGCTGACCAGGACGCCGGCTACCGAGTTCTTAAGCTTTTCAGAAAGGTCACTGACCAACTGCTTCTTTTGCTCCAAAATCTTTTCGCTTGGCAAATTCTTTCACCTCCGGTATCAAAGATTTTGCACGAAAAAAGCCCTTCCCGTCAGGCCGATGGGAAGGGCATACAGACACATACGAAAGCGGAAATCTCCGCGCTCGGATCTTCTGCGCTCTTTCTCCTCGGCAGGCGGTTAAACCATTACGCACAAAGCACCTGCTGTCTTAGGGTAAGAACAGCGTTTCTTTTAGAATAACACAGAATTTCTTCCATGTCAATCCATTCAGCAAAGTTTAGCCAACATACTTGGCCGGGTTGAGACGGACACCGGGGCCCATAGTGGCGGAAACCACCAGAGAGCGGATGTACTGGCCCTTGGCCGCCGCCGGCTTCGCCTTGAGAACGGCACCCACCAGGGTGTCGAAGTTCTCGCCCAGCTTCTCGGGACCAAAAGAGGCCTTGCCGATGGGGCAGTGGATGATGTTGGTCTTGTCGAGACGGTACTCGATCTTACCAGCCTTCGCCTCTTTGACCGCACGGGCCACGTCCGGCGTAACGGTACCAGCCTTGGGATTAGGCATCAGGCCGCGGGGGCCGAGCACCTTACCGAGACGACCTACCACACCCATCATGTCGGGAGTGGCGATGACCACGTCGAAATCCATCCAACCTTCGCCCTGGATCTTAGCAACCAAGTCGGCATCGCCCACATATTCCGCACCGGCGTCCTTAGCGAGCTGCACATTGTCGCCCTTGCAGAAAACCAGCACACGGACCTTCTTGCCGGTGCCGTTGGGAAGAACCACCGCGCCGCGGACCTGCTGGTCGGCATGACGGCCGTCAACACCCAGCTTGATGTGCACTTCGACGGTCTCATCGAACTTGGCTTTTGCCGTCTTTACCACCAGGTCGAGGGCCTCGTCCCGGTCGTACTGCTTGGTGGAATCCACCAACTTGACGGAATCGTTATATTTTTTACCGTGTTTCATTAGCTTTTCCTCCTGTTGAGTGGTATAACGGATGATTTCCTCCCACCCGGGCGTGACTAATCAGCGACCGTGACGCCCATGCTGCGGGCAGTACCGGCGACCATGGACATGGCAGCCTCTACATTTGCAGCGTTGAGGTCGGGCATTTTCTGCTCCGCGATTTTACGGATTTGTTCCTTGGTAATCTGCGCAACCTTCGTCTTGTTGGGGACACCAGAACCACTCTCAATGCCGCAGGCCTTCTTGATGAGGACCGCAGCCGGCGGGGTCTTGGTGACGAATGTGAAGGAGCGGTCCGCATACACGGTGATGATCACCGGGATGATGAGACCCGCATCGTTCTTGGTGCGCTCGTTGAATTCCTTGGTAAATGCCATGATGTTGACGCCGTGCTGACCCAGTGCAGGGCCGACAGGCGGCGCAGGGGTGGCCTTTCCGGCCGGGATCTGCAATTTGATGTAACCCGTAACCTTTTGTGCCATTGTTTGCACCTCCAAAATAACGTGGTAATTGGCGGAGGATTCCGATGCATCCTCCTCCCACCGGAGCCCTTAGGCCCCGAGGAGCGAAACGCTCCAAGCAAACGGCGGCAGCCGTTCGTTTCAAAGCAATGCGGACAACCGGTTATTCCACCGGCTCCGCTTGATCCAGCTCCAGCTCGACCGGCGTTTCCCGTCCGAACATGGAAATACGGACCCGTACGCTGTTCTTCTCCGTGTCCAGCTCCTCGACGATGCCGATGAAGCCTTCCAGCGGACCGTCCACAATGCGGACGTTGTCGCCCACCGCGTAATTGACGACAAAGTTCTTCTTTTCGACGCCCAAAGCCAAAACTTCTTCCTCCGTCAGGGGAACCGGTTTCGACTCAGGCCCGACAAAGCCGGTGCAGCCGCGCGTGTTGCGCACCACATACCAGCTATCGTCTGTCATCACCATTTTTACCAGGACATAGCCCGGGAAGAGCTTGCGCTCCACCTCGCGCTTCTTATTGTCCGTCAGCTCGACGACGGTTTCAGTCGGGACCCGGATTTCCTGAATCAGGTCGTGGAGCTTTCGATTCTCCACCATGGTCTGCAAATTGGTCGCCACCTTGTTCTCATATCCGGAAAAGGTGTGCACCACGTACCATTTCGCTGTTTCAGCCATGTACCCTACTTCCTCTCATCAGCCGATCAAGCCCAGAACAAAATCCAGAAGCCAGCCAAACGCAAAGTCCAGCAGCCAGATGAAAATGCCCACGGCAATTACCATGACGATGGTAACAAGGGTGTTCTTTCTGACCTGTTTCCAGGTCGGCCAGACGATCTTTTTGAATTCGCTGACATAGCCGCGGAAAAATTTGCCCACTTTCGAAAAGAAGCTCTTTTTTTCCTTTTCCGGCTTTTTGACCTCAGTGGTAACGTCAGACATCTTTCTTCCTCCCGTCTGGTCTTATTTGGTTTCCTTGTGGAGCGTGTGCTTCTTGCAGAAGCGGCAGTACTTGTTCATCTGAAGCCGATCGGGATCGTTCTTCTTGTTCTTCATGGTGTTGTAGTTGCGCTGCTTGCACTCGCTGCAAGAAAGGGTAATTTTGACTCTCATTGTTCGGCACCTCCCGTGTGACGGAATAATTTTGGCCTCCCTCAATCGGGCAAAAAAAATAAGCCCATTCAGAGGTGTAATTATTTTAACACATGTCCCATCCCCCGTCAAGCCCTGAATCTGATAATTTTGCCTTACATGCCACGCTTGGAGCATTCCAAACGAAAGGGACCGGGACGAAAAATGCGGGATCCCTTTCCGTAGCACAGGAAAGGATGAGAAGGAGAAGGCCGGATGCCGCCTGGGAGCAGCGGCGCGGATGAAATGCATCCGGGGAAATACTAAAGACGTACATGCTGTGGCAGAGGGCGGAGATCGAAAGAAAGGAGAAGGGCTCTTAAAAGAGCCCTTCTCCTTTCGCTGCAATCCATTTTTCACTAGAACACGATGGCGCCGTATTTAGCGGCGATGGTATGCAGAGCGTCCGGGTCCATCTCGCTGTCCGAATCCACCAGCGCCCGGCCTTGGTAAAGCCGCAGGGCGGTATCCAGACCTTCGGGGCCGTCGGCGGAGAAGCACACGGGCAGGCGGGACATGTGCGCGTTTTCCGCAAACAGCAGGGCATCTTCCCGGTTGCGGATATGCACCAAGACGGCGCTTACCTGTTCGTCCTCCATGTCAATGAGGTTGTCCGCCAGGTCCAGGTCGCATTCCACCGGATCGCTCAACGTGATGTCGTCCCCCAAAAAGAAGGCTTCGCCCTCTCTGGCGGCGGCATAGGCGTCCGGCTCCTCTGCCTTTGCCGGCAGAACCTTCCGGTCGAGCAGCTCGCGCAGCGCCGCGATGTGTGCGGGCGTAGAACCGCAGCAGCCGCCAATGATGGTAACCCCAGCGTCGAGCAGGGCGGATAGCTCCTTGGCGAACGCCTCGGGAGGCAGGTAATCCCCGTCGTCGGAATCGGGCAGACCGGCGTTGGGCTTGGCGATGAGGGGAACAGTGGCATGAGAGGCGGCTTCCGCCAGGAAAGGAAGCATGTCCGCAGGGCCGGTGGAGCAGTTGAGCCCCACGGCGCTGGCCCCCATGCTCTGCAGCGTGATGAGGGTAGGCAGCAAGGACGCGCCCGACAGGGTGTGCCCCGTTTTGTCCACCGTGATGCTGCAAAAGACCGGCAGGCCTGTTTCCTTGGCCGCCAGCAGGGCGGCCCGGATATCGGACAGGTTCATCATCGTCTCGCAAAAGACGAAGTCTGCCCCCGCCTCCTTGAGAACCTCCACCTGTTCCTTATAAATCTCCACAATCTCCTCGAAGCTCGCCTCGCCGAAGGGCTCGATGAACAGCCCCGTGGGAGACAGGTCCGCGCCCACCAGCGCACGGCCGGCCGCCGCCTCTTTGGAAAGCGCCACCAGGCGGGCGTTCATTTCCTCCACCTGGTCGGCCAGCTTATAAAAGGAGAGCCGGGCCCGGTTGGCGCCGAAGGTAGGGGCTAAGACCGCGTCCGACCCCGCTTCGATAAAGCTGCGCTGCAAGTCCTGCAGCGGCTTGGGATTTTCTAAAATCCATTGCTCCGGGCAGACGCCCCGGGGCATTCCAGCGGCGATGAGGTTGGTTCCGGTGGCCCCGTCCAGCAGAAGGGGCAGCTTAAATGGAACGTCCATTTGGTTGATGTTCAGCTCCTTTGTATGAGTCAAAACCTTTGGGTCTGGCATCCAGGCCCCGTCTCTTTTCCTATTTTAGCATAGGTTTTGTTTTCTGCAAACCTCTGAGGAAGGGAAGGAACGAATTACATGCTTTCCGGCGCAGTGATTTTCAGAAGCGCCAGCACATTGTGCAGCACCCCGCGCACCGCCATGCACAGATTCAGGCGCGCCTGCATCAGCGGCTCGTTTTCGCCTTTGACGTGGCAGGCGTTATAGAACTTGTGGAACAAAGTGGCAAGGTCGATGGCGTACCGGGTGATGCGGGCCGGGTCGTAGGCCTTGGCTGCTTCAATGATTTCACCGGTATAAGCGGAAAGGTGACGGATGAGCTCGCGCTCCTCGGGCGCTTGCAGGGCGATGAGCTCCTCGCGGGTGCAGGCCCGGGGAGTCACTCCTTCCTCCTTGAGATTTTTGAGAATCGAGCAGATGCGCGCGTGGGCGTACTGCACGTAATACACCGGATTCTGGGAGGACTGCTCCACCGCTAGCCCTAAATCAAAGTCCAGCTGGCTGGTGGATTCCCGCAGGTTAAAAAAGAACCGGGCCGCGTCCAGCGGGATTTCGTCGAGCAGGGTCGCCAGGGTGATGGACTTGCCCGTGCGCTTGGAAACCTTCACCGGTTCCCCGTTCTGGAACAGCCGCACCAGCTGCATGAGCACAATGTCCAGCTTGGAGCCGTCCAGGCCGATGGCGTCCAGAGCGCCCTTTAACCGGGCCACATGGCCGTGGTGGTCCGCGCCCCAGACGTTGACCGCCCGGTCAAATCCCCGCTTCTCTAGCTTATTGCGGTGATAGGCGATGTCCGCCGCAAAATAGGTGGGATTGCCGTTTTGCCGGATGAGCACCTCGTCCTTTTCGCCGCCGTGTTCGGTGGCCTTGTACCAAAGAGCCCCGTCCTTTTCGTAGGTAAGGCCTTTCTGCTTCATGAGTTCCATGGTGTCTTTCAGCTCCCCGTCGTTGTGGAGCACGCTTTCCCGGAACCATTCGTCGTAATCAATGCGGTAACGGGACAGATCCCGGCGCAGCGCTTCGATGTTGCGGGGCAGGACGTAATCCACCAGCGCCTTTTTGCGTTCGTCCGTATCCGCGTTTACATACCGGTCGCCGAACGCTTCGGCAAATTCCCTAGCCCGCTCGGTGATGTCCGCCCCGTGGTACCCGTCCTCCGGGAAAGGAACCGCGTCCTCCCCCTGAAAATGCTGCAAATACCGGGCCTCCAACGAAAGCGCGAACTTTTCGATCTGGTTACCCGCATCGTTTACATAGAATTCCCGCCATACCTGGTAGCCCGCGGCGTCCAGCACCGATGCGATGCCGTCGCCCAAAGCGCCGCCCCGGGCGTTGCCGATGTGCATGGGGCCGGTGGGGTTTGCGGAGACAAACTCCACCACCACACGCTCGCCCTTGCCATAGTCCGACCGGCCGTATTGGTCGCCCTTGTCGAGCACGTCCTTGACAATGTCCGCATAATAGCCCGGGTTTAAGAAGAAATTGAGAAATCCGGGGCCTGCGATTTCCGCCCGGTCAAAGTAAGTGCCCGTCAGGTCCAGATGCTCCCCGATGGCCTCGGCGATTTTCCGGGGCGCCGTGCGCAGGGTGCGGGCGGAGACCATGGCCGCGTTTGCGGCAAAGTCCCCGTGGGACCGGTCCGCCGGGACCTCGATGGTAAAGGGGGCAAGCTCCCCCTGGGGAAGGGTAGAAGCCGCGATGGCCTTTTTCGCCGCGTCCTCAATGGCGGCGCGCAGCTGGCCAGTTGCTTTTGTGACTACATCTGACATGCGTTGTTTCCTGCCTCTCTGATGGTAATTTGTACGTCGTTGCGGCTGGCTAAGTCCGCGTTAATGTCCAGGTTATAGCGAAAATGCAGCTTCCCGCCGGTTTCCTTCAGCTCCACGTCGATCTGCTCGGCGAAAATTCCCACCATCATGGCGCCGAATCCGGTGTCGTACGCGCAGTGATGGCGCTGGCCCTTTTCCAGAACCAGCCTGGAATGCTGGGCGCCGCCGCGGATGAGGGTGACCTTCCGGTCCCCCTCCACCTTCAAGGTGGTCACCACGCCGTCGAGCCCCGTGGCTTCCGATTCCCGGTAGGTGATATAGTAATTGCCGTTCATTCGGGTAAAGGACCCGATGGTGGTCAGCTCCATGGTATCAGAAGCATCGTCCACCTGGTGAAGGCTTTTGATGTCGATGAGTACGTCCTTTTTCAATGAAAAATCTCCTTCAATTGGTTAACAGGCGGTGGAATCAATGTCCACCTGCCGCACATCCAGGCTTTCCTCGCTGCCCAGCAGAATCCCCGCCAGCCGCTGGAACCCGTCGATGGAGTCGCTTACGAAGAACCGGCAAGCGCCCGGCGCCGGGCGCGCGGCCCCCCC